>CAZHZP010000181.1:0-5575 GCA_964537165.1 uncultured Roseivirgaceae bacterium | reverse complement strand
TATTTATTTAGCGATCAGAAATGTTGCATATTGAAAGAGGAAAATAGCATTCACTATGGATAGAAGAAAGTTTATGGAAAAATCCCTGCTATTGGGAGCGGCCGGCGTGGTCGCCCCTTCCATCATGGGATTGGATGAAGCAAAGGCGACACCCCGCATGACCAAGGATGACATTTCCATTGCCCAATGGGCTCTGGTAGATGAAGTGCGGAAAGGCGTCTGGAAAACCTTGGATTTTCCTAAAGTCGCCCGGGAAGACTTTGACATCAACGGGATAGAATTTGTCAACACGCTCTTCGAAGTGCCCACCATGAGTTATCTCAACCAGCTAAAAAGAAACGCCGATAGCCATGGCGTATCCATGGTTTTGATCATGGTAGATAGCGAAGGAGAGGGCGCATCGGGAACCAGGAAGGAACGCGAGCAGTTTGCTACGAACCACAGAAAATGGATCGATGTCGCTCATTACCTGGGATGTCACGCGATAAGGACTAACTGTACAGGTCCCAAAGGAGCTGATCCGGCAGAAGCCCTCAAATGGGGTGTTGAATCCTATAATATGCTGCTGGAATATGCCATGCCGGCCAAGGTAAGTGTGCTTATCGAGAACCACGGCGGGCTGTCCAACAATGCGGATTGGACGGTAGACTTGATGAAGGCAGTGGATAACCTTTATTTCGGTACCTATCCGGACTGGAGGGAGCCGGCGGATGACTTTGACAACTACGATTACCTGCTCAAGACCCTGCCCTATGCCGGAGGGATGTCCTATAGGAACCAGCCGACAGAAGAGCTGACTGCCAAGATGATCAGATTGGCCAGGGATTCGGGCTACAAGGGCTGGTATGGCATTGAGTCATCAGGAAGGGACGCGATTAAGCAGGGCAAAGCTTTGTTGCAGAAATATTTATTTGACCACTAACGTTCCAGTGGTTAGGGATGGAAGAGACGCCGTTATGCCCATCTCTTCGTTGCTCTCTTCCGTCCTAAACAGCACCAAATGGAATATCCACAATGGCTGTACAGCCCTTGTCGGGTTGGCTTTCGATGCTAAAATTGCCTTGAAGCAATTTGACTTTGGCCTGAATTGACGCAAAGCCGAAACCGGGCTTCACCTGATTGATATCCATTCCCAGCCCGTTATCTTCAACCAGAATATTGAGCATGTCCGGATGAAGGATAATCTGTAGGTGCAGCTGGCTACATGCAGCATGTTTGAGAACGTTTTGTACCAGTTCCTGGCAAATCCGATAAACCGTAAGTTCCATTTGTTCGGGCAACCTGTTTTCCAGGCCAAGCAACTGGAGGGATGCATCGATTCGGTTGCTGGAGTTGATCTGCTCAATCAATGCGTGGAGGGTTTTTTGCAGGCCAAATCTGCGGAGGGAAACCGGCGACATGTTGTGGGCGATCCGACGGACTTCTTCTACCGCTTCGTCCAGCTGGGAAAGCATCTCCCGGTACAGCGGCTCTTCTTCAGGCTGGCTCCGGGCTGATGTTTTTTTCAGTCCATTGAGGCGTAGTTTGATGCCGGATAAGAGGGAACCCAGGCTATCATGCAAATCCCCTGCTATTCTGTTTCTCTCGCTTTCCTGCGTATCGATCAGCTGTCTTAAATGGGCGTCTTTTTGGGCTTCGATCTGTGAAGCGAGCTGTTGTTTTTCCGCCATCTCCTGCTGGATCTTTTCATTTAGCTTCACTGTCTTTTCATGTGTTCTCGCATTTTCGATGACCACGGCGCCTTGGTTGGCGGTGATGCGGATCCACTTCATTTGCTCCTTTTGAAAGCCATTCGCCTCGAAACTATTCTCCAGGTATATGGTCATGGAATAGCTATCGCTTAGGGTAATGGGCAAGATTACAAAGGACTCCACACCCTGTTCCTCTAATAAAGTGACTTCCGACAGCAGGCTTTTTTCCTTCAGGTCATTGGCGACCATCAGCTCCTGTGCCCGCTGTGCCATGACCATGAGGCCGGTCGGAATAGCCCGTTCTGTTGGAGAGCTGAGAAGATCCATCACTTCCCTGCCTTTAGCTTCCCCGGCATGCTCTATCCATTCGATCGCCACCCGGGTAGATCCGGAAACCCGCAGGAGCAGGGTCATGAGTTTTTGCAGCAAGGAACGGAAGTCCAAGTCACCGCTCAATTCCCGCAACAACATTTCTATATCCGGCTCCTGTTTTTGGGACGGGTTTTCCTTGAGTAAAAAATGGTATTGCTGTGACAGCTGTTGTGCCTTTGCCATTCCTCCCCATCGACGGTACTCCCGGATGGCTTGGACAAGATGGATCTGGGCTTTTTCGACTTGGGCCGGTTCGCCCAGGTAATAGCGGGCGGAGACCTCATGGGTTAGGGCTTTCAGGTAGATGTTGGTTCCCGCATGGGCCAGGCTGTCGGAGTAGGAGGCTTCTATTTGTCCGCCTGCTTCCCCCTGGATGCGATACCATTCGGCATAAAAGAGATCCAGCACCGCCAGGTAATTGACCGGGGCATGGGCACGCCACATTTCCATCTGGGTTAACATCTCCCGCAGCTCTTGGAGCAGAGGGACGCGCATCGACGGAGGCCAGTTGTGCCAGTTTTGGGTGATGGAGAGGAAAATGATCTGAAGATTCGCCGGCACCAGTGGCGAGCCTTCCTGAAGCTTTTTGTTTTGATGGGCATCTTTGCCGTACCGCATCGCCAGCTCATAATAGCCAAACAGGAAATAATACCTCGCCCATACATGGTTGCGGTAGAATTTTTCCTCCTGTATGGTCAGGTTGGCGGCAAGGGTAGCCGTCTGTGAACGAGGTATCGAGAAGGCCGCCGTGTCACCCGTGAGAAAGCGGATCAGGCTTTTTTGGTAATGGGTGATATAGTAGGTCAGCTCCCGCCCGGGGTAAAACTCCTCAAAATCATATTGGAGCAATTCTTCCATGTTTGCCCCCGAAATAAAATGGAGGTTAAACTGGTGGGTCTTCAGGATGTAAAGTCCAATAAGATCACCCGTTTCCCGCCCCGCACGCATTCCTTCCTCGAGTAAGGGCATACTGGCCAAAAAGGCGTTTTGCCAAGGCTGGATGTAAAAGGCAAAAACCCCAAAAACCCTACAGCGGTACTGCCGGTCCTGCTGGGCTACGGTATAATCCAAGCCGGCCCGGCCCAGTTCCACCCCCTGCTGTATGTCCCCCGAGATGATATGCATCCTGCCGTAGCTAACATAGCCCAGTGCGCGGACAGGCGATTGTACAGTTCTGGAACGTGTGATAATCTGCAAAGCAGCCCAGGTCATCAGGATATCGGAGGTGTGGTGTAAACCCATTCCGCCTACCGATAGCAATTTTAGGATAGCCTGTTGCGCTTCCAGAGAAGTGTGGCGCGCCGTTTGGGGGTCCCCGGGGGGGGATTGTAATTTGAGGCGATCAATCTACTGCTGTAAAAAAGCGTCTTCCCATGGGGGCTCAAGGCCAAGTTCGGAGAGGCTTTCTTTCAGGATGCTCACTACTTTCCTGTACCTTCCCAGATGGCTATTGATGACGATTTTTAGTTCAAATGCCTCTGTGCGGGAAAGTGGCTCCCCAAATCGGTCAAGCAGGTAATCCAAATGGATTTCCGCCAATTCATATTCCCTTAGAGCATATTCAACTTTGGCCCTTTCCAGATAGACTTCCCAGAGCTTATCCTTCACCTTTTCCCATGGACATTCTTTATACAGATCACCGCTGATTTTGAAGTACATCTTGGCTTGGTCAAATACCTGGTCTTGCTTGTATAAGCTGCCGGCCTGGAAGTTGGAAGCCGCACAAAATTCCAGTTCCCCGTTTTTTCGTA
Organism: uncultured Roseivirgaceae bacterium; assembly: GCA_964537165.1. Classification (GTDB taxonomy): domain Bacteria; phylum Bacteroidota; class Bacteroidia; order Cytophagales; family Cyclobacteriaceae; genus DATGMS01. The sequence goes on along the minus strand of CAZHZP010000181.1, from coordinate 1,761 downwards.
CCTGATCCAGAGCTTGGTTAAAGTGTCCGGTCATCATGATTTGCTTGGAGAATGCCAGGCGGCCTGCTGGTCTTTGCTGGAGCAATTTGGCGATATGGTAGTGGTAGGAGGACTTTTGCCCGGGACTCATTCCTTCGTAGATCATCTCGCCGATATGGCTTTCGGAAAAGCGATAGCCGCTTTCCTCTGGAGCCAGGAGTCCGGCTCGCCCGGCTGTATGCAGGCAGAAAACCAAAAGCTCCTCATTTCCCTCGAAATGCTCCAAAAGCAACCTGCGGTTAAAGCCACCCATACAGGCGATTAAGTAAAGCAATTCCTGCGTTTCCTTGGTCAGTTGATCCATTCTTTCCCGCACGATGCGCGGCACATTTTGTCCCTGATACTGCTTCAGGATTTGGGGATAATCCCCCTCCCACAGTCCTTCACCATTTTGATAGATCAACTGGTCCTTCCTCAGGCTTTCCAGCAATACCTGGAGTTGGGACGAGTTGGCTTCACTCAGCCGATGACATATTTCTGTCAGCCGGGGAGCACAAGCGCCTCCCAGCCAGCGCTCCATGAAAAATTGGCCCTGGGCCAGGGTAAATTCTTTGAGGGAAATATTCTCAACATACTTCTTGTCCATGTGGAGGGACTCCAGTAGCTGGTTGATGGGGAAGAGATTTCTTTGTGGTTCACGATAGGCGCCAATCCAGATAAGCTGCTGGGGGGCGAGCTGGAGCAAAAGATATTTTAGCAGGTTCATGCCCGGCCCATCCATAAACTGAAGGTCATCGGTGAAAAAGAGGATGGGCTTTTGGAAAAATTCGCTTAATGTACTGAAAAGGACTTTGAACGACGGATAAAGCTGATTTTTGAGTTGTAGGTTGCTTCGAGTGGCCTCTTCCGTGTGCTTGTCCAGCAACAGGGCCAGCTCGGGGATATAGTCACAGAGCAAGTGAAAATTATCGGCGAGTCGGCTTTTGAGGCTGAAGGAGAGTTGCTGATATTTTTCTTTTCCCAGATGCTGAAAGGCATTGTTCATAAAGTCGCCTATACCATGACGGAAGCCGGCATAGGGGATGGCCTCTTGCTGGGGATTGTGCCGTGCGATAAGCAGGGGATAGGCAGGGACGAACTGCTGGAGATAACTTTCCACAAAGAAAGTCTTACCCGTACCCGAATGGCCTTTGATCATTACGCCGCATAGGTTCAGTGCCTTTTGGGAAAGGGCGGTTTGGATGTACTCGTCCAGTCTCCCGTAAAGCTTTTTATCCTCTACCCGCTTTGTGGGGTGTTTTGTGGTCATGGTATCCATCGGCATCAAACAGGGAACGACAGGATCAAATATACAGAAATTTAGCCGAAGGATTTGGTCCTCCGCAACTCGCCTCTACGGCTATTGGATGCGGATGGCGCCGTTTCTCCCCCTGGTTCTGATAGAGATGCCCGGGCTCGGCCCGCTTTCGTTGTGCAGCCTGTCCACGGCGGTAAGGTGATAGGTATAGCGGGTTCTTTTTTCCACGCCCTGGTCGGTCCATTGTTGTACACCCTGCGGTTGGCGTGGGACGATAGCCAAGATGTGTTGGGGATTGTCTGTATCGATGGGCTCAGCTCCTTTAGCCCGGTAAATCACATAATAAGCCTGATCATCGGGGATGCCGTCCTCCCATTCCAACTGTATGCCTTCCCCTTGGCTTCCTGATAGCCGGGTAAGTCGGGGTGCCGGAGGGGCGGTGGGGTCCAGCCAGGGCATGGTCGGCACCAAAGCGGGATAGGGAT
>CAZHZP010000180.1:0-5586 GCA_964537165.1 uncultured Roseivirgaceae bacterium | reverse complement strand
AGACTCCAAAAGGTATAATTCCGGATGGCGGTATCATCCCCATAAAAAATCACCAAGCCAATCATAGCAGCGGCCAAGGCATTAATGGCTACGCCAGCCAATATCAATAGGGAGATGTCGGTTTTTCCCTGGCCACTCGCCAACTGGTACACCAAAAACACACTCAGCAATCCCCCAATAAAAGCCATAATGGGCAGGGTAAAGGCGCCGAAGATCTCCAAAATAAAACCTAGATGGCTACCAAATACAATAAAGATCACCGCAAATAATGCTGCGCCACTACTAACCCCAATGATACCGGGCTCTACCAACGGGTTTCTAAAGAGCCCTTGCAGTGCCGCACCGGCGATGCCCAAAGCGCCTCCGACCATCATAGCCAGTAAGATTCGAGGCAAGCGGATCTGCCATAGCACATTGTATTGCTGCACAGTATAGTCTGCTTCACCTAAGGCCAGTTTCCCCAAGAAGATCCGTGCAACCGTTTGGGCGGGGATATGGAAAGCCCCTTGGCTTAGGGACACGACCAGGATCACCAACAACCCGGCACCTAGTCCTCCCAACACCGTGGCGTACAGGTATAACTTTGACTTCTGCAGGCTGCGTGTTAGCATTTAGTCTTCGTTTATTGCTTTGGCCAGTTCAAGTGCTGCTTCACCTACCCGCGGACCAAAACCGGATATGTAATGCCCATCCATGGAGATGATATTGCCTTCACGGTAAGCAGTGGTTTCGGTAATCCCCTTGATGCTGCTGACCCCGTCCTTTCCCCCCAAAGTGGCTAAGCCGGACTCGAACAGGAGGAGATAATCAGGATTCATGCTGATCAAAGCTTCCGGACTCAGCGGGATGAAGTCTTTGAAGCCCTCCGCGGTATTTTCCAATCCGGCAAGCTCAAACAGTTCTTCCGCGAAGGTTTCCTCACCCGCCAAAAAAACCGTTTCAGGTCCACGGGCCATCACAAAAGCTATCTTGGCTTTTTTGGGATGGGCGGAACGGTAAGACTCCAATGCCCGGATGTCTTGCTGCAGTTCCTCTTTCAGTTGCTTTCCTTTATCGGGCACTTCCAAATACTGGCTCAGATCGTCGATAAGCTGGTAGGTCTCTGCCACCTTCATCGGCTTGTCGAATAGCCGTACCTCTACCTGAGCCGATCTCAACTGCTCAATCACCTCCGGATTTAAATAATCCGCTTCAGCGAGTACCACATTCGCACCCAGCGAGAGGATGCCTTCTGCTTTGATCTGGTTCCTATAGCCTATGGACGGCAATTCCTGCATGGTGGCGGGATAAGTACTCGTGATATCGGTGGCAATGATCTCTTCTCCAAAACCCAGTTCATGCACGATTTCTGTGATGGTCCCGCCGGCAGTAATGAGTTGCCGGGATGGTTCCTGTACAGTTTCGGTATTCTCTTTGGGCTGCTGGCAAGCGATCAACAGAAGGGGCAATAAAAACAGGTAATTTGATTTCATTATTTAGATCAGTTATAAATAACAATGCAAATTTCGTGTTAATTAGATTAAATCCAAATTAATTTAATTGTTAATGCCTATGAAATTCAGCATCTCATAGAGAAACCTATATTCTCCTAAGCATTTTAAAGACAATTCCTTACCTTTGCCCCTCCAAAAAATTCCTAGAATGAACCTTACCCAACAAATCCAGAAAAGAAGGACCTTTGCCATTATTGCACACCCAGATGCGGGAAAAACCACACTCACAGAAAAATTGCTCCTTTTCGGTGGCGCCATTAAAACAGCAGGGGCGGTAAAATCCAATAAGATCGATACCCAGACCAAGTCGGACTGGATGGAAATCGAAAAACAGAGGGGTATATCCGTGGCGACTTCTGTTATGGGATTTGAATACAAGGGGTTGAAAATAAATCTTCTGGATACTCCCGGTCACCAAGACTTTGCAGAGGATACCTACAGGACTCTGACCGCGGTGGACTCGGTTATTTTGGTTATCGATTGTGTAAAAGGGGTGGAAATCCAAACCGAGAAGCTGATGGAGGTTTGCCGGATGAGGAATACCCCCGTTATCTGTTTCATCAATAAACTAGACCGCGAAGGCCGGGATCCTTATGATCTGCTGGATGAGGTGGAAGGAAAACTGAACATCCAAGTCAGGCCCCTCTCCTGGCCTATTTCCATGGGGAAGACTTTTAAGGGAGTATACAACCTTTACAATAAGTCTCTCAACTTATTTACCCCGTCCCAAAGAAAACTGAATGCGGAGAGGATCGCCATTGCTGATCTTAACGATGAAGCGCTGGAGAAACACATCGGAACCAATAATGCCAATCAGCTGAGGGAAGATGTGGAATTGATTGAAGGGGTTTATCCTGATTTTGATCCCAAAGAATACCTGGAAGGCCAGGTAGCGCCCGTATTTTTCGGCTCTGCTGTCAATAATTTTGGCATCCAGGAGATGTTGGACACCTTTATCAATATCGCTCCTTCACCGAAAAGCAGAAATGCGGAAGAACGGGAAGTCAAACCCGAAGAAAACAAGTTCAGCGGTTTTGTATTTAAGATCCACGCCAATATGGATCCCAACCACCGTAACCGCATTGCTTTTCTAAGGATCTGCTCAGGGAAATTTGAAAGGAATAGGCCTTATAACCATGTAAGGGGCACCAAACCGCTGCGTTTTTCAAATATCACGTCTTTTATGGCCCAGGACAAAGAGAGTATCGATGAAGCCTTTCCTGGCGATATCGTGGGTCTTTACGATACCGGCAACCTGCGAATCGGCGACACCCTGACAGAAGGTGAGAACATCAGCTTTAAGGGCATCCCAAGCTTTTCGCCGGAGATCTTTAAGGAAGTGATCAACAAGGACACCATGAAAGCCAAACAGCTGGAAAAGGGTCTAAAGCAACTGATGGAGGAAGGGGTTGCCCAGCTTTTTACCTTTGAGATGGGTTCCAGGAAAGTAATTGGTACGGTAGGCCAGCTGCAGTTTGAGGTGATCCAGTTTCGCCTGAAAAACGAATACAATGCCACCGTCGAATTCGCTCCGATGAACCTGTACAAAGCTTGTTGGATCAGCAGCAAGGACAAAAAGCAACTGGACGAGTTTGTCCGTTCCAAAAACCGCCACATCGCCAGGGACAACAAAGGCAATTTGGTGTTTATGGCGGAGACCAGAGCATGGTTACAGATGGTACAGGACAATTATCCTGACATTGATTTTCATTTTACTTCGGAGTTCTAAGGCAACATGGTTAACCGCTGATGTTCAGCTACCTTTTTCAGGAGGAGCAGTAAGGGTTCACCCCACCTTCTTGCTCCTCCTATCAAATTCACATCTTTCTGATTCCTGGTTCAAATAATATTTTAAATCAGCAATTTACGACAGTGCGGGAGGCGATGGGCTCCCCGCCGGTCTGGATTTGTCTTCGGGCAAAGGGATAAACTCCTCATTGTCGGTAGGCGGCAGCAGGATCCTTCCGGCCTTCCAATCTTCTTTGGCCTGTTCTATTCTTTCTTTCCGGGAAGAGACAAAGTTCCACCAGATAAAGCGTTCCCCAAGGGGCTCTCCCCCCAAAAACATCAAAGTAGTCGCTTCCTTCGCAATGATCAGCGGCTCGGCTTCTTTCTTAAACACCAACATCTGGCCGGTGGTATAAAGGTGTCCGGCAATTTCGACGGTTCCTTTGGCCACATAAACACCTCTTTCGGTATGTCCGGTAGGAAGCGTAAAAGCCGCATCTTTGTCCAACTCCACGTGTACGTAAAACAGGGGAGAATCCGTCCTGACGCCGCTCTTCAGCCCGTAAGCATCCCCTGCGATCATTCTCATCCAAATGCCCTTGTCGGTATAGACGGGCAGCTGGTCGGGCTTATAATTAAAAAAACCGGGATCACATTCCTCCACCTGTTCCGGAAGGGCCACCCAGGTTTGGATCATTTCCAGTTTACTTCCAGCCAAAGTGGCCGGATCCTCAAACCGCTCTGAATGCGCAATTCCTTTGCCGGCTGTCATCCAATTGACTTCCCCCGGCACGATCACCTGCTTCACCCCCAAGCTATCCTGATGAGTAACCTGGCCATTAAACAGGTAACTGACGGTGGATAAGCCGATATGGGGATGAGGGAGCACATCCATTTCGGCCATGGAAGAACCTGTCTGCTCCACCGGTCCGGCGTGGTCCATAAAGATAAAAGGACCCACCATCCGGCGAAGCCTGAAAGGAAGGATCCTGCGTACTTCCATCCCTGGGGCGATGGCAGCCTGCCGTGCCCCGATGACCATTTCTATCATATTTTCTACGTTACCCTTATAAAGCAAGAGGTAAGTTAAGAATTTCCGTCTGCAAGACAAACCCATACAACCTACCTGCAAGCAATGATCCATGGCTAACTGCCGCGTGGGCATCGTGCTCCCGTTGCACTTTTGCCGTCATAAACTAATTTGTAGGCGCTCTTTTTCTTACCTTTGCAGCAAATCCTATTAGACCATGAAGAAGCCTTTTTCGGTAGTGTATGAAGACAACCATCTTTTGGTGGTCAATAAAGCAGCGGGGATACTGGTGCAGGGCGATAAAACCAAGGACAAGACCCTGACCGACTACTGCAAAGACTACATCGCCCACAAATACGACAAACCGGGAGACGTATTCTTACACCCGGTGCATCGCCTGGATAGGCCGGTAAGCGGGCTGGTGGTATTCGCAAGGACTTCTAAAGGGCTGGAAAGGATGATGGAAATATTCCGAAACAGGGCGGTACACAAGGTCTATTGGGCGATCGTGAAAAAAAGACCTGCCGAAGAAATCGGCAAACTGACCCACTGGCTCGTGAAGGATGAGCAAAAGAACATCGTCACCGCTTACGATAAAGAAGTGCCCGGCAGCCAAAAAGCCGAGTTACATTATAAGCGTTTGGGGAAACTAAATGATCATTGGCTGGTGGAAGTGCGCCCTGTTACCGGCAGGCCCCACCAGATCAGGGTACAGCTCGCCTCGATCGGTTGCCCGATCCGGGGGGATATCAAATACGGATTTTCCAAACCCAATCCGGATGCCTCCATTCACCTACATGCTTTTCATTTAATCTTTGTGCACCCGGTAAAGAAGGAAAAAATCTTCCTACGGGCCGGCTTACCGACAGAGCCTTTCTGGGAACAATTCCTCGAATTTGAAGGGGTTAAAAGCAAAGACCAACACATCGACAATAGTTTTAGCGGATAAGGAAGACCGAAGACCAAAGCTGGGCGACCGGAGCAGATAGTGGTTATCATAGCGTCTATATCGAATTGAGGCAATCTCATAAGGCTGCCTGCTAGCTCCCCGGCACAATTTTTTCTGTATATTTGATCTGCTAAAGACCCCTGCACGTTGACTGACGACTATATCAAACATCAATACGAGCCCATTCTTCCCAAAAAAGATGAATGGCCTATCGTAAAGCTGAGCAAAAACCGGAAGGAATTTATCAACAAGGTAGCCCAGGAGAGCAAGGAAAAAATCCTTGCGGTGACCGGCGACCAGGTGGATCTGCTCCGGGAAGAGCTCGAAACTACCCTCTACCGGGAAAGGCTGCGCATAAAGCAAAACCCCTGGCTCATAGATCCCGA
>CAZHZP010000179.1:0-5610 GCA_964537165.1 uncultured Roseivirgaceae bacterium | reverse complement strand
AAAATTCGGGATAGACAATCTTGTCAGAATGTGCACAGCCTACCGGAAAGGTGTCGCCCACCACGGCCCACTGTGGTTCGCCAAATAGACACAAAACTTTGCCCATATCGTGCATAAAGCCTGTCAGGACAAACCAATCGGGGTGCCCATCCGCCCGAATGGCTTCGGATGTCTGCAACAGGTGCTGCAGTTGATCCAAGCTGGTATCCGGATCGGAGTCATCCACCAACGTGTTAAGGAAGTCAATCGCATCCCAAAAGGACATTTCCCGCTTGTCAAACTTGAGGAAATTTTCCCTCTTGGCCTTTACAAAAGCATAGGTTTGGTAGGTATGGTTGAGCCGGTAGAATTCCCTTACTGTATCTACCCTTTCGGAATCTTCGTAGTTACGGTATTCTTCCTTCTTCTTCCCCGCGGATTTTGGTTCCGGGTAACGAACCAAGAGATCATCCTCCCATTCTTCAATGCTTTTTAGCGGGGCTATTTCTTTTTCTGATAAATTGGGTTTCATATGGTTGCCTTCTTGAATTTGTTGTGAAATCTACTAAATAAAAAACAAATTGCTTTATACCGGGCTCCAAATTAGCTTTTAAAGCCTCATGGTAAGTTAAACGATAAGCTTGTTAAACCGTTGTGCAGCAGCTGGTGGAGAGAAGCCCTTTTCTCATCACCTTTCTAAAAATGGTTCTACCGCTCAAGCATCACTACAAGAGCCTGCTTGCCGTAGATTTGATGGCGGTAAGGATCTGCGCGTTGGTCTTGCTTTCGGAGCTGATCTCCAGGATTTTAGGCTTAACAGAAGGCAGGTAGAAATCCTCTAAAACAGCTTTTAAGTCCTCTTCTTCCGCTACCTGATAATAGTCAAAACCATGTTCCTGTGCAAGGAAGGAAGCGTCGAGCCTTTGGGAGGTTTCGAAATATTCCTCCAGTTCTGGCTGGGCGGCGGGACCGTTGATTATGCGGAAAATACCCCCGGCATGGTTGTTCAGCAGGATGATCCGAAGATTGGGCAGACTGTAGTTGTGCCAGAAGGCATTTCGGTCGTAGAAGAAGGCCATGTCCCCGGTAATCAATATAACCGGCTCCTTTGTCGTGAAAGTGCATCCGACAGCGGTACTGTTCGAGCCATCAATGCCACTGGTGCCTCTGTTGCATACCACTTCCTGGAGGGGATTTCGGATCCCAATATAGTTGGCATATCTCACCGGCATACTGTTCGCCAGATGGATCTTGGCAGGCGAGGGGAGGGTTTTAAAACACAGATAAAGCGCTTTGAACTCACCGAAACCAGCCTGATCCAACAATTTCGGGAATTTAATCCTGCCGGCCTTTTCCCGACTATACCATTGCTGGTAGAAAGCAGCATCTGTGGGGGAGAGTTGATCCTCGAGAAATCGGAGAAAGTGGCTTGGCTCGACATGAACGTGTCTGCCGAGCGATTGATAGGTGTCAGGAGAATAGCCACCCGGCTGGATATGCCAATGCTCCGCCTTGCTTTTTCTCAGAAAGAGCTTCAGGGATTTGGATATGATGGATTTTCCGAAGCTTATAATAAGATCTGGGAACAACACTTCACTTTCCTCCATTCCCCCTAAGAAAAAGTCGTGGTAGGTGACCGTTTCCTCAGATTGTAAATTACTGATCACATCGGCGACCACCACGGCTTGTTGATTTGACACAAGCTGATTCAGGGCCCGGGCCAGTTCCGGGTCGGGACGCTGCTGGCCAGGCACAATTAAAATCCTCTTAAACTTCTCCAGGGCAGTTTTGGTCAGCTGCCTTGCTTCTTCGGAAAAAGCCATCGTACTTCTAATCTCGCTGGTCGTTCCTATCTTGTTTTCAAAGGAAAATTGCTCTCCTTCCTCCGGATAAAAAGGCTCGCGAAGGGGCACATTGAGATGGACCGGCCCCCGGGGGAAGGCTGCAGCAAGGTTGATGGCTTCGTTGCTGATGCGCTGCGCATGCCATGTCTTGTCCGGATGGGAATACTCGTCTGGGAAATTGTAGGAAGCCTTCACGTGTGAGCCGAAGACATTGGGTTGCCTGATGGTCTGTCCATCCCACTGGTCGATCCATTCCGCAGGTCGATCCGCCGTAATTACCACCAGGGGGATCTGTTGGAAAAAAGCTTCTGCGACCGCCGGCCCGTAATTTAAAGCAGCAGAGCCACTGGTACAGACCAGTACCACCGGTTTTTCCAGTTGCTGGGCCATTCCTAAGGCCACAAAAGCAGCCGACCTTTCATCCGCAATGGTGCGGCAATGGATGTCCGGATGCCTCGCAAAAGCCAGGGTTAAAGGCGCACAGCGGGATCCGGGAGAAAGGATGACATTTTTTATCCCCTTTTGGGCGCAGATGCTGGCCAGGTCTAATATGGGCTGTAGGATCAAAACTAATCTTGTTGGATAAACTTACCGATAATGTCACATTTCAACTCCGTCTCTTCCCATTCTTTCTCAGGAATGGAATCTTCCGTCACCCCCGCTCCCGCATACAACACCGCATGGTCAGCCAGTAGCTTCGCACACCTCAGGTTGACGAAAATGGCGGTTTCTTCTTCCAGTTTCACCGGGCCCAGGTAACCTGCAAACAAAGAGCGGTCAAACTCCTCATGTTCTTGGATAAAGGCCAAGGCCTTATCCCGGGGCATACCCGCCACTGCGGAAGTGGGGTGGAGAAGATCCAGCATCACCGAGCCCAGTTGGGGAAAGCCTGTGGCCGACATGTTGACTTTAAAGTCAGTCCTTAAGTGGAGCAGGTTTCCCGCAATGTCGGTCTTGGGGCCAATCTCCTCGTATTCACGCAAGCGGATCTTTTTAAAACAGCCGACGATATAGCGTCCCACCAAGGCCTGCTCTTCTATTTCCTTCTGGGTCCAGGCCACATGTTTCAAAGGATTGTCACCTATGGCCTTCTGTGAGCCAGCCAAAGCCATGGTGGAAAACTGATCGCCTTTGGTTTTGATAAGGATCTCGGGTGAGGCGCCGATCCAGCTTCCCAAAGTCGGAATATGGAAGAAGTTCACAAAGGCGTTGGGGTAGGCTTCGCAAAGCTTCAAAAAGGTGTTTGACAGGTCAAATGTATCGTGGAGGGCTACCACTTTTCGTTTTACAGGCACGATTTTCGAAAGCTCGCCGGCTTGTATAGCCTGAATACCCTTCCTTACCTGATTCATAAAGACCTCTTTTGAAGTAGGCCTGATGGTATCAACGGTTTCGGTAGGGGAGGCTTGGATTGCTAACAGTTTTTTGATTTGGGATTTAAGATCAGCATCTGCGCTTTCCGCCTTTGTGTTCAGCGGTAGGTCCTCCGCCGATACCTGTCCCTGGCTTAGGTCAATCTGAATATGTTCGTTTGCGGCCAGGTAAAATAGTTTTTTATCCGGTTGGTCAGCAAAAGGATGGACCACAAAACCCGGTGCCAGTTCTTCCAGCTCAAGCGGGGCGCGCTTGATTTTCCCGGTGGTGTCTATGAGAATGTTAATGGTCGGTTCTTTCGGCTTTTTCCATACGGCGAACTGATGTTGACCATTCAGTGCGGCCACAAGCGCCAGATCTAAAAATTTTTCCCGGGAGAGTTTTACTTCCGGACCAGTCGATATCTCCATATTTATTTTTTCTCCAGCACAGCGATGGTGATCCTGCTGATACAGCTCAGCTCCTCTTTTTCAGTGTAGATTTTTATTTCCCAAACCTGTGTTTTTTTGCCGATGTGTATGGCCTTGGTTATGCCCCTCACCTGTCCGCCGGTAATGGCTTTCAGATGGTTGGCGTTGATCTCCAATCCTACACAATAATGGGTGTCGGGGTTCACCATCAAGGATGAAGCAACACTCCCCAAAGTCTCTGCCAAAACCACGTTGGCTCCCCCGTGTAACAGTCCCATGGGCTGTTTGGTTCTATGGTCCACAGGCATGGTCGCTTCCAGGAAATCCTCTCCTATACGGGTGAACTTGATGCCTAGATGCTCTACCATGGTGTTTTTGCCCATTTCATCTAAAAAGTCAAGGTCAACGTTTTTGCTAAATTTCATGTTGTTGGATAAAAGTGGTTTCTTTGGAAATAGTTGAACAAAAATAGACAATCTTGAGCAGTAAAAAAATCTACATCGTCAGGCACGGACAGACCGATTACAACTTGAAAAACGTGGTGCAGGGAGGCGGTATCGACTCCTGCCTCAATCAGAACGGAATCAACCAGGCCAATGCTTTTTACGAATCCAACAAGCATATCAATTTTGATAAGGTATATTATACAGGCTTGCAGCGGACAAAGCAGTCCATAGAGAAATTCTTAAGCCCGGACATGCCCCATGAAGCCGTCCCTGACCTGAATGAAATCAGCTGGGGTAAATATGAAGGGGTACCCATGGACCATTCTGAAAATGAGTATTACCTCAACATGATCTCACGCTGGTCGCAGGGAGATCTCGATCACTGTATAGAAGGGGGGGAGTCGCCTAACCTGGCGGCCATCCGGCTCAAGCGAGGGATTGAATATATCCTGGAGCAAGAGGGGGAGACCTTGTTGATCTGTATGCATGGGCGGGCGATGCGCGTGCTTCTCTGTATTCTTTTGAATTATGATCTTAGGTACATGGATCTCTTTGAACACCAAAACCTCTGTTGCTATCAGTTGACCCAGCTAGGCAAAAATAATTTCCGGCTGGATAGCTTTATCACCACGCCTGCTATAGATAATAAGGTTTGTCTGGGTAATTAGGGCTGCTAAAAGGACTTTGCTATAAGTCTTACCTTATCTTTTTGATATAGGGAGGCTTTGCGCGACCAGGTTTTTGTAACGGTCTTTGTTTTCCTCCAGGTCAATGATCCGATAGGCGATCTCATGCAAAGACAGCCAGGTAGAGGGATTGACCTGTACCCGTATTTCACCGATCTCGCATTCGGTCATTCCGTTATCAGGGAAGGTGACCAACAGGGCCGCTTCCGAATACCCGGAATAGGTGCGGGTTTGGCATTCATCCATCAAGCTGCGTTCAATGTACTCCGGGCTCGACTGCGCCTCCTTCAGTTCTGTCTTGTTGAAGAGGATCAAAAAAGTCTTGCCTTCTTTCTCTTTCGGAAAAGAATCAACGGAGATCAAAAGAAGAAAAGCCAGTAAAATTCCATACTTCATACATGAAATATAAGGAAAATATTCCCAGGAAGGCAAGGGCTGAAAAGTATTCGATCAAAAATTCTACAGCATAAAAAAAGCCCAAATTAATTGGGCTTTCTCTTTATCTATTAAGCTTTTGAACGCTTTTTCTTTGGTGTTGTCTCATCCTCGATTTCATCTTCTACCCCGGCTAAGATTCTCCCGCAGTGCTCGCATACGATTAGCTTTTTCTTTTCCCGGATATCAGCTTGCCTTTGGGGCGGGACGATGTTGAAGCAACCCCCACAAGCACCTCTTCTTACCATGACCACGGCTAAGCCGTTTTTGGCGTTTTCCCGGATCTTCTTGTAAGATTTGATGATTCTCTCGTCTATCTTTTTGACGGCCTTGTCTTTGTCGGATTTCAGCTTGTTCTCTTCTGATTCACTTTCAGCCACAATTGTCTCCAGCTCGCCGTTCTTTTGCTCAAGGTCTTTTTTGCGGTCTTTTAAAA
>CAZHZP010000178.1:0-5616 GCA_964537165.1 uncultured Roseivirgaceae bacterium | reverse complement strand
TTTGTAAGGCTTATAAAGAACCTTATGTCAACTACGCCGTAAAGGTTATGTTGGGAGAAAAGAAAGTCACCGATTTTGACTTCGCTCCCTATAAAAAAGGATATGCCATTAAAGAGCCTGTCTTCTCCTTCCACAAATTCCCAAATGTTAACAAAGAACTGGGGCCGGAAATGAAGTCCACAGGTGAAGCCATCTACTTCATTGATGATTTGATGGACGACTACTTCTTGGATGTATATGCCAAGAGAAACCTTTATTTGAGCAAATAACGGAATAAGCAGTTAGGGGCGTTGGTTCCCTAACTGCATTATAAAAAGCAATAAATGATTTTAAAAGCCATCATCTTCCTTATAGCCGTAGGCTGGATAATGTCTGCCCTGGTACGCTACTTCCTCAGAAGCAAACTCAAAAAATTCGTTGACCAGGTCAATGAAGCCCAGAGAGAGCAGTACCGGCAACAGCGAAAGCCCACTCACGGGGATATCAACGTGGATTACGTTCCTAAAGACAACAAGAAAAAATCACCGGGACACATCTCGGGAGGAGAATATGTCGACTTTGAAGAGGTTAAAGAATAAAACTTAAGACAAACCCTTCCTTATTAGATTAAATTTAATATTTTCCCGTTCAAATTTCATTCTGTTGAAAAGGGAAATAGCCATACTGCTCCTGTTCTGTTTTTCGTTCTACCACTTCGGGTACTACTTTTTTTACCTTTCATACAGGTACAAGATTGAAAACGACTGGACTACCAACCCATTCGGTTTGGACCGTGAGTTCGACGAGGAGCAAATAATCAAAATCCCGGTCCACATTCCTTATCTGCCGGATCAAGAGGATTTTTGTGCCAGCAACGCCTCCTTTGTAAAAAACGGTGCTTCCTACCGGATCATCAAGCAACGGCACCTACAAGATGCCCTACAAGTCGTGTACGTTCCGGACATTGCCCTCAACAAGCTGGACCACACCATCAGAGGCTGGATCACCGCCCTCACACAAGGGATAGACCAAGAAACTTCCGGGGGGAAGATTATCCCGAAAAACATCGTTAAAGATTATCTGCAGCCTGCCAATTTTCTAAATATAGCGCCTTATCTAGCCGATGAACAGCCAATCGGCTCATTTCTTTCTTTATGTTATCCCAAAATCCTCACGGCCCCTCCAGATCCTCCCCCAAAAACGCTCTTCGCCTAACTGATCTCCTTCCGTGCTGCCTTACCGAACGCCTTCGAAAGCGACGGCTCCAAAGCATATGCAAATAAGGTTGGCTTCAGTTAAGCTTTTTTTATCTCCCAATTGAAAGAGAACAGGACCTTTATCCTCTGCTCCATTCCTATTCTCGGAATGGGCGGGAAGATCTCCTATACCCTAATCATATACCATTTTATCCAATTAAATTAACAATGAAGAAATCCATATACTTAGCTATAAGCGGTATCCTACTTGGTGCCGCAACAGAAATTTATGCCCAGGGCTGTGTAGCCGTCCGCTCATTCTCCGGCGCCACCGGAGAAGTCGGCTCCGAAGCCTTCCTACCCAAAGGTTCTTGGTTGGCCGGTGCTAATTTTAGGTACTTCCATTCATACAAGCATTTTGGTGGCCGGGAAGAACACAAACATAGAGTTGAGCAGGGCTCCGAAGTGATAAACGACAGCTATTTTCTCGATTTATCCATGAGCTACGGGATCACCGACCGTTTATCCGCCACCTTCACCTTACCGGTGGTGTATCACGAACGCTCATCCATGTATGAACATGGCGGCAACCCTCCCAATGGCCTGGCGGACAGGCACAAGACCTACGCCCAGGGTCTGGGTGATATACGAATAGGAGTGGCCCGTTGGATGCTTGACCCACACCAACACATGAGGGGGAATTTCTCTTTGGGACTAGGCGTCAAACTACCTACTGGAGACTACGGCGCTGAAGGCCTTTTCTATAACCAAGGTCCTAACAGGGATCAAAACCAACGGCTAACGGTAGATCAGTCGATTCAACCCGGTGACGGAGGTTTGGGAGTCACTTTCGACTTTCAAGCTTATCGCATGCTTTCTCACAACCTGATGTTGAACGGAACCTTTTATTACCTAGTGAATCCCCGCGAAACCAACGGCAAATCTGCCCGAAACGGAGGAACGGAGTTTTCTGTGCCTGACCAATACGCTGCTAGATTGGGGGCAACTTATATCACGGGCGTCAAAGGGTTGAGTGTTTATCTCGGCGCAAGGCATGAATGTATTCCAGTGTATGATCTAATCGGTGGCAGTGACGGTTTTAGAAGGCCTGGCTATATTATTTCTGCGGAGCCGGGCATCAATTATAGCTGGAGCAGATTTGCCCTTAACGTCAATGTGCCCATCGCGCTGGAACGCAACAGAACCCAAAGCTATCTGGACAAGCGTAACAGCACCCCGACTAACCGCCGTCATGGGGATGCAGCTTTTGCCGACTATCTCGTCAATGTGGGCTTCGCCTGGAGGTTAGGGAAGCCGGCAGCAGATGTTTTTAACATGCACTAACGCATCCGGTTCTATGTGCCTTCTCCAAATATTTCCGTGAAAGTATCTAGAAGGACGCAAGCATCTTTGTCGCCCCCCTGTAAACTTCAGGTGTGGAAGGCAAAGCAGCTTGGGAAAGTAAAGCCTAAAGCCCCTCCCCGACCGGATTGTCGGCAGGGAGGGGCATAATTTTCAGTTCAAAATCTTGTTGCCTTCTTTTTTATCAACTTCCTCTCCTTTATTCAAAGGTGAAGATGAACCTCTATCCTTCTTAAGGCTTTCCCTGGCAAATAAAATCAGGACCACTGAAAGGACGAACAAAATCCCCGAAATTAAAGAAAGCGCGTAGACTTGGTTCTGGAAATTTTGCCAGGCAAAAATCCCCAAAGAGGAAAGGGTGACTGTGAACATAAAAAACATCGGAATGGTCACGAAAGTAGCTTTTACCTTCCTCTTGATGAGCCAGACCGCAATGGCCAATAAGGCAAGAGCCGCTAAAAGCTGGTTGGCAGAACCGAAAATCGGCCACAAAGTCGCAAATCCCCCAGATTGCAACAACAGAATAGACAAAACCACTACCACTGCCGAAGAGATATAACGGTTGGTCGCTAGCGTCCGGCCGACTGGGCCTTTGACATCCTCAAAATACTCCTGAAGTGTAAACCTGGCTAACCTCGTACAGGTATCCATGGTGGTTAGGGCAAAGGCAGAAACCGTCAATGCCACGAAGCCAACGGCAAAGTCCCCGGGAATCCCAAGAGAGGTGATCATTGCCCCCAGCCCCTCTGCAAACAGAGAAACCGGCCCCTGGCTATCAAGCTTCACCAGGTAATCAGACCGGTTAATAACGATGACAGCCCCTAGGGCAATAATGGCCAGGAAGGTCTCGATCAACATACCGCCAAAGCCGACAACCTTAACATCTTCTTCTTTGTCGATTTGCTTGGACGTAGTGCCTGACGCAACCAGAGAATGAAAACCACTGATGGCGCCGCATGCGATGGTTACGAACAATACCGGGAAGATAAAGCCCAGATTGTCGGGAGCGACGTTAACCGACGTATCCATTTCAATCACCGGGTTGGCGATAAAAATTCCCAACACGGCAAAAATAATCAGTCCGTAAAGCAAGAAACTATTGAGATAATCCCGAGGCTGAAGCAACATCGACACAGGTGTGACGGAGGCCAGAAAGGCATAAATGAGCAACAAATAAATCCAAAGATCAAAATCAAGAGAAAGAGGCGTTTGGGTGCCTAGATAGACAAAGTAGTAAATCAAAACCCCGCCTATAACGGACATGATCGCAAAGGCATACTTCTTATGCGCAGTAACTTTGTTGACCCAGCCAAAAACGATCGCTAAAGCGATAAACAAGATCGAGGCCGAAGCCACTTCGGGATTACTTATAAACGTCTTGGCGATGATATCCGTAAAAACCGCAATTACGAGTATGAGTGTGGCAAAGCTAAAGAGGATAAAAAGTAACTTTCCTTTTCTCCCGATGTTATGGTGAATGATTACACCGATAGATTTACCTTCATTGCGCATGGAAGCCACCATGCTGCCCACATCGTGGACCGCCCCAAAGAAGATCCCTCCCAATAAAATCCAAATGACAGCCGGGATCCAGCCATAGGTG
Organism: uncultured Roseivirgaceae bacterium; assembly: GCA_964537165.1. Lineage (GTDB taxonomy): Bacteria > Bacteroidota > Bacteroidia > Cytophagales > Cyclobacteriaceae > DATGMS01. Next base: position 1,476 of record CAZHZP010000178.1, on the reverse strand, counting down.
ACAGCGATGATAGGTCCTACAATAGGGCCGGCTCCCGCTATAGAAGCGAAGTGATGCCCCAGCACCACAAAGGGTTTGCTCGGCACATAGTCTACGCCATCTTTATGGGTATGGGAGGGGGCGGGGTTTTTATTATCTATTTTTAATTTCTTAAAAACAAATTTGCCGTAGGTGAAATAAGCAAGAATAAGCACTGCAGCAGAAAAAAGGATAAGAAGGCTCAAATGCATGGTAACATCATTTCGGGTTGCTGTTGTCTAATGTAACTGGCGTAAAGGGGACAGATTAATTTATAATCAGAGGCAAGATCATAGTAATCATCGGCAATTTCTTGAAGTTTGCCCTAAATATAACGAGAATTTTCCCTTTACAATTTTAAAAATCCGCAACTGCCACATTTTTTAAATGATTTTCAACTTTCCGGAAAAACAACGAGACCAGCCTGACCGGAGGGCCTGGAAAGTACCACTGGCACGAACATCGTTCTCAGATTTTATTTAACCGATAAGAAACCATAAATTTGCAGTCCATGAAAATAATTTTTCAGGCTTAACAAGAAAAACAACTATGGCTTGGTTTAAAAGAAAAGACGCCGGGATAAAAACTTCGACAGAGGAAAAAAAGGAATCGCCTGACGGATTATGGTTCAAGACGCCTAAAGGAAACATCATTCACACCCGAGAACTCAAAAACAACGCCTGGGTAAGCCCGGATGATGATTATCATGTTAAAATCGGATCAAAGGAATATTTTGAGATACTTTTTGATAACAACGAGTTCGAAGAACTGGACAAGGACATGTCTTCTGCGGATCCTTTGAATTTTGTAGACAGCAAACCTTATACCGCACGGATAGCGGCTACTATCGAGAAAACCGACCTAAAAGATGCTGTCCGGTCTGCAGTAGGAAAATTAAACGGGAAGGATGTCGTCATCTCCTGCATGGACTTCAACTTCATCGGAGGTTCTATGGGCTCCGTAGTGGGTGAAAAAATCGCACGCGCCATCGACTATGCCCTCCAGCACAAAACCCCCTTCCTGATGATTTCTAAATCCGGCGGCGCCCGGATGATGGAAGCAGGATTTAGCCTGATGCAGATGGCAAAAACTTCGGCCAAATTGGCCCAATTGGACAATGCCGGTTTGCCCTACGTTTCACTTCTTACCGATCCTACTACGGGGGGAGTAACGGCATCCTATGCCATGTTAGGGGATTTCAACATTGCCGAGCCCGGTGCTTTGATAGGGTTTGCGGGCCCCAGGGTGATCAGAGAAACTATAGGGAAAGACCTTCCTAAAGGTTTCCAAAGTTCCGAATTTGTCTTAGAACATGGCTTCTTGGACTTTATCGTGGACAGGAGACAATTAAAAAACCGACTTGCCACGCTGTTTAAATTACTGGAAAACTAACCTTCACGCCGACCTTCAAATATTCTAAAAATTAGGCGCTGTTTTGGCCTGATTTGTGGAATATTG
>CAZHZP010000177.1:0-5668 GCA_964537165.1 uncultured Roseivirgaceae bacterium | reverse complement strand
ATACATCCTTCAGTGATTTCTCTGACACTAGGATAAAAGACCATATCTATACCATTTAAAAATGGTGATTTTAGGCCGTATAAGCTGGTTTGACATGCCCAACCATTTTCCAAACGGACATTGTCGTCCGCTGGCGAGCAAATTAATTTTCAAGAACCATAAAGATAGAGGTTGTTTCCGCTGATGGTATGCCGTCCTTTCAAATAGGGCCTCGTCCTCTGATTGCCGCAGGTATACCTAAACAGGCCGTTGTCCTACCCAAGAAAGGAAAGGGGACATTAGCCGCCCCTCTAGTTTTATGGTCTAAATGCCGGCTGACTCTTTTGCATGCTCTTCTAAAGAATCTATACCCTCTGCTGGCCGTTCCTCTGCTTCTTTACCCCCGAGAATCTTTAGAGCCACTATTGGTAAATATTTGTAACTTCAGTAATACTCGCTACCACATGCCTATTTCTATTCCGACCTTAAGCTTTTGACCGGATTCATCAGGGCCGTTCTGACGGTTTGATAGCTTATGATAAGACCCGATACGAAAAGAACCGCGATCCCTGAAATAAAAAATGTGTCCAGCCCTAGCTCTATCCTGTTTGCAAATTCCCGAAGCCACCTATCCAGTGCCCAATAAGTAAAGGGAACTGTGATAACAAAAGCGATTATGATCAACATCAGAAATTCTTTGGAGAGTAAGTAGGTTATTTCCCAAGCGGATGCGCCTAAAGTTTTCCTGATGCCCACTTCTTTGGTGCGTCTGGTCGTGGAAAGCGTAATCAAGCCGAACAATCCAAAGCCGGAGATAAAAACGGCCAAAGCGGTGAATAAACTGACAATCTTCCCCGTCCGTTCCTCCACTTGATAAAGTCTGTCCAGGCGATCATCCAAAAAAGAATATTGAAAAGAAGCTTCCGGATTTGATGCAACCCACTGGGCTTCTATATACTCAAGTGCCTGTTGGGGATTCCCCGGACCTAATTTTACTGAAACAAAAGCATGGTATGATTCCTTATGGGAGAGCGCAATGGCTAAGGGTTTTACCTCATGCTTTAAGTGTTCGAAGTTAAAATTTTCGATTACTCCAATGACTTTGACTTTGCCCCTAAAATGGTTGGTGAGATAACTGTCCACCAACCCCTTCCTGCCTATCTGATTTGCCGCTGCTTCGTTCAATACTACCGCCGCAGTATCCGTCGGAAAATCTTCCGAAAAGGCTCTGCCTTCCACAACTTCTATGTTGTAGGTATGAAGAAAATCATGGTCTGCGTTCATCCAGTAAAATTGAAAATCCTGATTTTCCCCCTCCTTTTTGTACAGACTTAATGCATCAAAGGTACCGCCCGGTACCGAATAAGAGAAGGATACCTCACGAATGGCAGCGTGGGAGGTGAGTTTTTGCTTAAAGGCCTGTTGGTTTGTTCCAAAAAAATTCGCACCGGGTATTACCACCACATTTTCCTTATCAAAACCCAGATCCTTTTGCCGCATAAAATCGACTTGTTCAAAAAGCGACAAAAAACTGATCACTAGACCCATGGAGACCGCATATTGGAAGACGATAAGAGGCTTCTGGATATTGCTTTTGCTGTTGGTATCGCTGTCGCCTTTTACGGCCTTGGCGGTGCCGACCGAACTTAAGTAAAAGGCCGGATAAGCGGATGAACAGATAATGACAGTAACCCAAAGCGCGAGCAATGAGAGCCCATAAAATGGGCTATTAATACCAGTTAAGCTTAAATCTGTCCCTACCAAATCGTTGAACGATGTTATTACCAGTGGTACTGCAAGCATCGCCAATACGAAAGCCAAAGTACAGAGTAAGGTTGATTCTATAAAAAACTGCTTTGCCAGTTCGCTTTTCCTAGCGCCTAAAGCTTTGCGGACACCAACTTCTTTTATTCGGGTCGCAGCGGTGGAAATAAAAAGATTGACAAAATTGGTCAGGACCAACAAAAGAATTAGAAACCCCACCGCAGAGAATATTAAAACGTACTTCAAATTCCCTTGTCGTACCAGGTGTATATCCAGAATAGGCTCAAGATAATATCCATATTGCGCCCTGTTATTTTCCAACTTTGAAAGGGATGTTCCCAAGTGCTTGTTCAGCTGGTCCCACAAAAAGTCTTCTTCAAGTTGTTTGAATCTGGAAGTTACGACATCAGGGTCGACACCTTCTTTAAGCACCACATAATTTATAATCCCGGCGGGCAGCCATGTCCCTTTGATATAGGCATTAGGAAATAATTCATGGATCGGTACGATGGCATCAAACTGTAGATGGGATTTTCCAGCAGGTGTTGCTACTATACCCGTAATGAGGTAAGCTTCTTCATCATATATGAGGGTTTTACCAAGGACTTCTTCATAGCGAGATTCGTTTGGGTTTTCGAATAATTGTAGTGCAGTTTGTTGGGAAATCACGATCGAACTGGGGTCAAGGAGTGCTTTTTGCGGATTCCCTGCCAACAGCCTGAAACCAAAAACGTCAAAGAATTCTCCGTCAGCATGAAGCGTCCTGACGTTATCCACAATGCGGTCCTCATAACGAAAAGAATAACTGGAAGGAGCCGTTGTACTGGTCAAATGTTCAACTTCGGGGAAGTGAGCCTTCATATGCTCAGCCAGCGGCAAAGCTGTTTCATGCCAATCATAATCCTGCTCCCCCATAAAATAATTATGACGGATCATATAGGTGTTTTCTGCCTTTTCATGGAAACGGTCATAATCCAGCTCATGAACTACATAAATGGAAATTAAGAGAGCCGTCACGATACCAAGCGTCAGACCCGTTAGGTTAATTCCAGAAAACAGTTTTCTCCTCAAGACATTTCTCCAGGCGATTTTAAAATGGTTTCTGAGCATAGACGTGAGATTTGAAACGTGAAATTTGAAACTTCGTGTTTACTGTTTACCTACTATGATTTTAGTATTTTTCGGCTATTGTCATTAGTTGCAGAAGTATCCACACCATTTTATGCCATAAGTCCTCTTTTAATACAAAATCAGACCATACTCTAACCGACTACTTTCCGTCCTAGGGCCGAAGTAAGGCCCATTATTCCGACTTTAGCGAATCCACAGGATTGGCATTCGCTGCGGTGTAGGTCCGGTAGCTCACGGTAAATAAGGCAATTACCAAAAGAAACAAACCAGGGACAACTATTAAATCCAGACCCACGTCGATTCTATAGGCATAATTATCTAACCAGAATCCTGCGCCCCACACCACCACCGGGATGGCCAGTATAACCGCAATGGCCAACAACATCAGGTATTCTCTGGAGAGCAGCAGCATAAGATCGCCCATATTTGCCCCTAACACCTTCCGGACTGCTATTTCCTTTGTTTTCAGAATGGCGGAAAATGACACCAGCGCAAACAATCCCATACAAGCAATAAGTATAGCAAGGAGGGAAAATGCGGCAAAGAGGTTCTGGAACTGAAGATCGGCTTTGTATTGGTTATTAAAATCATCGTCAAGAAAAGAGTAGTGAAATGGGTCATCCGGAAAAACCGAATGATAGCCGGTTTCAACATGGGCAATGGTGTTTTGAATATCAGACAAATTCATTTTGATGGAAAAATAAGCACCATAGGTATGGTCAAGCCAAAATATAATTGGGGAATGGGCATCTTTCAAAGAACTCCAATAAACATCTTTTACCACTCCTACTATGCTACCTAGCGTATCCCCAAGACTTACAATAAGTTCTTCATTTAAAGCATCTTCAGGGGAACCCAATCTAAAGACTTTTACAGCTTCTTCATTTATAATTAATCCCCCACGTTCGGGCATTTCTTCTGTAAAAGGCTCTCCTGCTAGGAATTCAAAATCATATATTTTGGCAAAATCAGCATCTACAAATATGGCGTGTCCTTCTCTTTCTGCATTCTTAGGTTCACCCAACTTACGAAATCCCCCTGTAAACATATACCCTTTTCCTGGTACATGACTGGTAGCAGACACAGCAGAGATCGCATGATGATTAAGTGCTTGCTCCTTAAATGTTTTGTATAAGGACTCCAATGCCGATCTTTTCTCTTCTAAAATCACCCGAGGCCCCTTCACCACCAGTATCCTTTCCATGTCAATGCCCAAATCCTGGTTTTTCATGAAGGTGATTTGTTTATATACCAGATAGGTTCCTGATATTAGTAGTATAGATGCCAGGAATTGAAATACAATCAAGCCTTTTCTCAACCCCAACCCACTTTGGCGTGAAATAGCCGGTCTAAAAATACTTACGGGCTTGAAAGAGGATAGAACGAATGCGGGATACAACCCCGAGAATATTGATCCGAAAATGATAGAAAAGGCAAACCACAGCCAAAATTCTGGGTTGTGTAAGATAATAAGCTCAAGTTCTTGTGCTAAAATTTGGTTAAGAACAGGTAGCAAGAAATATGTGAGTCCCACTCCCAGCATCGCTGCCATAAAATTAATGATGACTGACTCTGCCATAAATTGACAGATCAGTTGTTTCTTCAAGGCGCCGATGGATTTGCGTACACCTACTTCTTTTTCCCTAAGCATAGCACGTGCTGTGGAAAGGTTGATGTAATTGACCCACGCTATGATAAGAATGAAAATAGCAATAATGGCGAAGAATCTTACATTTTGGATATCTCCATTATTACTTGCCGGATCTCCGGACAAATTATCAGATTTTAAGTGAACATCTGCTACTGGCTGAAACCCCGTGGTCAACGATAAGTCTAAGCGAGCTAATTTTTCGCCAATGTATGTGTGGATTAACTGATCATATTTTTTACCTACTACCTTTATATCAACGGATTCATTGACTGTGATGTAGGTTACAAAATTTTCCCATACCCAACCATCTTCTTCTTTATATTGCCGAAAATTCTCAAGCAGGAAGTCCATCGGCAATAAGAAATCGAATTGTAAATGGCTGTTTTTAGGCAGTGTTTTTAACACCCCTGTCACTATAAACTCACCACTGAGCATACCGCCACTAACTCGAAGTAGCTTCCCCGTTGGATTAATGTCACCAAAGTATTTCGTGGCCGTTTGTTCAGTGATTACAATGTTATGCTTTTCATCCAGTATCAACTCCCGGTTTCCATATTTAAGTGGAAAGTCAAACATTTTCAGGAAGTTGCTATCTACATACCACATTTTATTTTCCTGATAGCGCACATCGTTTTCAGCGTTGATAACGATGAGGCCTACATCTTCAGGGCGAATCCGGACGAAACTTTCTATCTCAGGGATTGTTTCCTTTCCCCTGGGCCCAAGTGCATAGGTAACATCTACACCTGTTCCTAGTACTTCCCCGTTCCTAATTGCCGTTTGGGTGATACGGTAAGTGTTTTGGGCATTGGAATGAAATTGATCATAGCTCAATTCAAAATGGATATATTGAAAAATCAGCAAGCAAACCCCCATGCCCACCGCCAATCCCAGGATGTTGATCAGGCTAAAGATCTTGTTTTTGAGCAGGTTACGGTAGGCGATTTTGAGGTAGTGCTTTAACATATATTTTACGTTTTATTATATCGACTACTTTTTGGTTGTCATCTCCTGTATTCAGGAGGTCACCCTGGAAGGTCTCTCCGCGCTCCTATTCACTCCGCAACGACTCCACAGGATTCATCAGCGCCGCCTTCACAGACTGGAACCCCACCGTCAGCAAAGCTATGATTACAGTAAGTG
>CAZHZP010000176.1:0-5714 GCA_964537165.1 uncultured Roseivirgaceae bacterium | reverse complement strand
ATCTATGCCCGCGACAGGCCGGAGCGGACCATCACCAGCGAAACCGGCGAATACAACATCGATCTGCCCAAGGGCAGGCATACGCTGATCATACAGAGCTTCGGTGCCTACCAGGAACAAAGGCAGGTCAACCTGATGGGCAACGGCACGCTGAATATTGATATGGACGACAATATCATCGCTCTTTCTGAGGTAGTGGTGACCTCCGAGAAGTCTGCCAATATCGCACGGCCGGAAATGGGCATTGCTTCCATTTCGGTCCAGTCGCTCAAGAAAATCCCCGCCGTCCTCGGTGAAGTGGATGTACTGAAGGGCATATTGACTTTGCCTGGGGTAAAAACCGTGGGAGAAGCCAGCGTAGGCTTTAATGTCCGGGGAGGTGCTGCCGACCAGAACCTGATCCTCTTCAACCAAGCCACGATCTACAATCCCGCCCACCTTTTCGGGATGTTTTCGGCCTTTAGCCCGGATCTGATGGAAAGTGCGGACCTGTATAAAGCGGGTATTCCTGTTCAGTTTGGCGGTCGTTTATCCTCCGTTTTGGATGTCAAAGCCAGGTTTGGGGATCAGGAAAAAATCTCCGGCGGCGGGGGCCTGGGCCTGATGACCAGCAGGCTGCACCTAAGCGGCCCACTTACTAAAAGCACCACTTTTGCGGTGGGAGGCAGGACGACCTATTCTAACTGGCTGTTTGACCAGCTCGATGAGGAATCTGAGTTTCGCGACAGCCGTGCCTCCTTTTATGACCTGAATTTTAACGTCAAGCAAAAGATCGATGACAACAACGAGGTGACGCTGTTCTCTTACCTCAGTGAGGACAGTTTTAAACTGAATAGCGATACTACCTTTTCGTACCAAAACCGAAACATTAACCTTAGCTGGCTACATTACTATAACGAAAGGCTGGAAAGTGAAATCACGGTAGGACATGATCACTATCATTTTGACATACAGGGCCAGCAAAACCCTTTGAATGAATTTGATTTTGGGTTTTCGATGGACCAAAGCCACCTACGGGCTAAGTTTCTCTACGACTTGAATGACCGCCATAAGCTAACCTTTGGGATGAACAATGTGCATTATAACCTCTCGCCCGGCACCATAGGTCCCTCAGGCGAAGAGTCCATTATCATTCCCAAAAAGATAAACCCCGAGAAGGCTTTGGAAACGGCCTTTTATATCGGCGATGAATTTGAGGTCAATCCTTCGTTTACGGTCAATTACGGTCTGCGCTATGTCCTCTATAATTTCCTTGGCCCCAATCAGGTCAATGAATACCCCGAGAGGTCCATCAAAAGTGAGTCGACCGTCATCGGCAGAAGGAGCTACGACCAAGGGGAGATCATCCATACGTATCATGGGCCGGAATTCAGGCTCTCGGCCAGGTATTCTATCGACAACGTCACGTCGGTGAAGCTGGGCTATAATACCATGAGGCAGCATGTCCATATGCTGACCAATACCGCTGCCATCTCGCCTACCGACACCTGGAAACTGAGCGATCCCCATATTGCGCCACAACTCGGGGATCAGTTGGCCATCGGTTTCTTCAAAAATTTCAAAGACAATACCCTCGAGACCTCTGTAGAAGTCTATGGAAGACGGCTAAAAAACCTGATGGACTTCCGTAGCGGCGCCGTTTTAATTCTCAACGATGCCGTGGAGCAGGACATCCTCCAGACGGAAGGCAGGACCTATGGTGCGGAACTGATGGTCAAAAAGACTGAAGGAAGGCTCAATGGCTGGGTCAGTTATACCTATTCCAGGTCTCTGATGAGAACGGATCCTTCGGAACAGGGTGAAAAAATCAACCGGGGAGCGTACTACCCCAGTAATTTTGACCAGCCACATGACGTGATGCTGTCCGCCAATTATGAAATGACCAAAAGGATCAATGCCTCTTTAAATACCAATTACAGTACGGGGCGGCCGATCACTTTACCGATTGCAAAATTCGAATATGGTGGCGGGGAGCGGGTATTTTACTCCGACCGCAACGCCTACAGGATACCCGATTATTTCCGGGTGGATATTTCGGTCAATATCGAGGGCAACCATAAGATCCGGAAGTTGGCGCACGCTTCCTGGTCATTGGGAGTCTATAATGTGTTGGGTCGCAGCAATCCCTACTCGGTTTATTTTGACTCTTCTAACGGCGTGCTCCAGGGATACCAACTGTCGATTTTTGCCCGGCCGATCCCATTTATCACTTATAATTTTAGATTTTGAGAAGAATGAAGACGGTGCCATCTATAGCTTTTCGGTTTGTACTGCTAATGCTGGTCTGGTGGGGCTGCAAAGAGCCATATGAACCGGAGATTTCCAGTTTTGACCACAGCATCTTGGTAGTAGAGGGACATATTGAAGTAGGGGGAGGAGAAACGGTTGTTACGCTAGGAAGGACAAGGCCGGTGTATGACTCGGCATCACGGGCACCCATCTATTGGGCCATAGTGAGTCTGGAAACTGAAAACGGAAGCTCCTGGCCACTCTACCACCAAGAGGACGGAAGATATCTTTTGGGGGATTCGCTTCCCGAACAACAGAATTACCGCCTCAGGATCCTCACAGATGGACAGGTCTATCTCTCCGATTGGCTGACACCGATCATTACACCGGAAATATCAGAAATCAGCTTTGAAAAAAAGGAGGGGGATGTCTCTCTCTATGTCAGTACCCACGGGAACGACAGGGCCAAGTATTTTATGTGGGAATACGAGGAAACCTGGATTTATCAGTCCCCCTATAGATCAAGCTATAAATATGATCGTGAGAAGAGGGATGTAGTACCACGCTCTATGGAGGAACTGACTTTCAGGTGCTGGAATACGGATCGCTCAAGGCAGATCAACATCTCCTCTTCGGAACGCTACCAAAACAATCATATTTATCAAAAAGAATTATTAAGGATCGACAGTCTTTCTGAAAAACTGGGAGAACGGTACAGTATACTGGTAACCCAAAGAGCCATTGATGAGGAGGCATTTATTTTTTGGGAAGCCATTCGGAAAAACTCCAATGATATCGGAGGGATCTTCAGCCCCCTGCCTTCCATCATTTCGGGTAATGTCCATAACATCGATGATCCGGACGAGCCGGTCATCGGCTACATAAGCGCGGGTAAGTCCGCCCAAAAGCGGGAGTATATCAGCCGGAGGGACGTGGATCCCTGGCGGATAGTCATTGAGGATTATTACAATTGTGCGATAGACACGGTGACTCCCCGGGACTATAATGCATTTTTTGTCCAGAGCGTCTATGTTCCTTTGTCCCCATATTGTGTCGACGGAGGAGGATGCATAGGCTATCTGGCCACGACAGAAAACTGTGCGGACTGTTCGATGCGGGGCGGTGTTTTGGACAAACCTGAATTTTGGGAGGATTGACCCTTTTGTTATGATGAGAAGAGGAAAATTTGTGGAAACTATCACGCGGGTGGCTTTGTTGCTGAGCCTGACCCTCCCCTATGGAGGCTGGAGCCAGGTCTTGCCAGGGGATTTAGAACCTGTGTTGGCTGAAGAAGTCTTCGTCCACCTATCCGATCCGATCGTCCTGACGGGTGACCGGCTGTGGCTGGCCATCACGGTCAAGAACCAGGACCAACCCAGTCCATCGGTGATCGTCTATTTGGATCTGCTGGACAGGGAAGGCACTCCGGTCAGACAGGCCATGGCCGGCCTGACGGAGGGACAAGCGGAAGCCTATCTTGAAATACCCGACCAGCTCCCTTCCGACAACTACCTGCTGAGGGTGTATACCCGCAGCAGTCCCTATCTCGATCGAGACAAAGGAATCTATCACCGAATGGTGACGGTGATCAACCCCCAGTCGCCTCCCGCCATTGTGGCAACGCAGGAGAGCCCTCTGGGAAAAGTACTGCAGGATAGTCAGTTGATCCAGACCGATAAAGAAAGTTATGGTGTTAAGGAAAAAGTTTCGCTGACGCTTAAGCTGGATCCAAACAGCCGTTACAACCTTTCCGTACGACAGCTGTCATCGTTGCCCAGCCTTCCGGCGGATCAGTGGAAGGCAGAGGAGATTTATGACCAAGTAGAGCAAAATTTCCAACTGCTCCCCGAGCTTTATGGGCACATCGTCCAGGGAAAAAGCCTCGCCAGTAAAGTGGATACCACGGAAACATTTTTTCTTTCCGCACATGGGACGCAGTCAAACCTATTCCTGACCAACCCGCTTCCCAATGGTGACCTTTTCTTTGAGACGGGTGCTTTCAGACACTTTGACTATTTCATGGTGCAATCCTCAAAGTCTGAAAACCAGGTGGATTTTATCCTGGAACCCCCTTATTTTCCGATCCGGCCCAAGGAGAGCTTCAAGCTTCCTCAACTGCAGTTGTCGGAGGCCGAGCGGGAGTATATCCACAACAGGATGCTGGCCCGGGAATCCAGGGCCTATTTCTATCCCGACCTCAGCCTGCCGCTGGTAGATCGACCGTCCCAGTTCAATGCTGACAACACCTACTTGCTGGATGATTACAACCGCTTCGAAGATTTAGCCACCACCGTACGGGAATACGTGCAGGAGGCATTTGTCCGAAGAAGGGATAAGAAAACTTATTTCCTTACGGCCAACCTCTCCTATGGCAATCTGTTTAAAAACGAACCCTTGGTTTTGGTCGATGCGATGCCTGTCTTTGATACGGATGCTTTGGCCAAGCTAAACCCAAAAGGCATCAAAAGCCTGGAGGTGGTCGCCCGCTACTACTTCTTCCAAAAAGAAATATTCGAAGGGATCATCAGCCTGACTTCATTTAAGAATGATTTTGGGGGACTCGATCTGCCAAAAAATGCTCTTTTTATAGAATATCCAGGGATCCAGCCACCAAAGAAGATTAATCAACCCCAGTCTTCCCGGGAAGCAAACACCCACTCGCCTGACTTCCGAAACCTCCTTTATTGGGAAGCCCACGGAACAACAGACGCTACTGGAAGGAAGCAGCTAAGTTTTAGCACTTCAGATCTTACCGGTTTTTTCAAAATCCGGCTAAGTTATGTTGATGACAAGGGGGAATGGGCGGAGGCCAGCGCAGTCATTGAGGTGAAGTAAGTCAAAACTGGCAGTGCTTTAATTTTATTGCTTTCTAAAAACTTTCCCTCCCGTCGCTGTCCTCAGGATATATATCCCCGCAGGAAGATTTTGGAGATCCAGCACCACATGGGTGTCACTCACACGCCTGACCTCCCTGTCCATGACCTGTAGCTGCCCAAAGGAATTGGTCACCGCCAACTGCCTAAGTTCGGCAGGGTCGCCTTTTACGGTTAAGATATCTGATGTAGGGTTGGGAAAAAGGATGATGCTGAGCGGCGTTTCTATTTGGACTTTGACGGATATCACTTCGAACACCTCCGATTGTCCGCTCGCATCTACTTGTTTTAGCCGGTAGTAATTATAGCCGTCCACTGGCTCCCGATCAAATGCTGTATAATGAAGGGCGGAGGAAGAATTGCCCGCACCCGCGATTCTGTTGATCGTCTTCCAATCCCGGGCATTTGTGGAGTGTTCTACTTCAAAGTGCAAGTTGTTCGCTTCACTGGTTGTCGTCCAGTGCAGCTTGATCTGGCCTTTACCGCTCGGCTCCGCAGAGAAATTTAGCAATGCAATAGGAAGAATATAAGCCCTGACGCTCACCTCAACCGTCGCCTCATCACAAAGATCAGCTTCCGATGCGTTGCTGCAAACCTCATAGACAAAGGTGT
>CAZHZP010000175.1:0-5799 GCA_964537165.1 uncultured Roseivirgaceae bacterium | reverse complement strand
GTCGTCGGTCGATCCTACTATTCTGATCCCTTGCTCATTCGTTAGCCCCTAATGACCTCGTTTACCGCCAGCACATTCTTGCTTTCTTCTCCCACAATTCTTTTGGTTCTTAAATACCGGTTCAACTCATACTCGTCGTAAAGCGCTGAGTTGGGATCGAAACTGCTGATCCTGACCCTTCCTCTTGAGTGGATAAAGGAATGGTCTCCGATCCACATGCCCACATGCACCACCCGTTCGCGGGAGTCCGTCGTGGCCGGAACACCGAAAAACAAAAGATCGCCGATCTGCAGATTATCCCAGTTCTTGTCGCGGTCCACTTCTTCCCCCTCTAAGATCTGCTGGGAAGCATCCCTGGGAATAATCTGTCCATTCAGGAAAAAGATGGTTTTGGTGAAGCCGCTGCAATCCATCCCTTTAACAGAGGTGCCGCCCCAGAGATAGGGGCTGCCCATCATGCTTTTGGCGGTAGCAATCAGAGCGGCTGCCGAAGTATTTCTGGTAGCAATCCACTCCGCGTAAGGGGTGAGGAACTGGGTCTTCACGAAACCCATTCTCCCATCCGGCAATTTTACCTGATGGTAATCCGGACCTTCCTGCACCAGTTCCAGGATATTTCCTGCTGTCAGGTCACTGACCGGGATTTCTTCATTTTTAGCTTCATAGACATGCCCGGTCAAGGGTGTGAACACTGCCTTTTTGCTTGCATACCAGTTGTCCATGTCTTGGCTGTCCATCAGGGCGATGCCTGCGGCATCTACCCACGAAAGGTATTTGTCCGGGGTTTGGATCAGGTACCAGCCGTCATTTTCTTTTAATACCGTAACAGGGGTTCCCAGCGTGGCTTGGGTAGACAACTCAGCCGAATGCTTGGGCTGGCTTCTTAAATTGGCCACGGAAAGCGTCACGACGCCGTAATGTTTGCCTGCCAGTGATTCGTGGGGAAGGACAGAAACCCCGTTCTTATGGGCTATCCCGGCAGCATTCAATGAATCGTTTAACTGATCCAGGGCTTCCGGGAGGTTGGTTTCTCCCTGCAATCTGCCTTCCTCCCATTGGATATCAAATAAGGCGACCCGCTTGTCAGGCGCATGAACTGTCCTGAAATGGTCAATGATGGCCTGCGGGCGATCCTCTTGCTTACAGGAGGCTAACAAGCCCAGCATGAGTAGGAGGAATAGATAGCCTTTCCGTTCTTTCATTGCTTCAGTGTTGAGATTTTAAAGGATCAAGATAAGTCAGCTGGGGGCAAAAAACCAAACTTTGCTTACATTCCAGTTTTAGCTGGGAGTTTTGGATCCTATTGCCGGCTGATAGGGGGAGCTGGGGACAGATAAAGCCGGTAACAAACAATGCCGGCCCCTGGTAGGCAGACCGGCATTGATAGCTTTTTTATTTTTCCAATCCAGGATTTCTTTCCAAAAACTCCTGATACAGCCGGATATGTCGGTTAGTCATAGGGATTTGGTATCCGTCTATAAAGACATGCTTAATCTGGGTTCTGGTTTCAAACGGATCCCCGGTAGAGATGAACAAGGTAGCGTTTTTTCCTTCTTCTATCGAACCCAGTTGATCAGCTACGCCAAGGATTTCGGCGGGAGCAATGGTCACTGCTTTTAAGGCTTCCTCTTTTCCCATGCCGTAGGCTGCCGCAAATCCGGCGTTGAAAGGCAGGTTTCTAACGTTTTCCGCGTCATTGGTGCGGATAGCCACCTTTACCCCCGCCTCGAGCAATTTGGCGGGGTTGGTATAGGCCGCATCATAGCGGTCTGATTGCCGGGTAGGCAGGGACAGCACCGGGCCGGTGATGACCGGAAGATTGGCCTTGGCGATCTTGTCCGCCACGCGCCAGCCCTCGGATACGCCGGTTAGAATGGCTTTTGCCTTTTTGCTTTCTATCCATTTAATGGCCTCTTCGATATCAGCGGCGGCGTTTACCTCAACCAAGAGGGGAAGTTCACCGGCAACTACTTTGGCCATTTGCTCCATCTCAGGGTAATAAGCTAGGTCGGCATTGGCCGCATCAAGGCGCTGATACACGACCGCTTTCTCCCAGATCTCATTGATTTGTTTCAGGCTTTTTTCCGTTTCTTTTTTGATTTCCTCCCCTGTTCTTCTATCGTAGGAGCCTCGTCTAGCGGAGCTTGGGAAGTTCATCACCACCCCTTTGAATCCGGCGTACATGTGCTCGGAAGTATAGCCGTTGAGGTTGATCAAGGCGGCTGTACCCGGGAAAATGCCTCCCGAAGGCACAGCCAGGGAGGTCGTCACGCCGCTTACCCTGGTGACAGGAATGGCTACCGAGTTGGGATTGACAGCCGTCAGGGCCTGCATGTTGGGACTGAGGTCACCGATCTCAGCAAAATCCTGCGTTTCGGCGACGGAATTCACTTCTACCAGACCAAGCCGGTTGCCTGCATCGATCATTCCCGGGTAGATAAAAAGGCCGGAGCAATCGAGAACGGTAGCATCAGCGGCATTCAGGTTGGTGCCGACGGCTTCGATTTTCCCATTGCTGATCAATACACTGCCGTTTTGGATGGTGCCTTTGGTCACCGTTACTATGGTGGCATTTTGTAATAAGAACTTCCCGCCTCTGGGCTTTATTACTTCGCCTTCTATTTGTCCATAAGATAAAAAGGAACCGGTGCAGAGAAGGAGGAGAATAAGGTATATTTTTATTTTATTCATTGTTGTATTCGTTTAGGAACCTGATAGGTTGTAGATCAATGGGAGCCAAAGAATTCGCCTGTTTCTTCGAACATTTCCACGCCATGCATGCATTTGTGGTCATGACCGCCCAAGAAGATAGGCTCCACTACTTCGGTCGGGCTGACCTTGATCCTTTGGTCATTTTTGTCCTCCTTGATATCAAAGTATTTCACTCCGTCAACAAAGGTCATCTGGGGAATGGCATAAACAGACAGGGGATGGTTGTCAAAAATCACCAGGTCAGCCTGTTTGCCTTCTTCAATAGAACCCACTTTATCGGCGATGCCCAGCTGTTTGGCGGGGTTAATGGTAATCATGGCCAGGGCCTCCTCATCGGACAATTCCCCGTACCTTTGGGTTTTGCCCGCTTCATGGTACAGGTGTCTGATTAATTCCGCATCATCGGAGTTGATGGAAGTGATCACCCCGTTCTTAGCCAAAATGGCGGCATTGTAGGAGGTTGAATAATATACCTCAAACTTATAAGCCCACCAGTCCGCAAAAACTGATGCGCCCATGGTATATGCAGCAAGCTCCGGGGCTACTTTGAAGCCTTCGTTCACGTGTGTGAAAACGATGTTTTTAACACCAAAATCCTTACAGACATTGATCAGCATATTGATTTCGTCCGCCCGGTAGGAGTGGCAGTGGATGATCAGCTCGCCGTCGAGGATGTCAGCCAGGGTTTCCATCCTCAAATTGTATTTCGGAGGAACTGCCGTGCTGTTTCTTTGACTTGCCGCTTTTTCATAAGTCTCCCACGCTTTTTTGTACTGTATCGCCTCATTGAAGCCGTTCCTGATGATGGCCTCTACGCCCATCCGGCTTCTAGGCTGAATGCCTTTTCCCCTTCCATGAACCCTGGTAGGATTTTCACCCAGCGCAAACTTGATGGTGCGGGGTGCTTCGGTCATGATCAGCTCCTCGGGGTTGTGGGTGCCGTAGCGGTGCTTCAGGGTAATGTTGCGTCCGCCGATGGCATTGGCCGAACCATGCATGGCATTGGAAACGGTGACTCCTCCGGCCAGGGCGCGGTAGATCCCTATGTCGAAAGGGTTAACCACATCGCCCATCCAAACTTCTGCGGTAATGGGGCTGGTGGCCTCATTTACAACGCTCAGGGCCAGATGGGAATGTGCATCAATAATGCCCGGCATCAAATACTTGCCACCGGCATCGACGGTTGGGGTATTGGAAGAGGCGGAGAGCCCTTTTCCTATTCTTTTGATGATGCCGTTTTCTACCAGGACATCTGTTTCTTCCAGCACACCGTCTGTGATGGTGAGCACGGTGGCATTTTTGATCAATACGCTTCCCTTTTCAACCGGGGTCTGCGCAACGGCGAGGTTGATGCTCAGGAAAGCGGTGAGGATATATATAATTCTTTTCATGGTAATTAGATGTTGGAGCCAGGAGATTTGCTTGCACTAAATGGAAAACTCCCAAAATCGGGGATAGACAATTTTCCTTCGTATTCGCTGCCTGAAACTTCGCCAGCAACAGTAACAGAAATCGACATGCCTTGGACGTCTACATTAAACTGGAATTCTAAGCTTGTTCCAGAAACTTTGATGTTTGACATATCCGCGGATTTTTTTCCGCTACCTTCAGGATCATCAAAGGTAATGGTGCCGCTATAGCTATTGCCATCTTTCTTTATTGTCATCAATCCCGATGAGGAGCCTTGTGGCGTTACTGCTTCGTAATCCCAGGCGCCGGCAATGCCGTTTTCTTCGGATTTGCTGTCTTCGGATTTGCCGTTGGTCTCGTATTCAAACAGGTATCCATCTACAAAAACCTGTTTGACCTCTGCGTTCTTTTTGAATAAAGAGTCGGTGGTAATAACTAGATTGGCCAATTTGCCTTTTTCAATGCTCCCAAGCATGCTTTCCAGCCCAAGCATTCTGGCCGGGTTTGTCGTCAAGGCTGCCAGCGCGCCTTCTTTAGACAAGCCGCTTTCTACCAACAAGCGGACATTCTTGAGGAAGTCACCAATTTTGACGTTGTTTGACCCGAAGGCGAAGGAAATGCCTCCCTTTTCAAAGTCGGCAGCCAATGCCAGTCGGGCTTGGTAAGCCGCCTTCACCCGCTCCAGGTTGTATTTAGCCTCTTCGGACGCGTCCTTAATTTTCTTGTTGGCCGCTTTGTCATCAGGAAGATCCAGGGAAAGCACCACCTGTGCTTTAGCGTCTTTTAAGAGTGGAAGCAGGGAGGTGCCTTCATTCACCCCGCTGAGGATTACCTTAAAGCCTTTCTCCTTTTGGAGACTTAGTACCCTTCTTATGTCGAGCTCATTGCTGACTTCGAACATCACGGCGGCCTCTCCGTTGATTACAGGGAAGAAAGCCTCTAAGACAGGGTCTTTTTCGGCTCTTGCCACGCCCTTGTTGCTGGCGAATAGTGACTGGTGCCTGGCCGACAGTTCGGCATTTTGATAGAGCTCCCTCCATTTGGCCATAATGCCTAAGGTGGTGCCAGGTGAAAGCCCTCTTACCGTTTGGAATCTGGCGTAAAGGCTGCCTGATGCGGGAAGCACGTTCGAAGAACCCTTTTGGCCATTCAGTATTACCGCCGTTTTACCGGGCAGCATGCCTTCCCCCTTGGGTAATAAGTGGAGGGTGGTAATGCCTGTTTTCCTCCATTTGTTTGCTTCTTCTTCTGCCGCCTCAAGATGACTGAGGACATCATGGTAGGGGGTTATTCCTACATATACAGGTGCCGGGTTGGAGGGGTCGAAGTTGGCGGGTCTCTCCGGGATACCAGGTGCCGTCACGCCGACGCTTGTGGCGACATCTATAAATCCTGCATACACAAATAAAGAATCTCCCTTGATGGTCTGCGCATCCAGAGGGATGGTCGGGTTGTTGCCTATTTGATCTATGAGACCGTTTTTAATAATTATGGTGGCTTTGTTTGCTGTTGAGCCGGGAGTCGCGACCACGGTGGCATTGGTGATTGCATAGGTGCCGGTCACCCGTCTTTCGCCCGTCGGATCGCTCTGGGCGAGTATAACCGAGGAAAAGAGGCTGAATACCCCTGCCACTGTAAAGGAAAGAAAGGTTCGTTTGTAAAATATGCTCATTCGTA
>CAZHZP010000174.1:0-5829 GCA_964537165.1 uncultured Roseivirgaceae bacterium | reverse complement strand
TGGTCGCTGTGGCAATCGCTCTGCTGACGGTGGGTTTTCAGGCGATCAGGGCGGCAGTGTCCAATCCGGTGGAGAGCTTGAGGAGCGAGTGAGAAATCAGTGCTTAGAAAACCAGTATTGAAAGTTACATGAATGTTGAATTTCGCTATCTCAGATCTTATATCTTAATACTCCATACCCCCAATTTAACCAACCATGTGGAAAAACTACTTTAAAATTGCTTGGAGAAACCTTTGGCAATCCAAGAGCAGTACGTTAATCAATGTAGGCGGATTATCCATTGCCTTGGCCACTTCGCTCCTAATTCTTCTTTGGGGCCAAAATGAGCTGCGGTATGACAATTATTATCCCGACGCGGATCGTATTTATGTCAGGGCCGATTATGACTTGGACAACGCAAGATATGCATCCGGAGGACATTCGCCGTATCCAGCCGCAGTAGCAATTGCTGACCAAGTCCCGGAAGTAGAACAATTCGCTGCCGCTGCTCCCCCCGCATGGTCAGCGGTATTCGAGGTTAATGGAAATCGCTTCAGAGAATCCCAAGCTTTGTTGGTCGATGGCAACTGGATCAATATGTTCGGTTATAGCATAGTTCAGGGAAGCCTTGACGACTTTTTAAACCATCCGGCCTCTGTAATTTTAACCCGTTCAAAAGCCATCCAATATTTTGGAAACCAGCCACCTTTACAGCAACGCCTCTATATAGATTCCGTCGAATATACTGTCGCGGCTATAGTAGAAGATATTCCCGCACATTCTTCATTCCAGCAGGATGTCTTGATTTCCAACACAGCTTTTATTGAGAAAAACAAATCCTTATTGGAAACCTGGGGCTATTACTCCCAATTCCTTTTTGTAAAATTATCAGCCGGAGCCTCTGTTGCGGAAGCAGAGGAAAAAATCTCGAACATCTTTTCTGATCACCAGCCATGGAGGACCCAGTCACCCCCTTCCCGTTTGTTGCCGCTGGCTGATTTACACTTTGAAAAAGAAATCTTAGCGGGGGTTATCCCTCATGGAAATATTCGTAATCTATGGATTTTCACGGTATTGGCGGTTCTCCTGCTTGCAGTAGCCAGTGTTAATTTCGTCAACTTGTCTGTGGCGAGGATCGGGATCAGGATGAAGGAGATCGGGATACGAAAAACCATCGGAGCGAGCAGATACCAATTGTTTATCCAAATAATGGTAGAAACTTTCCTGTCGGTCACGATGGCGGCAGGTGTCGCGTTGCTGCTGGCCGTATTGTTTCTGCCTGCTTTTAATGCTTTTGTGGAACGAAGTCTGGTACTTGACCTGATGGATCCTTGGATAGGCTTACTGATCTTAGGAATGCTGGTATTGGTACTTGTCATGGCTGGACTCTATCCTGCTGTAGCCTTGGCTACCATAAAGCCAGTGAGCTTGTTGAAAAATCAGGCTTTGGAGGGATTAAGCCGACAAGGATTTAGAAGATTGTTGGTGACAGGACAGTTGGTATTTACCATAGTAATGGTGATTGGAGTAGTGACCATCCATCGCCAGTTCACTTTTATCCAACAGCAAACCGCAGAATATCAAACGGATCAGATATTTAAAATGAATGTTTCTTTTCCTCTGGGTTTTTCCGCTAATGATAACGAAGCGGTTGAAAATCACCAAACCCGGGTAAAAAGCGTCAAAACGGGCTTGCTTGCCAACAGTGCGATCCAACTCGTGTCACAAGTCAACGGGGCTACTATTGTGGACGACAGACGAAAGCAGCCTTTTAATACGTCTTGGGTAGGCTATCCCGTGCAGCGAGAACCAACGGAATCGGTCATGATATGGGTGGATGAGGATTATGCGGAAATGGCCAGCCTGACTTTGACGGGCGGCCGCTGGTTCGATCCCGCAAATGCTGCGGACAAGTATAATCTGGTCTTAAATGAAACTGCGGTCAAAGCTTTCGGGCTTGAAGAGCCCGTGATAGGAACGTCATTCTCTAAAGGGATCATGTCAGATCAGGGAGGCGTCATCATAGGCATAGTCAAAGATTATCATCATAAAAGCCTCCATGAGGAAATCGATCCGGTGGTATTTACACTAGACCCCTTTGGTGCACCTTCTTATCTGGTCAAGGCAAATGCCGGGAGTGTGCCCCAAGCTTTGGATCACGCTCGGAAGGTATGGAATGAATTTACGCCGGAACAGCCTTTTCAATATACTTTTCTGGATGAAGAATTTGACAGGTTGTATAAGGATGACCGGAAGGCCTTGATGCTGAGCCTGACGTTTGGAGGCCTGAGTATTTTGCTTTCCTGTTTGGGGCTACTGGGAATGATCACCGTCTCTGTCCTCCAACGAACCAAGGAAATCGGCATCCGCAAGGTATTGGGTGCCTCGGTAGCGGGCATCGTAGGTTTGCTTTCCAAGGATTTTATCCGACTGGTTGGGATTGCGTTTATTATTGCCTCTCCCATTGCCTGGTATGCCATGAACCGCTGGCTCGCCGACTTCGCCTATCGTATCGATATCGAATGGTGGATGTTTGTCGTGGCCGGGGTGGTCGCTGTGGCAATCGCTCTGCTAACGGTAAGCTTTCAGGCGGTCAGGGCGGCGGTGGCCAATCCTGTGGAGTGCTTGAGGAGCGAGTGAATAAATGATGGAGTGATCGGGTGGGTTGGCTAGCCGCACCCAAAACCGAAGAAATATAAAAATCAATGATAAAGAGCGATACCTGCCAATCCGTTAAAGAGCTTGAGGAGTGAGTAGGAAGCAGTCGACCTTGGCAGGTTTTCCCCGCCTGCCAGCTCTCAATGGCTGGATCAAAAGCTGTCTGTTGTTTCAGATTTAGCAGCTTCAACCTATTGAATTTACAATAGCAATTACCTTTTCCTTTAAATCAGGTAAATCATTCTTAACAATCTCCCAAACTAACTTGGAATCTACACCGAAATATTCATGAACAAGCACATTTCTCATTCCAACTATCTGTGACCATTCGATCGTCGTAAACTTTTCCTTAATATCCCCCGAAATATGATTGGCTGCCTCTCCAATAATTTCCAGTTGTTTAATACATGCAAATTTCATCATTGAATTTTCTGAAAAACCTGAAAAGTCAGTGTCTATCAGATAGCTTTCTATTTCAATAATTGATTCCAGGATATGCTGAAGTCTTGCTTTGTCCCCTAAGTTACCTCGCATATATCAACTTCTTTTCATTATCAATCAATGGCTTGATGTGTTTTGATAATCCATTTGAAGACACCAGGTCCACTTTTGCATTTAACAGTCTTTCTAGGTCAATCTTCATCTGGACAAATTGTAAACCTATCTTTTGCGAATAATCCAGATCAACAAGTATATCAATATCACTTTGGTTACCTGCCTCACCTCGGACGTATGAACCAAACAGGTATGCCTTTAAAACCGGGCGGGTCTTGAAATAATCATTGATTGTTTGGATTTTCTTGCTATCCAAGTTCATAAAGCAAATATATGAATTTTGGGAACAGTTTTGGTTCAATTGACGGTGAGCTTCAGGCGATCCGGGCAGCGGTGGCCAATCCGGTGAAATGCATGAGGAGTGAGTAGGAAGCGGAGAGACCTGCCATGTTTTCAAAACCTGGCAGGTCTCAATGGCTGGAATCTATAATTCCCATTACTTTTTCTTTTAAATCAGGCAGAAGATTAGTTTTTCTCTTCCAGAAAATGTTGCAGGGTTGTTAATTGATAAGTGAATTTTGTAACTTCAAGAGGAAATCCAAACTTTTCCCATGTCCAAGCTGTTGAAATCCTCTTACTTTTTTCCTTTGCAGGTCACTATTGATGACAGGGAGCCGGATACCCTTGAAAAAGAATTTCGGAAAATGGGGAATATGATCATCCATCGGCAAAGGTTGCCTATAGGCGATTACCTTTTTGACGGGGATTTGTTAATCGAAAGGAAAACCGTTCCTGATTTTTGCTGTTCGATAAAAGACGGAAGGCTGTTCCAGCAGGCCGGAGCTCTGGTGAGAAATCGGGTACCAGCCTGCATTATTTTGGAGGGTAGGAACAGGGAATTCAGGGAAACCGATTTTTCCAAACAGGCCATTCAAGGAATTTTGCTATCTATATCCTTAGTGTTCAGGCTTCCTGTACTCAGGACTAAGCATTCTAAAGAAACTGCCCGGGTCATGTTGCAGGGTTTCAAGCAACTTACCAGGGATAGGTTGCAGGATCAAAGGCTTTATTCTAGCCCATCCCGTTTCAAGAAAAAGGACGCTTTACTTATCCAAAAAATTCATATTCTAGAAGGATTTCCGGGAATAGGCACGGATAAGGCGGAAAGGTTGTTGGGAAAATTCGGCAATCTTCATGCTGTCTTTACGGCGGATTATACTGCGCTCATGCAGGTGTCGGGCATCGGAAAAAAGACGGTGGACAACCTGATTCGGATTTTAAAGGAATAATGTACAATCGGGAGAAAATGATCGTAAAGATCCGGACGAAAATAAAGCAGTAATGACAACCATGAGCAAGCTCTTGGAAAAGAAGGCTACCACGAATTAGACCTTGTTTTTATTCCAAAATCCTTATACGGTTAGGTTCAAGAATCAGAAAAGAACTATGGTTTAAATGTTTTACGATGGTAGCAGCATTGCGCTGGAAATAAGTTTTTAAGTCATTTAAGCGCATGTTGCCTAGCTTAACCAAAACAAGTTTATATGGCCTTCTCGATGAAAGATAGGAATAGTAGAAATCAGTATCTTTTGTAATCAAAACCAAGTTCTCCTTCATTGAGAACGAATTGATGTCCTTGTCAGATGTTAAATTGCCATGATCTAAATCAGACGTATGAAAAACTTCATGACCTGCGAAAAATACATCTAAAGACGCCGGCAAATGTGCATCAATAAGAAACTTCATACCGTAGGCACTTCAATGTCCTTCAGATTCATAGAAGCCGAGGCGTAGGCAATACAAGCCAAAATATCTTCGTGCACCAAATCAGGAAACTCCCTCAATATATCTTCGACGGAATCACCACCGGCAAGATATTCCAAAATTGCAGATACCAAATATCTAGTGCCACGAATAGTGGGTTTACCATGACTTACCTGAGGATTTAAGGTGATCCGTGATAATAAATTTTTCATATCATTTTTCTTTTGAAACAGCACAAGCTTATAGTTATGTTCCCCGTTGTGACCGAAATTCAACAAGTCGTGACGGAGGCTACCTATCTAAGTGTAATAGGAACCGGAATAAATATAAACAATATCCAGGGGATATCAGGTGAAGATGTTTATCTTCTAGAATGCCTTCCGAAAATCACCGCCCCTTGCCCTCTTGGACATTTATGGTTATTTTTGGTTAAAAGTATACAGCCATGGCAAGATTAACCCTAGAAATAGAAGACAAACAACTTGAATTCTTCAAGGATCTTATCCAGCACTTTTCTTTTGTGAAAATAGAAGAAGACGAACTGGAGGGAGATACCGATGAACAAATAAGGGAGAACATCAGGGAAGGAGTCAAAGAGTTAAAGCTGGTTTTGGAAGGGAAGAAAAAAGCCACTCCCTTTAAAGACTTCTTGAATGAGCTTTAACTTAGTTACCATTGAGGGTTTCAAACGGGAAGCAAAACGTTTGATTAAAAAATTCCCCTCCTTAAGGACTGAAACGAGCAGTTGGGTACCGAACTTCAAGAAAATCCGGAAATGGGTACGCCTCTGGGAAACGGTTTTTACAAGATCCGCTTGGCGATTCGCTCCAAAGGGAAAGGAAAACGCGGTGGTGGCAGGGTGGTTACTTATGTCAAAGTTGTGGCAGAAACGGTTTATTTGGTCTCTATATATGACAAATCAGAAAAGTCCGA
>CAZHZP010000173.1:0-5880 GCA_964537165.1 uncultured Roseivirgaceae bacterium | reverse complement strand
GTTTGTCCGCCTCTTGCTGCATATTCCCATTCCGCCTCGGTTGGCAGTCTCTTTCCCGCCCAATCAGCGTAAGCGGCCGCGTCCTCATAGGCGATATGAACCACGGGATGATCCCATCTCCCCTCAAGGCCAGTTCCCGGGCCTTCCGGGTTTTTCCAGTTAGCACCGTCTACCCACACCCACCATTCGGAAATATCGTTGGTAGGCACCGGATGGGAAGGAGGAATAAATACGAGCGACCCGGGATTTAAAGTAAGGTCTTCGGGTTTCTCGCTTCCGGGGGGAAGCTGTTTTTGTATGTCCTCCCAGAGGGGAGTTTTTTCTGCCAGGGTTACATACCCGGTTGCCTCGACAAAGATTTGGTACTGCCGGTTGGTGACTTCGGTTTCGTCCATCCAGAAGCCTTTCACCTCCCGCTTGACAGCCGGTTTTTCAGCTGGGTAAGCCTCTTCCTCATCGGTTCCCATTAAAAACTCGCCTCCTTCAATCCAAACCATACCCTCCCTTATTACCGGGCTGGTTGGCAGACCGGAAACCCCACTGTTGGCTGTTTCTTGTCTACAGGCATAAAATGCAAAAGATAAGCAGGTACAAAGGGCTGCTCGGAAAATAAATTGAAGGGCTTTCAAATGATAGTTTGCCATGGTTTACCAATTAGCCGGTGGCCTGTTTTGACAAACAGGCCACCGGAGTAACTGCAAGTTAGCAAAATTCTAAAAACTCTCTCTTTTATCTGGTTAATACCGTTTTCATGGCATTGATGAAGTCTGGATCTGAAGCTGTTTCCGCCTTCACCAGCATGATGAAATGATCCGCAAGGATTTCTTCAGGATGCAGGGTATAAGAGGTGTTGTTGCCGATTTTTTCCTTAAGATCCGAAGCAGCCGAAAAGTCCAGCAAAATTGGTTCGCCATTGACCAACACCGGCTTTTTGCCATCGGCAGGGCCTTCTACCAGCATTAATTTTTGTTGCATTTGGGAGAAGAACGAACCGCTTTCATAATCTTGATCGGAATACAAGATGAAGACGGCTTCCTTTGCTTCACCATCGATGGTCAATTGAATGGTATGTTCCAGAAAGGGCGCATCAGGATTCGTTATTATGTTATCCTTAATAGCATCAGGATAACTTATCCGGTTGCTTTTGTGGAAGTTGATGGTTTGATATAGCTCGTCTCTTTTATCCGGGTTATAGCGCGTAAGAATGTGGAATAATTCATGAATAATAAACCCCTCTGTCACGTCGCCCTTCATCACGATATAATTCGCTCTGGTATAGCTGATTACTCCGCCTTCCTCTTCTAGGGAAGATTTTATTAACTTGATTTCCTTTGGGAATTTTAGATTTAGCCCCAGTTTCTCCATCTTGTCCTTTACCTGGTTGATCTTTACTTTCAAGACGGTAATTTCATCTTCTTGCCAGTCTCTGGCCTGTGCCGCCGCAAAGGCCAGATACTGTTGTTCTTGGTTATTGGCAGGATTGTGCGTTCTTGACGCAATGTCGAACTTCGACAAGCCCTGCGAATATTCATCTGAGGTTCCCATAAGTGCTGCTGCTTCCTCTTTTGAAGTAAAAATAAGTTTGGTTTCTCCCACAAATTCCACCTCATCTTTAGGAAGGTTTTCGGGAGCGTCTTCGATCGCACATGATGAGAAGATGACGGCGAAGCACATCACCCATAAATCTAGTTTTCGCATATTAAATTAAGTTGATTTGTTTTCATTCGGAGCTTATCAAAAACTACTCCAATTAACTATTCGTCCAAAATCTTCTGCAGGGACTGAGCAAATCCGATATCACGTGGAGGAGAAAACATCGTCGTATGTTCTCCCTCCATTTCTTCGATATAAATGTGTTTTACATATTCGTCCCAGCCTAAAAAATTTCCTTTGCCGTGATAGGAGGTGGGCGTTTTCGCCTTCATCAAATGGATAGCTCCATCATAAGGTTCCAGCACATAATTTTCGGAAGCTTCCCGATGACTGTCCTCAATACTTTTAATCACTTTCATCAATTCTGTCAGTGGCGGTGTCTTTTCCATTCCTAGCCAAATGGCCAAACGTTGAAATTTCTGCCGTAAGGACTCCTTTTTTATCTTCCAGAAGGCTTTTGGATGGTTGGTCGCCAAATGAAGGTCGAACCATCTTTTCCCTAAGCTTCTTTTTAATCCGTCTTTCAGCCTCACGCTCCGGGGTTTATTACGGGCGCTTTGATAGGCGATCGTATCGAACATCACCAGGTGCTCTACTTCTTTTCCCATGACCTTTAACTGTTGAGCCATTTCAAAGGCGATAATCCCACCGAATGAATAACCCGCTAGATTGAAGGGCCCTCCGGGGTTGTGCTGGAGGATTTCGCCGATAAAGTGAGAAGCAATGGCCTTTACGCTGCGCAACGGCTTTTCCTTTCCATCCAGACCTTTGGGTTGCAGGCCATATACAGGCTGATTAGGATCCATATTTTTGGCAATACTGTAAAAGGGCAATATATTGGCTCCGCCCCCATGTACAATGTACAGTGGGTGTTTATTCCCAGTTGTTTTTATCGGCACAAGGGATTCCCAAACTTTGTTTTTCCCCACTTCCCGTTCAATGGCCTGAGCCATCTCTTTAATGGTGGGATGTTTGAATAATACGGACAGAGGCAATTTCTTTCCCAGCTGTTTTTCCAACTGGCTCATGACTTGCACCGCAACAAGGGATTGGCCTCCTATTTCGAAGAAATTATCATTGACACCAATAGCAGCTTTCCCTAATGCCCTGCGCCAGATTTTGGCAACTGTTGTTTCTGAGGCACCGTAGGCTGTCTGCTCTCGGTTTTGTAGCGGCCGGGCCCTCTTCCCGTTTTCATTTTGGTTGTTTGCGGTCGACCGCCCATAGGATCCCGTTTGAGCGAGGCCTTCCCGCAAATATTGCAGGAGGTTTTTTTGGGGATCAAGTGCCACCAGTTGCAAAAGATGGATGTAGTCCGAGCCTATCTGTTTGATGGTAGTCTGCTTGAACAGGTGTATGTTGTATTCAATTTCTACCCGCAAGCCGGAGGGGGCTTCCGAAATAATGAAAGAGAGATCAAATTTTGAGGTTCTCCGGTCAACCGGCCGTAGTGCCATGGTCAGCTCTCCCAGCGAAAACGAATTGATTTCTGGCAAACTCTGGAAGAGAAACAACACCTGAAACAGTGGGTTTTCGTTCAGGTTTCGTTGGGCCTGTGTTTCCGCTACTATCTTTTCGAAAGGAAGTTCTTGGTTCTCAAATGCTTCTAAGGTATTGGTTCTTACCTCCTTCAATAAGTCCAAGAACCTGGCCTGAGGGGAAAAGTTAGACCGAATGGGTAGTGTATGAACAAAATATCCGATCAATTCCTCCAGTTCCTTTTGCTGACGACCCGTAGCAACCGTTCCCACACAAATATCCTGTTGGCCACTATAATGGGAAAGGAGCATTTTAAAGGTGGTCAGCAAGGTCATAAATAAAGTGGCGGATTGTTCATGTCCCAGTTCCCGAAGTTGTTCCCGGAGGGTCTGATCGATGTGGAAGGCTTCTGTCGCGCCTGTATAATTTGGCAGAGATGGTTTGGGATGATCCACAGGAAGCTGCAGCATGCTTACGTTGTGCAGTTTTTTCTTCCAGTATCTAGCATTTTGTTTCACGGAGTCTCCTTGCAAATATCGCTTTTGCCATATGGCGTAATCGGCATATTGAAGAGGCAAGGGAGCTAGGTTAGGTTTTGTGCCCCCTTGAAAAGCCTGATAAGAAATAGCAAGCTCGTTTAATAGCAATGGCGTAGACCAGCCGTCAAACGCGATGTGATGGATGACCAAGGTCAAAACATGGCGTTTTTGATCCAGGCGGATCAAAAATGCCCTCAGCATAAAATCATCGCTGAGATCGAAAGGTTGATCAATTAGCTGGCCTATGGTTTTGCGGACTTCGGCAGGGTCATTACGGAGACTTTGTCCATCTATGCTTTTGATCTTCCAATCCAAAGAATCCTTCACAACTTGGTGGGGCAGGCCATCATTATGCCGGATGACCGTCCTAAGCACCTCGTGTCTGTCTATTAAGCTTCGCAACGATAGCTCTAAAGCCTGAAGGTCTAAAATCCCATTCAGCTCTAATACCAAAGGGATGTGGTAATGCAGGGATCCGTTCAGCTGGTCTATAAACCACAGGCTTTCTTGATTGTAAGACAAAGGAAGGAGGCCAGGCCGGGGATGAAGGGGTTGGATGACAGGTGTGCAACTGCGTTTTCTCCGAAAATCATATCCTGCGGTTAAGCCCGCAATAGTGGGATCGGCAAATAAATCAATAATACGAAGTTTGACATCAAACGCTTCTTGGACGGCAGCGATAAAGCGGGTTGCTAAGAGAGAGTTTCCTCCTAAGGCAAAGAAGTCATCATGGAGGCCGACACTTTCCGTCTGTAGCAGTTCCTCCCATATCCCAGCTAGATTTTTTTCCACTTCGTTGCTGGGAGCCACAAACAGAGGGGCAGCAAGGTTGTCCTGCAGTGGATCCGGCAGTTTTTTCTTGTCTATTTTACCATTGGGGGTCAAAGGAAAGGCTTTCAGTTCTACCCATAAGGAGGGCACCATGTAGTGGGGGAGTCGCTGTTTTAGGAAATCCGCAATAGACCTCTTGTCAAAGGAACCCTTTATTATCAAGTAGCCGACGAGATGTGGGCTTCCCTTCTGATCCTTTTTCGCTAGTACAACGGCCTGCCTTATCGCCGGGAACTGCTGGAGTACTCTTTCTATTTCCCCTAACTCAATTCTATAACCGCGGATTTTAACTTGGTCATCTTTTCGTCCGATATATTCGATCTGTCCGTCAGGAAGCCAGCGTCCCATGTCCCCCGTTTTATACATCCTGTCTGCAGAAGTTGGTGCAAAAGGATTCAAGACGAATCGTTCTTCCGTTAAATCAGGCCGGTTAAAGTAACCACGGGCAAGCCCGGAGCCGCTTAAGCAGATCTCACCGGGAACGCCGATCGCATTTAATGTATTTTCCTGATTAATGATATATACAGAAGTATTACTTATCGGCCGGCCAATAAGGACTTCCCGTTCGTTTCCGATCCGATAAAAAGTACTATAGGTGGTGTCTTCCGTCGGTCCATACAGGTTTCTTACCTGAATCCTATCCACATCCAACCCTTCCAGTATTTTTTTGGTGAGAGGTTCGCCAGCCATGTTTAAGACGCTTACATTCGACAAGTCTATTTCTTCCTCTAATAGATGTTCTACCACACTGGGAACGGTATTGATCATAATCTGCTCATCTTTTGGAAGAAAATGCTTTATCTCAAGCCCATCTTGGAGCAATCTGATAGGTATCCCTGTACTAAGGGAATAGAAGATCTCAAACACCGAAAGGTCAAAACAAATAGAAGTGGCCGCATACACTACCTTACATGGACTGGAAGAAAACTCCTCCCGACACCAGGAAATAAAGGAATAGACGTTTTGGTGCTCGATCATCACACCTTTCGGTCTTCCGGTGGAGCCGGATGTGTAGATTATATAGGCGAGGTGTTCGGGTTGAATAATGGCTTCTACATTGTATGGAGAAAGGTGACTGAGGTTAGAAGCGCCTGCTTCTAGGGTTATAATTTCACATCGTAGGGGTGATAGTTCCTTTAGGTTTTCCGGGTCTGTCACCGCCAGTTGCGCAGCGGTGTCCTCCTGAATGAAATTTTTCCTATGCTGAGGATAAGCTGGATCTATAGGGACATAGGCCGCCCCGGATTTTAGAATTCCCAGCAGGGCAATGACCATCTCCAAAGATCTGCTCATACACAGTAGTACAAGAGTTTCTTCCCTTGCGCCTTTTTCCCGAAGTAGATGGGCCAGTTGGTTGGACTTTTCATCCAATGTTTTA
>CAZHZP010000172.1:0-5948 GCA_964537165.1 uncultured Roseivirgaceae bacterium | reverse complement strand
TGGTGCCTGTCTTCAGCACAGGCTGGATCACAAAATCCCCCTCATCCAGCGTCGGTACAAATTCGCCTCCCATACGGCTTAAGAGAATGCCTGCAAACAGCAAGATGATGGCGGCGATGCCCAACACCAGCTTTTTGCGCCGCAAGGCCCAGGCGATACAGGGTTCGTAGATATTGCCCAGCCAGGTGATAAGACGCCTGGAAATGTTGCTTTTGGTGGGATCTTCCGGTTTGAGAAAAAGTGAGGAAACTACCGGCACATAAGTAAAGCCGAGGATCATGGTCCCGATCAGCGCAAAGCTAAAGACCTGTGCCATGGGGATAAACATCTTCCCTTCCACGCCTGAGAGGGATAAGATGGGGATGAAAACAATGATAATGATGATCTGGCCAAAGACCGCCGACCGCATCATCTTGGTGGCCCCGTTAAACGTGATTTCATCCATGGCCTTTCTTCTCTCCGGTTTGGAAAGAGGAAGTAGCCGCGCGCCTTCGGAAGTAATCCTGAAAGCAATATACTCCACTATAATCACCGCCCCGTCGATGATGATCCCAAAGTCGATGGCGCCGAGGCTCATCAGGTTGGCATCGACCCCGAAAAGGTACATCATGGATAGGGCAAAAAGCAGACTGAGCGGGATCACCGATGCGACCACCAATCCGGAACGAAAATTTCCAAGCAACAACACCACGACAAAGACCACAATCAGGCAACCCAAAATGAGGTTTTCGGCAATCGTGTGGGTGGTTTTATCAATCAGTTCACTGCGGTCCAGAAAGCCGTTGATAATGATCCCTTCCGGCAGTGAGCTTTTCATTTCCTCCAAACGCTCCTTCACCCGGTCGATGGTCGCCTTGGAATCCGCATCCTTGAGCATCATCACCTGGCCCAGCACCTTCTCCCCTTCGCCGTTGGCGGTGATGGCGCCGAAGCGGTTGGCATGGCCAAAGCCCACATTGGCCACATCACGGATATAGACCGGGTTTCCGTTTCGGTTTTCGATCACGATGTTTTCGATGTCCTCCAGGCTCTCTACCAATCCCTCTCCGCGGACAAAGTAGCTTTCATTGGTCTTTTCGATGTAACCGCCCCCGGCGATATCGTTGTTTTTTTGCAAAGCCTCGTAAATGGCTGCCAGGTCCACGTTGACAGCCCTCAGGCGTTCGGGGTTGATGGCCACCTCGTATTGCTTGAGGTAGCCGCCCCAGGTGTTGACCTCCACGACGCCTTCGATGCCGGACAACTGTCTCCGCACGATCCAGTCCTGAATGGTACGCAGGTCCATGATACCGTAGCGGTCTTCAAAACCGTCCTCCACGTCGATGATGTATTGGTATATTTCCCCGAGACCCGTAGAAACAGGCCCCATAAAGGGCTTGCCAAAGGAGGCAGGGATCTTTTCTTCCGCCAGTTTTATCTTTTCGGCAATCAGCTGCCGGGGCAGGTAGGTGCCCATTTTGTCCTCAAAGACCACCGTCACTACCGACAAGCCGAATTTGGAAATGGAACGTATTTCGGTCACCCCGGGGAGATTGGCCATTTCCAGCTCTACCGGATAGGTGAGGTATTTTTCCACATCCTCTGTCGCCAGGTTCTGGGAAGTGGTGATGACCTGGACCTGGTTGCTGGTAATGTCGGGCACGGGACCCAAGGGGATTTGGGTGAGGGAATAGGTGCCAAACCCTATCAACAGTGCGGTAAAGAGGAAAACGACTAATTTATGATGGATACTATAACGGATGATTTTCTCTAGCATGAAGGCAACAAAATGTCGAAAGCCAAAGCTAACACCCTCTATCTAAAGCTTTCCTTAGGCTTATCTTAAGATTGCCTTAAGATGCGGGATTCCTGAAGCCGTTGGTGGCTATTTTTTATCAGTTTAGCCTCGTTTAGCTAAAATAATCAGGGTAGAAACCGGGCATCCCAGCTCCCGTCACCAGATGCCCATTGCCAGCGACATGTATGCAACGGATCCCTTCCACAGCCTTCCGGGACTGCTCAGCAACGTTCGGGACCTTTCAAGCAATCCGTTGGAAGGGCCGGGCAATGCTTCGGGAGCGCCAATTTGCGGGCCGTAGGTACCTGGAGGAGAATTAACCGGCTAGAGAATGTATCGGGAAGGATGCAGCCCAGCTTATTATTCCTTCTTCAACCATTGTACTTTGGTTTTTAAAAAACCAAAGTAACGGTTGTCCCGGAATTGATCCGGCTCTCGACCTTTAGTTGGGAATGGATCAGGTTGCAGGCTTTCTGGACAATGGAGAGTCCCAGGCCATTCCCTTTGATCTCCTTGTGGCTAAGTGCCTCAGAGCGGAAGAAGGGCATAAATATGTTTTGAAGATCTTCCCGGCGGATGCCTATTCCCTGGTCTTTGATGCTGCAGACCAGCCGGTCGCCTTCCTTTTTGACCTGGATCAAAAGGTTTGAGGCGGGAAAAGAATATTTGATGGCATTGCCGATCAGGTTGTCCAGGATGAGGTCGAGGTAATAACGATCCGTCTCAATATCCTCGTCAGAAAAATCCTCCAACGTCACTTTGAGGTCTTTCGCTTTGATGGCCGTTTTGCGGCGTTGCAGCACTTCGTCGATGGCGGAAATCAACCGGACCGGCTGGGTTTTGGTCAGGGATGATTGGTCAAGCCGGGCCAATAAAAGTAGCTGATTGACAATCCCTGACATCCTGTCAATCTCTTTGATGCTAAAGGCGATCTTTTCTTTGTACTCCTGTTCCGAACGGGGGTTTCTGTTTAACACTTCCAAGGTGCCTTTCAAAACAGAAAGGGGAGTCCTCAATTCGTGGGAAGCGTCCGAGGTGAACTGTTTTTCCCGCTCCATCGCATCCTGAATCCGCTGTAGCAGGTCGTTGATGGACGTCGAGAGCGTGTGCAGTTCATCTTTGTTCTCAGGGAGCAAGACTCTTTCGTTCAGGTTGGTCCTGGTGATCCTGTTGGTGGTATCGGTAATCCGCTGGATGGGGATAATGCTTTTGCCCGCCAGAAAACGGCTGATAAAAAACAGGAGAAACAACACCACCGGATAAAGGACCAGCAGGATTTTCTTTAGGTTGGCGAGTACCATCTGGGTGTCTTCCAGGGGCATGGCGACCAGGATATAGCCCGCGATTGTTCCTTCGCGGTTCAGGGCAATCTGGGCCTGTCGGATCTCTCTTCCGCCCAGTCGCGTCGTATGCGGGTCGATAAAACTGGGATGATGTTCAAATTCCAGGAACTGGTCTTTCAGGTTGGGTGACTTGTCCATGATTGTCCCGTGCCGGTCGTTGATCTGGAGGAACACCGGGTGGATCTCTACTTCCTTATGCTCTCTTTCTTCCCATTCCGCCTTGTTGCTAAAACGGATGCTGTCATCTTCGACAAAGATTTCGTGGGTGTGCTTCTCCGCCTGGTAAGAAAGTGCGGTGTCCAGGTTGTGGTAAACGGTTGTTTTTACGATCAAATGGATGATCACAAACACCCCGGCAACGACCACCGCCGTGGCTACCATGTAGTAGAAGGCGATTCTGTTTTTTAGGGACAAATTCATAGTTCCTTCGCAATATAGCCTACTCCGCGGATGGTTTGGATATAATCTTCCTCTTTCTGGAGCTTAAGTTTTTTCCGCAACGAATTGATGAAAACATCCAGCACCCCGGTGTTATAATCGAACTGGGCGTCCCATACATTGTTCATGATCTTGTGTCGTCTGCATACCTTGCCTTTGTTTCTCATCAGGTATTCCAACAGCGCAAATTCTTTTTGGGTGAGCACTACCTCCTGCTCTTCCCGGAAGACCTGGTGTGTACTGGTGTTCAGGATGATGTCGCCTAAAGTAAGCGTCTTGTGCTCCCGGATTTTTGGTCTGAGCTGAACTTTGATGCGCTCGACCAGCTCGTCAAAATTAAAAGGCTTTTTCAGATAGTCGTTGGCGCCGGATTGAAGACCGAATATGGTCTCTTCCACCGTGTCTTTGGCAGTGAGGAAAATAATGGGAACATCCGCATGTACCTTTCTGGTCTGCCGGCAGATCTCAATGCCGCTCAGTCCCGGCAGCATCCAGTCCAGTAGCAACAGGTCGTATGTACCCGTAAGGGCCTTTTGGAGGCCTTCGGTGCCGTTATCCTCGATATCCACCGTGTAGTTCTCTTCCTCCAGGCCCTGTTTGATAAAGTTGGCGATGCCCGGTTCATCCTCGACTACTAGTATGTTCATATATGGACGCAGTAGGTTTTGTTAATCCTTAGAATTGGCCGGCAAGGGTTTTTGTCCTGTAATAGCCAGCCGGTTCCAGGCATTGATCGTAACGATGGTCATGATGATCTGGGAAAGGTAAGTCTCATCGAACAGTGCCGCAGCCCGCTCGTAAGTAGCATCCGACACGTGGTGCTGGATCAAGGTCACCTCTTCGGTTAAGGCCAAGATAGCTTTCTCCTCTTCGGTAAACAAATCGGTTTCTCTCCAGGCATTGAGAAGATAGATCCGTTGCTCCGTTTCCCCGGCTTTTCGGGCGTCGGCGGTATGCATGTTGATGCAGAATGCACAGCCATTTATCTGCGATGCCCGGATTTTGATCAATTCTTTGTGAATGGGTGAAAGTGCGGAGTTGTTTATGTAGTTTTCCAAGGCGGACATGGCTTTATATGCCTCAGGCTGAGTAGCCATGATATCAATGCGTTTTTTCATGGTAAAAAGATTGATGAAGTGTAAAAGTAAAAAATAAAAAGCCGACTCAAAAGTACAAGCTAAAGCCAGTCCTGTCAGGAGACAAAAAAACTTCCCAACCGTCAGTGCCGATTGAGAAGATGGAGAGAACTTATCGGATTTCTTTATTGCCATCAGCGGCTTCCCGATGGACACCATCAGGGCCGGTGCCTTTTTCGTCGCCGGTTTTGGTATCAAAATGATGGACTTCTTTTTTCAACACCTCATCAGAAGCCATTTTTCCGGTGGTGGATTTCTGGTTTTTTTTGATAAATATCTTTCTAAATAAAAAGAACAGTACAATGGCAACAACCATCACCGTAAGAGCACCGAGAACCAAGTCCATAATCAAGTCGTTTATAGGATGAACAAATCGTTTTTCGGGGGATTTAAAAGCAATTAAAATGCCTAAATCTAAAACGCTTTTCCCTTCCTACCCGGTTTTAGAACAAGCTGCCCTGTACCGCCTGTGGTTTTTGCCCCTGCACGGAGCCTTTCAGCATGGCCTGTACCAGTTTTTCGGTTCCCGCTTTCCAGGTCTCCAAATTGACTTTGCCGTCCTTCTCAGGGTAGCCGATCGGGCCGCTTAGCCGCTCCATCCCTATCATCAGGCTCCAAAGGGTGTAGAAAGCCACTTCGGGATCCAAATCAGCGCGCATGCTCTTGTCCGCTATCCCTTCGGAAATCAGCTGCATTCCCAGCTTGGCCGGTTCGTGGTGGATCTCCAAGAGCCGCTCGAAATTAACGCTTTCCAGGATCAAGGGGTCAATCTGCGTCCGTAGCTTTTCATCGTTGTACAGGCCGACCAAGCCCATGAAGTTCAGGATGGCTTCGTGATACATCCTGTTTCCGGCGGCGAATGAGAGGAAGTTGTTGATCAGGTCAAAGACCAGGTCTATCGCTTTTCTGTCTTTGGGCTTCATGGTATCCTTGAATACGGTGATCAGTTGCTCGAAAGCTCTTTTGGTCACCGCCATATAAAGATCCTCTTTATTTTTAAAATAAAAATAAATCAAGCCCTTGCTCATCTTGGCTTGCTTGGCCACATCATCCATTTTGGTGGCGTGATAGCCGCGGGAAGAGAACAATTTGATCGCGGACTGCACGATGAGCTTCTCTTTCTGTTGCCTTTCGTAAACACCCATTGAATAAAAACTTAGGTTCTTTAGTGAATTTTACCTCGGTCTTCCGTCTCCCCTCCAATTTATTACTTAACCTTGATAATAAAGTAGTTTTTCTTCCCTTTTTGTACCA
>CAZHZP010000171.1:0-5967 GCA_964537165.1 uncultured Roseivirgaceae bacterium | reverse complement strand
TGGATGTTCCAGTCGCTTGAGGCTTATAATGATGTCAGGAGGACGGGATATCCTAGCATGAAATCAAATCGATTTCCGTTGCGTATCCCTTATCCCGATTCCGAAAGATCGCGCAACCCTAACACCCCCAGCAATATAAATATCAATACAATTTATAGTATACCAGTATGGTGGGATCAATGAAAAATTTCCTGTTACAACCAGAAGGAGATAGGAATACCAATTGTTTTTATGCGAATCGGTTGGTCATCATCTTGATTGCGGCTATTTTGGTAGGTTGTTCTGGAGAGAATGGTGATTCTATATCGAGAGGAGATGATAATGACGGCCTGTCAATGAAGACGGGACTGTTGGACATTATGAATATCCAGGTGCCCTCGACAGAAAGTTCAGAATTTATTATTGAGTATGAAGAGGAACATGAGGATTATTTCCTTACCCGGATCTCAATTACAACCGGGGGAATGGAAGACATTCCCGGATACCTTCTTAAACCGAAAAATATAGAACCTCCTTACCCGGTGATGATCTGCCTCCAAGGACACTCTCCGGGAATGCACATTTCTATCGGTCAGGCGCGGACGGAGGCGGACTTGAAATCGATCGCAGGGGGAAGGGATTTAGCTATTCAGGCAGTAGAAAACGGCTGGGCAGCGTTGGTGATAGAGCAAAAAGGTTTTGGAGAGAGAGCAGAAGCCGGAGTTTCTTGCAATGATTTGTCACTTAGGGAGCTTTTAAAGGGAAAACCTCTCCTTGGCCAAAGAGTTAGAGATGTTCTAAGGGCAGTCGATTTTATCGAGATGCAAAATGATCTGGATCATGATATGATTGGCTGTATGGGGAATTCTTCAGGCGGGACCACTACTTATTTCGCCGCAGCAGTCGACCAAAGGATAAATTTGGCGGTCGTTTCCTGTTCTTTTTCGACCTATGGATCTTCGTGGCTAAAATATCCTCACTGTTCGTGTGGATATTTGCCAGGAATCCTTGAAATAGGGGATATGCCTGATTTTGCGGCACTGGTTGCGCCGCGTAATCTGATGATCGTGGCTGGAAAAGATGATCATATTGCCGATATTGAGGGCGTGAGGGAAGGGTTCCAAATTGCCACAAAAGCTTATGGAGACAATTTGGATCTCAACAACCTTCAATTGATTGAAGGAGATGGAGGACACCAGTTTTATCCGGAGCTGGCTTGGCCAGAGATTAATAAATTCAAGTGACGCAAAATAAGTTGCTGCGTGTAAAAACCGGGAACCCTTTTACTTACATTGTGCACAAATTAAGGACTCTGTAACTACTTATCTTATAGCATGAAGCATCATAATAACATCATTTTCTATCTCGTCATTACTTTTTTTTTAATTACCTCAAAAGGTTATTCGCAATCGCCTCCATCACAAAACAACCAAAAAATGGACGGTTACAAGGGAATCTGGTTTACCCTGGGGCAGTTTTCCGAGTATGGAGACAAGTATTCGGGAGGTTTGGGGACCTATACCGCCAAACATATCCCTTTGTCGATTTATTCGCCTGAGGTAGACAAAACCTTCTTTGTATATGGCGGCACTACAGGAGCTGAGGATCGCTACCTGCTGTGCATGATCGGGAGCTATGACCATGCGAGTAAAAAGGTCAGCAGGCCAACGGTCGTATATGACAAGCAGGGAGTGGATGATCCACACGACAATCCCAGTCTGGCCATGGATGCGGAAGGGTATATCTGGGTGTTTGTCAGTGGAAGGGGAAGGAGCCGGCCGGGGTTTAAATACAGAAGTACAGCACCCCATTCCATTGATGCTTTCGAGCAGATTACAGAGGAAGAAATGACCTATCCCCAGCCTAAATACATCCCCGGAAGGGGATTCCTGCATTTGTTCAGCAAATATACCGGCGTCAGAGAACTGTATTTCGAAACTAGCCCTGACGGCCGGACATGGACGGAAGATCAAAAGCTCGTGGGGATGAAAAGGGATGAAGACAAAAACGGGGGGCATTATCAGATCAGCGGCCAGCATGGGGACAAGGTGGCTTTCTTCTTCAACTGGCATCCCAACGGCAATGTTGATTTGAGAACTAATATTTACTACCTCCAGACCACTGATTTCGGAAAGACCTGGACCACCGTCGATGGAAAGGAAATAGCCATCCCGGTGGAGGATATCCAGTCCCCGGCTTTGGTGAAGGAGTTTTTCAGTCAAGGAAAGAATGTGTATATCAAAGATGTCAATTTTGATGAAAAGAGCAACCCCATAGCCCTGTACCTTGCGGGGCCGGGGCATCAGCCTGGCCCAATCAGTGGTCCGAGGGAATGGTTTGTCGCCTACTATAATGGTTCTGATTGGGAACATCATAAAATTACCGAGTCGGATCAGAATTATGATACAGGTAGTCTTTTTGTCCAGGGTGACGAATGGATGGTAATCGGCCCTTCAATAGACAGTCCCCAGCAGTGGGGTGCCGGGGGAGAGGTAGTGATGTGGAAAAGCAGGGATAAAGGAAAAAACTGGGAGATGGCAAAGCAATTGACCAAGAATAGCGCAAGAAACCACAATTATATAAGGAAAGTGGTAGACGGTAAAGATCCTTTCTTTTATTTCTGGGCTGACGGAAATCCGGACAAAATTAGCGAATCCCATCTTTATTTTGGGGACAGTAAAGGTAGGGTATGGAAGCTTCCCTACGAAATGGACAAGGAAGAAATGAAACCAAAAAGGGTGAAATAACCGTCCTCTTATTTAAATTTTGTATATTGAACAGCAGCCCAGCCATACAGCCGGGCTGTTGGTTTTAATTTAATTTCGTTTTGAATGTCTATGAACAAACCTAAAGTATTTTTGACCCGCGAGCTTCCATCAGAGGTGATGGAGCGACTGAAACAGGAGTCAGAACTGGTGATGAACCCGCATGACAGGGTATTGTCCAAAGAAGAGATTATCGAAGGCATCAAAGGTAAGGATGCCTTATTGTGTCTACTCACAGACCCAATAGATCGTGAAGTGCTTTCCGCCAATCCCCATTTGAAAATTGTGGCGAACTATGCGGTAGGATATAACAATATCGACGTACAGGCTGCTGCTGAAATGGGCATCCCTGTCAGCAATACCCCGGGAGTGCTCACCGAAACCTCTGCTGATCTGGCTTTTGCCCTGATGATGGCAGTGTCCAGGAGGTTGGTGGAAGCGGACGCTTATCTGAGGACGGGACAATGGAGTGGATGGGGGCCTTTGCAGTTTCTGGGTCCGGATATTTATGGTGCCACTTTAGGTATCGTAGGACTGGGCAGGATTGGAAAAGCTGTGGCAAAAAGGGCGAAAGGATTTGGTATGAAGGTTCAATATTGGAACCGGACACGCTTGTCGGAAGAGGAAGAGCAACACGAGGGTTGGGAATTTCTTTCTCTGGATGAGTTGTTGCAGACCTCAGATTTTGTCTCCTTACATATTGCCTATTCACCCGATACCCATCACCTGATCAGTCAAAGGGAACTGAAACTGATGAAGCCCCAAGCGGTGCTGATCAATACCGCGCGCGGCGCCGTGGTGGACGAAAAAGCCTTGGTAAACGCTCTGCAGGAAAAAGAAATCTGGGGAGCAGGTTTGGACGTTTTCGAACACGAGCCCTTGGTGGAAAAGGAGCTGCTTGACATGAAAAATGTCGTATTGTTGCCGCATTTGGGAAGTGCTTCGGTGGCTACCCGTACAAAGATGGGGATGATGGCCATAGATAACATCCTTGCTGCATGGAAGGGTCAGCCAATACCGAATGTAGTTAAAGTATAGCTTTTATATTCACAGGTGTTCAGCAGTATCCAAATAACTTTCAACAAAGAAGAGGAAGAAGTTGCTACGATTTAGCTCCTCTTCTTTTTTATACATCTAGCGTCTATTCAGCCATTATTATCAAAAGATCAAGCGATGGGTAATTTTTCGATTTTTACCAAACATATATTGACATTTTCCTTTTGGTGGTTTTTTGTACAGAGTGTTGCTCTGGCCCAGGAACAACAGAAAAGCTTTAGGTGGGTCGATATTCAAGATCTCCAGGTCGAAGGGCGCGGATGGACAAAGGAGGCCGGGTTTTTTCGCCGTTTGCCCCCAAGGGCAGAGGGGAAGGTAACCCCTGCCGTTTGGCGGCTTAGCCAGCATACTTCCGGGATGTATGTCCGGTTTAGGACCGATGCTTCTGCGCTTAAAGTGAAGTGGTCTTTGACGGGTGAAAATCTTGCCATGCCCCATTTTGCGGCTACCGGTGTCAGCG
This sequence comes from uncultured Roseivirgaceae bacterium, assembly GCA_964537165.1. Classification (GTDB taxonomy): domain Bacteria; phylum Bacteroidota; class Bacteroidia; order Cytophagales; family Cyclobacteriaceae; genus DATGMS01. The sequence continues at coordinate 1,707 of CAZHZP010000171.1, read as the reverse complement.
GGGTGGATTTGTATGTGAAAACAGAAAACGGCGGCTGGCATTGGCTGGCGGTCGGCCAGCCGACAAAGTTCCCTGAGAATGAAAGCACCTTCTTTAGCGGAGCTTCGGCAACAGAAAGGGAATATCTGCTGTATTTACCCTTGTATAACGGTATTGAAAACTTATTGATAGGCATTCCTGAGAACGCTGAATTACAACATGCACTAAGGGAAGAAAAAAAGCCCATTGTTTTTTATGGGACTTCTATTACGCAGGGAGGCTGTGCCTCCAGGGCGGGGATGTCCACTACGGCTATTTTGGGAAGAAAAATGGACCGGGAGATAATCAACCTGGGCTTTTCGGGCAGTGGCAAAATGGAACCTGAGATGGCACATCTTTTAGCTGAACTGGATCCAGAGCTGTTTTTTATCGACTGTCTTCCCAACCTGACGGCAGAAGAAGTTGCTGAAAGGGTGGAGCCTTTTATCCGTATTCTGAGAAAAAAGCGTCCATCTACTCCCATTGTTTTGGCAGAAGGGATCACCTACGACGATGCGTTTTTTGTGGAAAGCCGTAACCAAAGGAACCGGGAAAGCCGCAAAGCCTTACGCACTGCTTACGAGAATCTATTGAATGAAGGTCATCGACATCTCTACTACCAAATAGGTGAGGGGCAGCTGGGCTTCGATGGGGAAGCAACGGTAGATGGAACCCATCCTACTGACCTCGGCTTTTGGAGACAGGCGCAAGTGTATCAGCCTCTTATTGAAAGTGTGTTGTCTAAACATAGTGCCGGTGACTAACCAGACCGTTGGAAAACATGTTGATGACCTTGATTCTGAGAAGCTAGACCTCTCCGATTTTCCGAATTATGCCATCAACGGGCGGCCTGAGGCTGGGGCCCGGATGGAAGACGGTTGATGGGAAGTATAAAGCCTACATCTACCTTCATTCGAAGGATAATAGCGACAGAAAGTGACCGTCAGCATCAATCGCTGTGGAATATAAGATACGGACACCTGGACTATAACGCTTTTGATTTGCCGAAAAGATCGTCTACATTCATGTGTCGGGTATTTCGACACCGGGTACTGACTGTGGCTGTGGCAACAGAACAGCATCCCATACATCAGAGGCCATTTCTGGACGTAAGTGGCTTTTGTTTTTCTAAAAGAATAAACCTGCCTCTAAAATAGCTTTTTACTTAAAAACTAAGGGGAATAATTTTATCTTTTTGTTATATTGCCTAGATGAGACTATAGGTTCCCAATAAAATCAAAAAACCAAGATGAAAAGAATCCCCTTTTTGATCATTATCTGTATTTTTATAGCCAATCCAAAAGCAATGTCACAGCGAGAGGTTAATTATGATGAATCAAAAATCCTTCCTTACGAACTGCCGGAACTGTTAGTGACCCGTTCTGGCAAAAAAGTCGCTAGTAAAGAACAGTGGAACGATGCACGCAGGGAGGAGATTTTGGCGGATTTTAGCGAATATGTGTACGGAAAGACTCCGGAAGGACCCGTTCAAGTAGAATTCAAAGTACAAAATACCGATGAAAATGCCTTGGAAGGCTTGGCCATTAAAAAAGAAATTCTGGCGTCTTTTCGAACGGCGAATGGAGTGAGTGAAATGAACATCCTCCTTTATTTACCCAAAAACGGCAAGGGGAAAGCCCCTGTCTTCCTGGGCTTAAATTTTTATGGGAACCATACGGTCCATGAGGA
>CAZHZP010000170.1:0-5970 GCA_964537165.1 uncultured Roseivirgaceae bacterium | reverse complement strand
TCATCAGAAGCAAAGACGCAGGAGTGACCAATCACCTGATCATGGTGGATGAAGAGGGTCCTTTGGCGGGGGTGGATGTAAAAGAAAGGCTTCAGGCTGTCGACAACCATAAGAAATGGATCGAGGCAGCGAAATTTTTAGAATGCAGAACCGTACGCCTCAACCTGCACGGGGAGGGTACTACCGAAAGGAAGAGGGCTGCCTCCATTGATTCTCTAGCAAGGCTAGGAGAATTTGCCGGAGAGATGGGCTTGAACATCGTGGTGGAAAACCATGGCGGCGATTCATCCAAGGGCTTTTGGCTGGCCTCTATTATGAAGGAAGTGGGCCGGGAGAATGTCGGTACGCTGCCGGACTTCGGGAATTTTTGTATCACCCATCCCTGGGGCACTACGCAACCTGAATGTGAAGAACAGTATGACCGTTATAAGGGCATAGAAGAAATGTTGCCTTATGCAAAAGGAGTAAGCGCCAAGACCTATGATTTTGATGCCAATGGCGAGCAACCTAAGATGGATTACAAACGGCTGATTGGCCTGGTCAGGCAATCCGGCTTTAGCGGTTATATCGGCGTCGAGTACGAAGGGTTCAACCAGCCGGAGGATGAGGGCATCAGGAACACGATAAAGTTGCTGAAGCGGTATCTATAACCCTTTCTTGCTGATTCAGTTAACCAAAAAATACCAAACATTCGGTATTTCCATGCGCTGATCGATTTTTTAACTTACTCTCCGTTCGAAGATAGGTTCTCTATTTTCGAATGTAGGCTTTTCGGGTAAACACTTCTAGAAATCAAGGGTATGAGACTGTCAAAAAAAGGCTGGATGGTTTTGTCCACCCTCATCATAATCGGATTGGGATTCACATTTTATTTTTTGGTCTATGTCAAACAAAGAGAGTCTGAAATCATAGCAGAAAAAATGCGGGTGCTGACCCAGGTCAAGGCAAATATTAAATTGTTGATCAGCAGTGAGGAAAGAATTATAAAAAATCAAAGATCTTCAATAGAACGGGACGTCGAAGATTTAGTGAAGACAAACCACACCGTTCCGATTTTTAAAGAACTCCTTTCTTATAAACAAGATGGGGGGGCTGTGCCACAAGGGGTAAATACCACTAGATACGATTCACTGTTAAAAAATCTAGCAGCCCTACACTCCCTGCGCCTCGACCTTTCACAAGATGAAATTATTAAAGATCCCGGAGGCTTAGACAATCGGAACTTAAAGGCGGAAATAAACAGTGTCCTGAAAATATTCTTCCCTGGCTGGTCATTCGCGAGAACGAGGTTCAGCGAGGAATTTCAACTAAAGCAGGACAGTGCGACATGGGTGGTTGACAACATGCTTTTTAAGAAAGCCTATCCTGAGTTTTTCGGCAAGGAATTAATTTTGAGAAAAGATAAATTTGAAGCAATAGGAATCGTTCTTTTAGAGGGAAACTCTGTCACCACTCTTTTCACCAATGACCCTTCGGGAACTGTGAGCTTAGGTGATTCCGCTGTTTCCCTCCTTCAAAACCGTATGTTTGAATGGCGCTCTGGCAATGAACATTACATGGTCTTTAACAGCTTTTTAGGCAAGCAAGATGAAAAGGAAATCTACGTCTTGGGGTTTGTCAGACAGTCCGAGCTAAATAAGCAGAAACAAGAAGTATCAGTTTTTGTTATCACCGTCGCCATCATATTGGTCACGCTGATGATCTTAGGACTCCCGCTCCTAAAACTGCAGGTGATGAGCAGTAATGAGCGGCTGGGAGCTAAGGATGTCTTCTTGGCAGCAGCCTCCATGGTCATAGGGCCAATGGTGGTGATATTGTTTTTTTTGCTTTTTACTACCAATATCTTCACCGACAAGCAAATTGAACAGGATAAACTAAAGCAACTTAACAATAAAATAATAAATGATTTCAAAAAAGAGTTAAAAAGCACTATCGAACAACTTAATGAAGTAAAACAAAAAATTCCCAGTGATTTTGTGGCGGCAGATACCGCAGGCATACCGAAAAACCCATTTTTTAGTCCGTTCCCCCGAATTTCCAACTCATATTTTACCACCACGGTATGGCGAAGCAATTCTCTGAACGATAGCTTTCGGTATTTCAACTCAATTTTCTGGGCAGACAGATTAGGAAAAGTAGGCATATACTTGTCAAGTGAAAAGAATCCCAAAAAAATCAATTCGTTAAGCCATAGAACCTACGTCATGGATATCATCCGGGGACAGGGCATATCATTCGACAACAACACCGTTGCCTTCGAATCCATCCGGTCCGTCACGGACGGCAATTACGAATTGGGCCTAGGAATACCAAGCGGGAATAAAGCTTTTCCTGTACTGGCTACCAGTTTTTCATCCGCTTCGTTAATGGATCCGGTGTTGGAAGATGGTTACGGCTTCTGCTTATTCAATACTAAAGGACGAACGCTCTTCCATTCTGAAATCCAACGGAATCTAAATGAAGATTTTTTAGAAGAAACCGGGAGTGTATTTAATCCCTACGTTCGCAGTGGGGTACCTCATCTTACCTCAGTCCGGTATATGGGAAAGAACCATTATATGTATATGCAAAAAGTACCGGGTCTAGAGGGCTATTTTTTAGCCACTTTTTTGGATAAAGCTTATACCTATTCTCCCAACGCCATCTCCCTCAACACCACTGCTGAAATGCTAATCGCCTACCTAATATTGTTGTCCCTTGCTTATCTGCCACTGTTTGCCGTGGTCTGCAAAAAAAGAAAGCTGAAACAGAAGATCTTTGTCCTCTACTGGCTACGACCCTTATTGAGCCGGAAGGCCGCCGACATCTACCACGACTTGTTACTGATCAATACATTTATCTTACTTTATCTCGTTGCCTCGATCATCATATATCAATATTGTATCTACTCACCAGAGCTATTGATACTTTCCGTGATCAATGCAGGATTTTTTCTGGTAATCACCAACTTCTTCCTACTATCCCGGTCATTCCCAAACAATGAAATGACCTATACACAACATCATAAAGGGGGAAATCTTAAACCCTTTTGGATCATCGTAGCAACCTACGTTGGGGGATTGTTTGTAGCGAAACTTATATTCATACAGGACAACTTTCATGTGTTAAAAACATGGGATCTTGTTGTCTTTCTAGCAGTTGTTGTATGGGCATACAACAGCCCCCATGTTCGCATCTATCTCGCTAATCCAGGCCAAATTCGAAAAATATTGAGACTGGGAGACTGGTTCAAGATTCAAGGGAACGATCAATATTTAAGCTACAAATTATACTGCACATCACTGATTATACTCGTATCAGTTATACCCACTTTTATTTTTTTTAGCGTTACCTATGGAACTGAGCAAGAAATTCTTTTTAAACAAAAGACCGTTACTTTGAAGGAACGAATCGATAACTGGAGAGAGCAGAAGTCCTCACAGTTCCTCAAAGAGAGACAGGGGACACTCGAACCCACGGTAGAGGACTTAGATGGATTTATCGATCAAATGGAATCGGCTAATTTGCACCTCCCCCATACGGTCACTTCAACAACCTTTTCAAACACCTCGAGTCACGGTTCGTCAACTAGGAATACCGATAATTTTGGGAAGTGGTACAACGGCATCAGGGTCGAATTCGATGACTATGGCACAAATTCTCGAGGATTTATCAGTGATGGAAATGCCACCGGTTCCGACTGGTCCTTCAATGGCAAAACCGTGAATTTCAGCAACTCTGAGCCCACTAATGCGATCATAGCGTCTATAGGAGGTTTTCAAAATCTTTTCCTTTACAATTGGTGGGGCATGGCCGTGTTTTCTATTTTGTTAATTATGATCATCTATATTCTCCTGACCTCCGTAATACCAAAAATATATGGCTCAGATTTCAAGGCCTATGCTAGGATGATTCGTCCGCGCGACTACCACAAGATAGGAGAAAAACTGATCCAAGTTTATAAAGGCACAGACGTACTACATGACTCCTTCAACAATTCCTTTATTGTCGGAGTCAACGCGACCAATGTCTACAAAATCTTTCATCAATTAAAAGCTTGGAAGAAAGAAGAGTTTTACAGCATCGAACTCCTAGAACTCCCCAGTCTAATTGAAGCGTTTGATAAGAATAACATCAACAAAAACTTAGAATATTTTGTGAGCAGCCAGTTGAATTTCCAGATTCCAATACAAAGCTTGTTCAAAAGTTCGTACCACAATTATACATTGTTATTGGAGGCTTTAAAAAACAAGCACGCGAGAATGGCCCATCCTCCCCTAATGGTTTTTATAGAACATTTTGAATATGCGTATGATAACGAGTCCCTTAACAGGATAAAACTAAACATCTTACAACGGTTAGTCAGCAACCCATCGATTCGGGTCGTGATTTCGTCGGAAATAAGCCCTACAAAAATCTTTGAGTCTTATGAAGAGCATATAAAAAAAGCCACCGCGATTAGCCCCCACAGCTTAGAGAATATAGAGAAGGTCAATGAACTTAGATCAATTTTCAAGCAATGGCAACATCTTTTGGGAGGCTTTTACAGAATCACCGTTCCATTCGACCTGAATGAAGAGGCCGCCATGCCCAAAGAACTAAAGCACGGGCAATATCTAAATAGGATCAACAGCAAATACAAGATCCTCTACGGTGGGTTCAAACACGAAGATAACTATATTCTCAACGTACAGGAAACCGCCTATACCTATTACTTTGCTGTCTGGAATTCACTAACCAAGGAGGAAAGATATATCATATACGACATCGCACATGACCAATTCATCAATACTAATAATATTGATGGTATTATAGATCTTTTACATAAAGGAATCTTGATTTACGACTATTCCCTCCGCCTAATGAACGAAAGTTTCACCAACTTTGTCTTGACGAAGATCAATAGCGATGAGGCACTCGAAAGGGAACTGGAAAGCAACAAAAAAGGGAACTGGAGTACGGCCTCGGCTGTATTGATTTTAGTCATCATAAGCCTAATCATATTCATCTCCTTAGGAAATGTCAACATTCTTCAAGATGTCAATGCCTTACTGGCTTCGCTGACCGGTATTTTTGCCCTCTTATTTCGTGTAGGCGGCATGTTTGTCACAGGAAAAGCAAACGAATAACATTAAGCTCTCTCCGGCACCATCACCCGGGATCTGGGGAAGGACACCACAAAACGAGTCCCTTTATCCGGCTCACTTTCTACGGCAATTTTACCTCCCAGGGCCTCTACCTGCATCTTTGTAAGGTACAAACCCATGCCCTTTGCCTGTTTATGAAAATGGAAGGTTTTATATAATCCGAAAAGCCTATCCCCCACCGCTTCTAAATCCATTCCCAAACCGTTATCGGACACGGAAAGGCATATATCAGCCCCGTCTTGCCAAGTCGTGACCTTTATCTGAGGGCGTCGGTCGGAGGATCTGTATTTTAGGGCGTTGGAAATAAAATTATGCAATATACTTTCGGCATAAACCTTAGGAAGATAAAGATAAGGAACCTGAAGTTCCGAAATCAAGTCTGCCTGTATAGACAGAATTTCCTCGGTCTGAAGGTTTTCCCACTCCCGTTCAATCAGTTCAGCAAGGACAACTTCTTCAGCAGGTAATTCATCTTCTAAACGGGTGTCCATCAACCGGTTCAAATCGTTCATGGTGGTGATCATGTTTTCAACGATAGCGGGGATCTTTTGAAGAAGTACCTGCGAATTGGCTTCTGTAGGCTCCTCCTGATAATATTCATGAAGCAATAACACATTGTTCATAGGACCCCGAAGGTTATGGGCCATGATCATGTTGAAGTCTTCCAACTGGCTGTTTTTAACCGCCAGCTTGCGGGAGGATTTTTCAAGTTCAGTATTCAGTGTCTTTAGCGCAGCCGCCTGATCCCTTAGCTGTAGGGCCGTGAGGTCTTTGACAAATGTCTTGGCCACATCCATTTCGTTCTTGCTCCACTTGTTCGATTTTCCCCTGACCGTTTCCTCCC
>CAZHZP010000169.1:0-5978 GCA_964537165.1 uncultured Roseivirgaceae bacterium | reverse complement strand
AGGAAAAGATCTTGCCAAAATCGACGACAAGATCGTGGTAAAGATCCCGATGATCAGAGAAGGCGTCAAAGCGATTAAATATTTTCATGCAGAAGGAATCCGTACCAACTGTACCTTGATTTTTTCGGCGGGCCAGGCTCTTTTGGCAGCTAAAGCCGGTGCGAGCTACGTATCTCCCTTTATCGGCAGATTGGACGATATCGGATTTGACGGATTGGAATTGATCGAGCAAATTGTGGGTATTTACCAGAATTATGGAATCGCGACAGAAGTCCTGGCGGCTTCCCTTCGTCATACCCAACACTTGATCAAATGTGCAGAAATCGGAGCAGACGTAGTGACCTGTCCTCTAAAAGTAATCACAGGTCTGTTAAACCACCCATTGACAGACAAAGGCTTGGCCCAGTTTCTGGCAGACCATGCCAAGGCCAATAATATATAAAAACTAAAATACCAACAGATAAGAAAGGGCGCTGAAATAAGCGCCTTTCCTATTTACAGTGCTATTCCGCGAAAAATTTTTATCTCTAGACCAGAAGCGTTAAATTTCGGGATCAATGCCTTTAGGTACCATGTATATTATTAAAGTAAAAGGAAAAGCAAAAATCCCCAATTACATCCAGATCCGGGATGAAAACTTTGTGCTTGTGGCTTATTTCCGCGCCGACAGACCCTTGAAAAATATTGAAAAGTTCGGCCTAGAAGGAAAAGAAGAAGCTTTGGAGGCCTTGATCAATGACCTTCCTTTTGGCAAACTGCAAAAATTAGAGCTGTAAATTATGGTGTTCTCCGATGCCCCGGTAGTTAAGTTACATAAAGCATGCATCTTTCAAGGTCTTACTGCCATTATTCAGGACGTATCTTTTGAAATAGAAAAAGGTGAATTTGTCTTTTTGATCGGCAGAACCGGCAGCGGCAAGAGTTCTCTTCTTAAAACCCTCTATGCGGATCTTCCCTTGCGAATGGGCGAAGGAGAAATAGCGGCCTATAACCTGGCGGATATCAAAACCAAGGATGTTCCGTTCCTGCGCAGGAAGTTGGGAATTGTCTTCCAGGACTTCCAGTTGTTCACCGACCGGACGGTGGCCGACAACCTGTACTTCGTCATGAGGGCAACAGGATGGAAAGAAAAGTCCAAAATGAAAAGCCGTATGGTGGAAGTGCTGTTGAGAGTCGGGCTCGGCAGTGCCGCTACCAAGATGCCCCATCAGCTGTCGGGTGGTGAACAACAACGGGTAGTGATCGCCCGTGCCTTGCTAAACGAGCCCTCCATCCTCCTGGCGGATGAACCTACAGGAAATCTGGACCCTGATGTCGCTGATGGTATTTTTCAGCTTTTTCAGGAAATCAGCAAGCAGGGAACCGCCATCCTCATGGCTACCCACAATTATGAATTGCTGAAAAAGTATCCCTACCGGGTGTTGAAGTGTGAAAACGGAAGGCTCCTGGACAGCAAGACTTCGGATATTTCGTTGTCGTCAAACGAGTAAAAACACCTTGAGGCTATTTTGACTTCCTTGTACCGAAGAGTCAAGTTAGATGCGACAAGATAAAAGTTTTGATCCAGACGCCTACCACTTTTGTATTTTTCTATGGAAACCAGTGAAAACCGTGGATAAACCTACCTTCAAGGGAAATTCGCTCACCTGAATTTTCAGGAAAACAAAAATATTACCGCAAGAACCTGCTCTAAACCCTGTGGCAGAGAATTCACCATTTTTCGATATTGGTTTTATAAAATGAATCATTTATATTTAGAGTGATTCATAATTAACCCAAAATATAATGTTTAAATCTCTGCTGGATAATGGGAATTCCTTGGCTGGTGTATTTGTCGAAAAACAAAAAACCTCCACGATTTTTAGCATGCCGGTTCCCGTGAAAAATTACCAAATTACCCCTCGTCTTATTCTGCGACCGCCCTCGACAATATGATGTGGCCTTCACTCTGTTGGACTACTGTATAGCCGAACCGGAATCCATATTTTTAATCCCAGGGATCAGAAACCGGAAGGCGGTAAAAAGACTACGTAAGAGGGAAGAAGAGTTTTTTCTAACAAACAAATAAAGATGCCTATGGAAAAATGCAAGTAGAGAAGAATTAATGACTGACAATGTTCGAAGCATAAAATCTAGCAGGGGCCTGTATTATATGCGGTAGATCGACCAATTAACAATAAAAAACTAAAAACTATGAAACACCCGATACAATCAATAATAATGATAGGGAAAATTTGCGTATATGGATTTTTCCTTCAGACTTTATTTATAAACCTCTTGTCGGCGCACTCCTCCGATTCAAACCGGTTAAAATTCACAAAAACCGATTTAAATTCATCTTTAGAGGATGTTCTAACATCACACCCGGTTTCTTCTATTGAACAGGTGGTAACAGGGACAGTAACGGATCAAAACGGGGATCCTTTGCCCGGGGTTACGGTCTCGGTAGAAGGGACAACAATAGGAACCGCAACTGACATAGACGGCAGATTTAATTTGACGGTTCCCGATGGCTCTACCTTGGTGTTCTCCTTCATCGGATTCGAATCCCAGCGCGTGGTGGTTGGTAGCAGAAGTGTGATCGATGTTACCCTAGTAGAAGACGTTTCTTCTTTGGAAGAGGTGGTGGTCGTGGGCTACGGAACTCAAAGGAGAAGCGACCTGACGGGGTCAGTGGCTGTGGTAAATGTTGATGATATGAAAGCCCAGCCGGCAGCAAGTCCGATTGAGGGCTTGCAAGGGAAAGCGACAGGCGTTCATATCGTTAACTCCGGCGCTCCAGGAGCCACGCCGCAAATCAGGATCCGAGGATTCAGTACCATAAACAACAATAATCCGCTGTACATTATTGACGGCGTCCCGTTTGAAGGGAAACTGAGCTGGCTTAACGCCAACGACATCGAGAGTATGCAGGTGTTGAAGGATGCTTCCGCTGCTTCGATATATGGATCCCGGGCTAACAATGGCGTCGTGATCATCACTACCAAAAGCGGCGAACCGGGTGATCCTAAGATATCCTTTGATATGTATTATGGCACGCAAACCCCCAACCGGAGCCGATTCCCTGAGTTCCTGAATCCCCAGCAATATGCGGAATACGTATATCAACGCTACATAAACGCAGGGAAAACCCCAGGCCTGAGTGGAACGACTGGATCCAACTACGGATCAGATCCCCTGACACCTGTGCTGCCAGATTATCTTTTGGCTGGAACCAAAACGGGGCACAACATCACCGCAGCGGATGTGGACCCATCCTTATATAATTATTCCTTGGAGAACCCCAGCCAATTTTATCAAATCACCAGGGCCAACAAGGAAGGGACCAATTGGTTTGAAGAAATCACACAGAACGCACCTATGCAAAATTATCAGCTCAGCATCACCGGCGGAAGCGATAAAACCTCCTATGCCCTTAGTGGGGGTTACTTTGATCAGGTAGGGACGTTTAAATATACCCACTTCAAGCGCTATACCCTTCGTAGCAATACCAGGACCAAGCTATTGAATGACCGACTAACCGTAGGACAGAATCTACAATATTCCTATACATCCGGAAACGGCTTTGGCGTGAATGAAAATACCTCCGGATCGTATCAAGGAGAAGGCTCACCCATTGGCTGGGCATACCGGATCCAAACCATCGTGCCGGTATACGATATCATGGGGAATTTTGGAGGTACGCGAGGAGATAAGCTCGGGAATGCCGACAACCCCTTGTCCATTTTGTATAGAGGCAAAGACAATACCTCTAATAGCAGCCAGCTGTTCGGGAATGCCTATGCCAATCTTGAGGTTATTCCGGGACTCAACCTTCGTACAAATTTCGGCTTGAGGTACGAGAACTGGAACGGAAAATCAATCGGCTACCCTAACCCAGAGCGTTCTGAAGGAAATTTTGACAACAATACATTAAATGAGAACCAGGGCATAGGATCCGAATGGACCTGGTCAAACACGCTAAATTATACCCGTCGCTTTAATGACGATCATAATGTGACCCTCTTACTGGGAACAGAAGCTATCAAAGGGTCATCCCATCAACTGAACGGCAGCGGAAGGGACTTCTTCGTAACCGGAGACCTCAATTATTATTACATCAATACCGCGGCCACAAACACTGCTGGAAGCAGCGGCGGGGCTTCTTCCCTTTTCTCTGTGTTTGGCCGGGCTGATTATTCCTATATGGGTAAGTACCTTGTGTCCGCCACTTTAAGACGGGACGGTTCTTCTAATTTTGGGCCGGAAAACAGGTATGGTCTTTTCCCTGCAGCAAGCGCGGCCTGGAGGCTTTCCCAGGAAGGTTTTATGGAAAATTCCACCTGGATGGACGATTTAAAAATCAGGGCTGGGTATGGTGTAACCGGAAACCAGAGTATTCCCGCCTTCCAGTATCTCCGCAGGTTTGCATCCGGTATTAACAACTCTTCCTATCCAATTACCGGAAATGAACTAAGAAGCGGGCTTTGGACCAGTAATTACGACAACAGGGGCATCAAATGGGAAGAAAGAAGTTCTGTAAATATCGGATTGGACTACACCCTCTTCGACTATAAGATCGACGGGTCGATAGAGTGGTATAACACGGCTACAAACGGCGTATTATATCCTGTGCCCCAACCCAACGCAGCCGTAGGAAGTGGGGCTTCCCCTTTCATCAACTCCGGGGATATCAAAAATACCGGGGTGGAGTTTGCGATTAATTATCACCACAACGAGTCTGCTATGAGAAGCGATATCTTCCGATTTGATGTCGGGGTTTCTGTGTCAAGCTACAAAAACACACTGGAAAGTCTCGCCCCGACCGTTTCAGAGCAGCCGTATCTGACCTTGCGTGGCGTGACGACTTCCATCATGCGGGCCGGCGCACCGCTTGGCGCTTTTTATGGGTACAATGTAATCGGTATAAACCAGAGCGAGGAAGATATCAACAGCAGTGCTTCATATAGCGGCGCCCGCGTGGGCGGATTTAAATATGAAGATGTTTCAGGGCCGGATGACGTGCCGGATGGTATCATTGATGGTTTTGACCGGACCGTGATTGGCAATCCACATCCTGATTTTATCTATTCCCTGAGCTTTAATGCCTCCTATAAGAATTTTGACTTAAGCATGTTCTTCAATGGATCCCAAGGGAATGATTTATTTGACCTTACCCGGCAGTACACAGACTTCTATGCGTTTCCGGGAGCCGTCAGCGTTCGTACGTTGGATGCCTGGAGCCCGGAAAATCCAAACAGCATGATGCCTTCTGCTTATGACGAGCCTCCTACAATCGAGTACCAATCCTCAAGCTACTATGTGCAGGACGGAAGCTTTTTCAGGATGAAAAACCTACAGCTAGGATACAATTTTCCTGACAACATGTTCGGGAACTATGTGACCGGCTTGCGGATGTACGTCAGTGCGACAAACCTCTTTACCCTTACCTCCTACAGTGGGATGGATCCGGAAGTAAGTCAATACTCCTCGACGTTTACTGCTCCTGGGGTTGACATGGGGGTTTATCCCGTTCCACGTCAATATTTGTTTGGGGTCAATCTAACCTTTTGATAAAAAGGAAAGTGGAAAAAAAACGATAGGCAAAAGACTTGTAAACAAAAAACACGAATCATGTACACAATCAAAAGAATATATCTTATTGCTCTCGGGATTATCTTAACAATGACCTGGAGCTGCTCGGATAGCTTTCTGGAGCAAAGCCCACAGGGACAGCTAGCGGACGATCAAATTAATAACCGTAAAGGAGTCGAGTGGTTGCTGGTGGGAGCATACGGCCTTATGAATGGCAATGTAAGTGGTACCTGGGGTAATTATTCTTCTGCGCCCAGTATGTGGCTATTTGGGGAAGTGGCAGGTGGAAATGCCCATAAAGGCAGTGAACCCGGCGATCAGGCGACGATGCTTGATATCGAAAGACACCGGACCATTCCGGTCAATGAGCATTTGTCCAGTATGTGGAACAATTACTATGAAGG
>CAZHZP010000168.1:0-5999 GCA_964537165.1 uncultured Roseivirgaceae bacterium | reverse complement strand
CTTTTAGCTTTTGATTTCTTTGACTTTCATCTAACACATCAAATGCCACATTTCCTGAATAGAAATAAGTTCCGGCGGGCAGTTCCTTGCCGTTTTTATCTCTGCCATCCCAATGGATATAGATATCGTTTTCCACCGAGCTAGCGCTGTTATACTCAAACACTTCCACACCCCACCGGTTATAAATGTTAATTTGGACCGCTTCCACAAACCTAGGACATCTTGGGAAAGGATTGTCAAAGGCTTGGAAGGTGTCGTTGGTATTGTCCCCGTTGGGAGTGAATGCATTGGGCAATTCATAATTGGGACAATTGTCCACGCATACGATATTGCTGGGTTCACTTTCATTTCCGGATCTGTCCAAGGCAGTTATATAATAGCAACCTTTTAGTTGCGGCAGGTTAAGTCGCCGCGTCTCCAGCTCAAATACAGACAAAGTTTGAACCAATTCGAAACTTCCTTCTTCTCCCGTTTCGGAAAAATACAACCTGAAACCTCCCAATTCGTCGTCACAGTCTCCGGAATAATCAGGCTCCCAACTCAGGTCGTGGTAGAAATCCGCAAAGCCACAGGGTTTGTCCGCCAAAAAATCCTCACAAGCTGGTCCTTCGTAGGTGAGGACAGGAGGGCAGGGGAGACGGTTGTCGTCGGGTCTGGCACAGATGATCTGGGATTTGTTTTCCAAAGGGTATTCCAGCTGATCAATATTATAAGCTCCTTTAGTGATCACATAGTAACAATATTCCGTGTCCTTATCCAGAGGAACCCCGTTGTGGCTGCCGTCATCCAGGAAGGTAAATCCTTCGGCCGTGACATTCACATCAGCTATTTTGGTAAATGTGTCGGCATCTTGCCCAGCCGGATCTGTGCGGTTGCGGTAGACCTCGTGGGTATATTGGGAGATGGCATTGTTCCAGGGCACGTCAAAAACCCAGTTCAGTTCTATGGCTTCATTGATAATGGTGGGCTGCAACCTGACCGTTGACGCTGTACTGGAGGTATCGATCTTCTGCCCGCCGTCCAGCAATACTACTTTATAATTATAAATCAGGTTCTCCGTATTAATCTGACGGTCGGTAAACACCGTATCGGGCGTAACGATCAAAGAGAGCTGGTTTTGGTTGCCCGTAAATCCTTCAGAGCGGATCAACTCATATTGATAAGGCCCCGGGTATTGTTCGGTGTCAATGTCATAGGGGGGAGTCCAGCGGACGAGGACTTCACCGTTTGCGGCGTCAGTTTCCTCTATGCTTACATTGGTAATCAAAGGAACGTCGACATCTACGGTGATGCAAATTTCTTCCGAAACCTTGCTTTCTCCTGAGCGGGGAGAAGGATAAGCGGCTACCAACCGGTAGCAATAGGTATTGCCGGGAGCCAATCCTTCACCCTCATTGGTATCCAGAAATTCCGTAATATCCATACCGGTGGTGCCCACCAACTCGTATCCGGGACGGATGCCGGTTTCGCAGGAGTCGGGTTCGTAGGGATCGCTTTGGATCCTTCTCCATACCTGCATGGTTTCGGCAGTATTGCCGCAGGTATAGGGATCCCAACTGATTTCAGCCGACCGTCCCGCTTCTTGCTCCACTGCATTGACCACAGGGGGCGGGCCGATCACGGTGATGTTCCAGGTTTTGATATCCACCAGGGAGGGTCCCGAGTCAGGATCGTCGGTGATCCGCACCCTTACCTGATATTGTCGTTCCCTTACATGGTCACATACCGTCTGCCAGCTAAAATTGATAATCCCCGGGGAAGGCTGAAAAACCGCAACCGGATTATAGGAAGCGGGCGAAGAGGTGATTTCTATGGGGTCACCGAAAACTTCTATTTTAATCGGGTCACCATCCGGGTCGCTCCCCTGGATGATCTCTTCTATGTTGGTGCCGGCCACTACGCAGAGATCATCAGGTAATTCCAACACCGGACGACGATTGTCGGTGTTTTCTATGATGATTTGCATGTCCCTCACCACATAGCCAATGCGTTGGTATTCCCCGTTTACTTTACGCCATTCTTCAATTCGAAAGGCGATATTGAACTGTCCCGCCGTACCGGGGGCGTCCCAAATAAGATCCCCTGTCAGCGGATCTAGTTCTAAGAAAGCCGGCCCTGAGCCATCTTGGGTGCTGTTGCTAAATTCGGGGGATGCGGGGCTTCGGTAATTATTTACTTCTCTTTGAAAATCCTGTTTGGGTATATCCAGCACATAGGCCAGCGAATCGCCATCAGGATCGTAGGCGCCGGGGTTGTGGATATAGGTCTGGTTTACGGCACCATTGTCCACGGGTGGTATCGTCAACACGGGAGAGTTGTTGATGCCCAAAAAAGGGTCAATGGTAATGGAGGTCTCTATGTAAAAAGGCGTGTTGACCGATTGGTCCATATTCAGGGTATTGTCATTCCGGTTAAATTCCTGGAAGCGGATGGTGTAATTCCCGGGCCCTTGATAGGTATGGATGATGATAAAAGTATGTTTTTCTATTTGATTGCCTAAGGATTCCACGGTGGAAATCTCGCTTTCGGTGTTCAACACTTCTTCCCGTCCGTCCCCAAAGTTGATTTCCCCAGGGCCGAAAATCACCGAAGAGCCCGTATCGGTATATCCTACTACGGTGATCCGGTAGGTCAGGGTCTGAACGGAAATCCTTTCCGCGATGATTTCGCCGGCCCGTATGTGCGTCGCTTGGGCTTGGTGAAGGGTGGCAAGAAAGCCTATGAAGAGTAAAAGTAAGTAGCGAATCCTCATTTGTGTATATTTTGCTTTTTTTATGTCCAAAATTAAAATGACAATCAATGGCTGACAAAGATTAAACAGTCATTTTTGGGTCTGCTGCCTTTCGGTCATCTGTGTACATGGGATTAATATGCTGTTGTTAATACGGAAACCTGAGCGTAAACGATGCAATATATAGTTTATAAGATGCATTCACAATATAAAAAAGACCGGAGTAGCCTCCCTTGGCTGTGGGATTTTTAGAAAAACAGGCTTGATCCATGCCTTTCTTTCCAAGGAAAAGGTATTGGTGTTGGTTTGTCCCAAGAATAGATCCGGGATTTTCTTTATCTGACTATCCACTGGTTTGGATCCGCTTAACAAGTTATCCTAGTTCCTGAAAGAAGCCCCGGAGACTGCGAAAAACACCTGCTTTGTGGTGAAGGGTTTGTCTGCCAACCGGGGCTTGAACCTATTTAGAATTGTTTAAAATAAGGCTATTCCCCCTGCATAGATTGTTTGATAAGCTTTCCACATGTAAATTTGGCGCGAAGGATTTTTACGAAAAAATATAACTAAAGAAACAATTTATGAGTTGGGTATCGAAAACCTTAAATAGCACCTTGGGTCGGAAGTTGCTGATGGCCTTGACGGGTTTGTTCTTGGTCTTTTTTCTCATAGGACACGTCACGGGTAATATGTTGTTGTTCAAAGATGACGGAGGCCAGGCGTTCAATGAGTACGCTAAGTTTATGACCACCAATCAGTTTGTACAGATATTGTCTATTCTTACTTACGTCTCCGTTTTGGCACACGTAGTCGTTTCTGTCTTGCTGACCATCAGAAATAGAAATGCGCGCCCGATCGGATATGGCCAGCGCAACGCCAGCGCCAACAGCTCCTGGAGCTCCCGCAATATGGGGATATTGGGAACTATCATCTTGGTGTTTTTGGCTGTCCATTTACAGGGTTTTTGGTACCAGATGCACTGGGGGGACCTGCCCTATGTAAACTATGACGGCGAGGAATACAAAAACCTTTACGAAGTCGTGGTGTTTGCGTTTCAGGAGCTATGGATCGTCTTGTTTTATGTAATTTCCATGGTGTTTTTGGCTTTTCACCTTTCCCATGGCTTTGCCAGTGCCTTCCAGAGCCTGGGCATCAGGCATAACAAATACACCCCAGCCATCAAGACGCTTGGACTGATTTTTTCAATAGTGGTACCGGCGCTGTTTGCGTCCATGCCCATATACATATATTTCTCTAATTAATAGAACTGAATATGAACCTTGAATCTAAAGTGCCTTCGGGAGCTATAGCCGAAAAATGGACCAAGCATAAATTCAATATGAAATTGGTCAATCCGGCCAATAAACGAAAATATGATGTAATCGTAGTGGGAACCGGCCTGGCCGGCGCTTCTGCTGCCGCTTCACTGGCGGAACTGGGTTATAATGTCAAAGCTTTTTGTTTTCAGGACAGCCCCAGAAGGGCACACTCCATCGCTGCTCAGGGAGGTATCAACGCCGCCAAAAACTATCAAAATGACGGAGACTCCATCCACAGGCTTTTTTATGATACCGTCAAAGGTGGGGATTACCGGTCAAGGGAAGGAAATGTGTACCGGCTGGCAGAAGTTTCTGTAAATATCATTGACCAATGCGTCGCTCAGGGTGTACCTTTTGCCAGAGAATATGGTGGCCTACTGGCCAACCGGTCCTTCGGTGGTGCCCAGGTTTCGCGTACATTTTATGCCCGTGGCCAGACGGGCCAGCAATTGTTGCTGGGCGCCTATTCTGCTTTAAGCCGGCAGGTAGCCAATGGCAAAGTGAAAATGTATCCCCGGACAGAAATGATGGACGTGGTGATCATCGACGGGAAAGCCAGAGGCATTATTACCCGTAACCTGATCACCGGGAAAATCGAATCCCATAGCGGCCATGCCGTGCTACTTTGTACCGGCGGCTACGGTAACGTCTTTTTCCTCTCTACCAACGCCATGGGCTCCAACGTCACAGCGGCTTGGAGAGCCCATAAAAAAGGAGCTTATTTCGCCAACCCATGTTATACCCAGATCCACCCCACCTGTATTCCGGTCTCCGGTGACCATCAGTCCAAACTGACGTTGATGTCGGAATCCCTCAGAAACGACGGAAGGGTATGGGTGCCCAAAACCGTTGAACTTGCGGAAAAACTCAGGAAAAAGCAGATTTCCCCATCCGATATCAAAGATGAAGATAGGGACTATTACCTGGAGAGAAGATATCCATCATTTGGTAATCTCGTGCCTCGTGATGTAGCCTCCCGCAACGCCAAATACGTATGTGACGAGGGTAGGGGAGTGAATGAAACGGGCGAAGCCGTTTTCCTTGATTTTAGGGACGCCATCATACGGGACGGGGAGGATTTAGTCAGGAGCAAGTACGGCAACCTTTTCGATATGTATCAGCAGATCACGGGAGAAAACCCCTATAAGACTCCGATGAAGATATACCCTGCGGTGCATTACACCATGGGAGGGCTGTGGGTGGATTACAACCTGATGACCAATGTTCCGGGGCTTTATGCACTGGGGGAAGCCAACTTCTCGGATCACGGTGCCAACCGACTCGGAGCCTCAGCTTTGATGCAGGGATTGGCTGACGGTTATTTTGTAATTCCATATACTTTAGGTGATTATTTAGCTGGGGTGCCCCAGGCGAAGATTCCAGTAGACCATCCTGAGTTCCAAAAGGCAGAACAAGAGATCAAGTCGAAAATCGATCAGCTGCTAAGCATCAATGGCAAGCACACGATCGATCATTTCCATAAACGGTTAGGGAAAATCATGTGGGAATATTGCGGTATGGCTAGAACGGCCGAAGGGCTGACCAAAGCCGTCGGCATGATCAAGGAACTGAAGAAAGAATTCTGGGCGGATGTCAACGTGCTGGGTACCAACGATGAACTTAACCAGTCTCTGGAGAAGGCCCATCGGGTGGCTGATTTTATAGAGCTTGCGGAACTGATGGTAAAAGATGCGCTTCACAGAAATGAATCCTGTGGGGGACATTTCCGGGAAGAATACCAAACCGAAGAAGGGGAAGCCCTCCGCGACGATGAAAACTTCGCATATGTGGCAGCCTGGAATTTTATAGCGGAAGATGCGGACGAGGAGCTTCACAAGGAACCCCTGGTTTTTGAAAATGTGAAGCTGACGCAAAGGAGCTATAAATAATTTAATTTGAAATTAAAATTCATAACTATTATGAACTTAACATTAAAAATCTGGAGGCAAAAA
>CAZHZP010000167.1:0-6013 GCA_964537165.1 uncultured Roseivirgaceae bacterium | reverse complement strand
AATTATACTTAAGCCATACCAACAAACCATTAATTCCGATAATGGTGTTTTTGAAACACGCGAAGTAAATGCTGGAATGCATACAAGTTGGAAAGATGGCTTCTTGTCTTTCGATAAAAATATTTATTGAAATATTGATGTTTATGAAGTGTAAAATTAATACTCAACATCTAAGACTGTTTTTATTTATTCTACTTTTATCAGTGCAAGTAACATTAAACAGCCAGAATTATCAAACTCCGGCACAATATTTGAACCAATTAAAGAAAGTATTGCCGCCAGATCGTCGTACACCTGCTAGCGATCAACTGCCGGGCACTCCTCCGGCACATGTTTCACCCGAAGACTTCACCTGGAATGATTGGCTGAATCGTACAGGTGAGCTACCGCCCGATTTCGATGAGCTGCCCAACTTGCCATTCCTGCCCGATCCCCTGATCCTGGATGAAGGTGGCGATAACATCCCTGTGAAAACTATGGAGCAATGGAATCAAAAAAGGGAACAGATTAAGAAAGATGCGCAACACTGGATTACGGGAACAGTCCCGCCTGCTCCCAATAATCTCAAGGTAGAAGTATTAAGAGAAGAAGCAATAGGAGAACTGACAGAGCTTGAAGTTCTACTCCGTTTTGGGCCGGAACACAAGGCTCAATTGCATGTCACCTTATTGATCCCACCAGGTGAGGACCCTCATCCCGTCTTTATCTGTCCCTGGAAAATAGGGAAGTATGACTGGGTACAGGCAGCTGTCCGAAGAGGCTATATTGGATGTCGTTTTACTGCTACTGATCCTAAATATGGATATCCTGACGATAGTGAAGCATATGAACATCTTTGGTGGCCAAACTATGATTTCAGCTCAATAATGCGATGGGGATGGGCTGCATCAAGAGCCATTGATTTTCTTCACACACTGCCATACGTGAACAGAGAGCAGATAGCCCTCGCCGGATTGTCAAGAAATGGAAAAATGGCGTTATGGGCAGCAGCCTACGATGAGCGCATCAAAGCTGTGATCCCAATAAGTGGCGGCACCGGGGGCGAAAATCCATTTCGTTATACAGCCGATAAATATAATAGTGAGACCATTGAAGTGTTGACCAGGATCCGTCCACACTGGTTGCATCCCCGACTCCGATTCTTTGTGGGCAACGAACATCGGATCCCTGTCGATGCAAATTCACTTATGTCACTCATTGCTCCACGGGGGTTGATGATCACTTCATCCATACATGAATCGGCAGGGAACCCTTGGGGGATTGAACAAGCATATTTATCAGCCAAAAATGTATACAGGTTCCTCGACGCAGAGGATAATATCGCACTGGATCTGCGGCATGGATTACATGCTCCTTCAAATACCGACCTGGAGCGATATCTTGATTTTTGTGACTTTGTTTTTGAACGAGGCAATATTCAGCCTGACAACAAACTATATTACGATTACTCTTTTTCAAAATGGCTTCAGTTGAGTGGTGAAAATATCAATCCTCTGAGTTATCCATTAAAGGAAACAGCTCAATTGCTTGTTGATGATCAAAACAGATCCATAAAAAAGAGATCTCAGTGGGAGCAGAAGGCGTCAGATATTAAGAAGCAGATTGTGTGGGGACTGGGTGAGGAGCCGCCTTCCGTTGGCCCTGGTCAGCATACAGATTATATGCGGGATGTAGTTGGTTATCCACGCATTCGTTCCGATGTAGAGACCACCTCGATGCTTTTTGGTCAGCTTTTCATGTCGACAGAAACAAAGAAACAAACCGGGACACCTGAAAAGAAACCGGTTGTGATATATCTTCATGAATATGCCTATTCCACGGGATTTGTAAAGGCTGGAGATATCATAAACAGATTTGTGAATGCCGGTTTTGCTGTCTTTGCCTTTGACCAGATTGGATTTGGCAGCCGTATTGAAGAAGGTCGCCTGTTCTATGAGCGATTCCCAAACTGGTCGAAAATGGGGAGAATGGTTGCTGATGTCAGATGGGCTGTAGACGCGTTATCTCAGAACGAGCAGATTGACCCAAGCCAGATCTATGTTGCAGGCTACTCTTTGGGAGGGGCTGTTGGATTGTACAGTGCTGCTCTTGATGAGCGTATAGCGGGTGTAATCTCTGTATCGGGATTTACACCTATGCGTGGTAATATCAAAAAAAATGGTGGTGAAGGAATATACGAATATTCACATCTGCATGGGTTGCTTCCCCGTCTGGGTTTTTTTATTGGTGAAGAAAAGAGATTGCCATATGATTTTCAGGAGATCATGGCTGCCATTGCTCCTCGTCCACTTATGATTATAGCACCTACATGGGATCAGTTTGCCTCATTTGCTGAGATTCAAAAAAGCTTGACGGAAGTTGAAAAAGTGTATGACCTCTACAATGAGAGAAGTAATTTGAAAGTTTTTACACCTGAGGACTACAACCGCTTTTCGGATGAGATGAGGCAAAGGACAGTTGAATGGCTGCAGCATGTCAGGAAGTAGTTAGACAGAAATGTTTATAGTGATTTATCACTGACCGTGTTGTGTAATTATAAAGAAGTATGAAACGAGCATGAGAATCATTTTCACACAAGTAGATGAATTACGAAGTCATCGACTGAGTCAATAAAGCGAGTTCCATAAGATACCTTTGGAAATTATTAATTTTAATCTAATGAAAAGAAGAAATTTTTTAAAGAACATTGGTTTGACAGGTGCATCACTTACCATCCTTCCAAGTCGTGTGGTTTCCGGATTGGGTCACATTGCGCCAAGCGATAAGCTTAATATTGCCGGAATTGGCATTGGAGGTAAAGGAAGAGTGAACCTGAAAAATATGGTGGGGCAGAATATCACTGCATTGTGCGATTGTGATCATGATTATGCCGAGAGAGTTTTCAGCTCTTACCCCAATGCAGTCCGGTACAAAGATTATCGTGTAATGCTGGAGAAACAGAAAGATATTGATGCTGTGGTAATTGCTACCCCTGATCATACACATACGGTAATTGCTGCAGCGGCCATGGAGTCCGGAAAGCATGTTTACCTGCAAAAGCCACTGACACACTCAGTATGGGAATCAAGGTATCTCACGGGGTTGGCCAAGCGAACAGGTGTGACAACACAGATGGGAAATGAAGGACATTCGAACGACTCCGTCTATGAAGTGGCTGAAGTGGTGCAGAGTGGTTGTCTGGGAGCAGTGCGCGACGTGCATGTGTGGACCAACAGGCCGATCTGGCGACAAGGTATGCCCAAGCCTCTCGTAAAAGTGCCCATTCCGAAATCATTGGATTGGGACCTGTTTATTGGCCCGGCACCCATGCGGGATTACAGCCCAGAGTATCATCCATGGATATGGCGAGGTTGGTGGGATTTTGGTACCGGTGCCCTTGGTGATATGGGCTGCCACCTGCTCGATGTGCCCTATTATGCATTGAAATTGGGCCACCCTGTCGCTTTTCAGGCCCGCTCCTCACTGGTCAACACCGAAAGTGCACCTGTATCTGCAAAAGTCAGTTATCAATTTCCAGCAAGGGCCAATCTACCTTACTGTCAGCTCCCGGCACTTGAGCTTACATGGTACGATGGAGGACTGATGCCTCCACGTCCCTATGATCTGCCTGAAGATGCACCCATGAATCCCGGTGGAGGATTTATGCTTGTCGGATCAGAGGCTACACTTATCGCTGAAGCATATGGTGCCAAGTGGAAAGTCTATAAAAATGGTGCGGTATACATCCCTCAAACAAAGGTGAAACTGGAAAGAATACCTGATCACCCACTGGGAGGGGGCAGGCATGAGATGCATTTCGTGGAGTGTTGCAAAAATGGTGATCAACCCTCTTCAGAATTCAGCTATGCAGGCCCTTTCAATGAAATGGTAGTAATGGGAAATCTGGCAGTACGATTGCAATCGCTTCAGAAAACGCTTCTATGGGATGGAGAACAGATGAAAGTAACCAATATTTCACCTAACGAGGAACTTACCACTGCAAAGTTAACCCCATTCTCGAGCAATATCATCACCCGAAGTATTGAGCGTGAATCCCAACAGTTGGTTAAATGGAACGCACTCAACATGTGTGAAGAGTGGATTAAACACACCTATCGTCCCGGATGGAAACTACAAACAATGCAATGATAGTTATGAAAACAACAATTATTTACGTAATCTTTTTATTCTTACCCGTTTCAATATTTGCACAAGAGGCAGAGAATTCCCTGACACCTGAGGAGTTTGAACAGGGCTGGGAACTTCTTTTCGACGGTAAAACCCTCACGGGATGGAAAGCATACAACGGAGATATTCCAAAATCCTGGTCGGTAAAGGACAATGCAATATACTGTGATGGTACAAAGGGGAACGATTTAATGACCATTGATGTGTTTGAAGATTTTGACTTCACTTTCATGTGGAAAATACCTGAAAAGGGGAATAGCGGTGTAATTTATAGGGTGAGAGAAGGGCAGCAGTGGAGGCAACCTTATCAAACAGGAGCCGAATATCAAGTATTTGGAGAAAATGAAAATTTCTCGAAGACCTCAGTTGGATCTCTTTACGATGTCTATCCTCCTTCTTTGAAAAAGAAAGTAAACCCGGCTATGGAGTGGAATAGTGGTAGAATTCGGATAGCTAAAGGGCTGATTACTCATTGGGTAAATGGTGCAATAGTGTTGCAGTGCCAGATTGGTACTGATGATTGGAAAACAAAAGTCGCTGAATCCAAATGGAAAGACAATCCCTTTTTCATGAAATCATCTTTCGGTCATTTAGATTTGCAAAATCATGGCTTTAAGGTGTGGTATAAAAACCTCAAGATACGAAAATTGAAATAAGATAGGGAGAGAATGCTCCAAAGCCAAACAGATGCATAAGAAGAACTGAACGAAAATATTAATTCATTGCTCTATAGGTTTAATTATTTATAAACATTTTTTTAATAGTTATTTTATGCATCACAATCTATTAAATATTAGATAATCTTTATGATTTTTAGGTCGTATGAAGATATACTTGAGTATTAATATCTGAGAATTTTATTTTATACACTATAAAACCCATTGACTTTATGAATAAGAAGTTTTTTTATTTTCAATCTCTATTGTTGATCTTTATTATTCCCATAATATTGATCAGTTCCTGTGGAGAAGAGGTAGAAGATAGCAGCCCTACTTTGGTTCCTACCATAAGTACTATATCACCTGAAAATGGAAAACAGGATGACATCATTACGATAAAAGGCAATCAATTTGGTTCGGATAAATCCAATGTAAAGGTTAAGTTTGATATGATTGATGCTACAAATATTGTGTCTGTTGCTGAAACAAAAATAGAGGTTGCAGTGCCAGCAGGTCTTTTGAAGCCGATTGTGGATATAACCGTTCATGTTGCAAGTATCTCATCCAATAAGAAATCTTTTTCCTATGTCAATACCAAAGCACCTTTCATTGATTCTGTTTCCCCTGGATTCGGAAAACAGGGTGATACCATTACAATAATTGGGAATTATTTTGGTTCGGATAAGTCCAAGGTGAAGATTAGGTTTAATCTGACAGATGCCGCAAATATTGTATCAGTGGAAAATACAAAGATAGAGGTTGAGGTCCCGGATGGAATTGATGCATCAAGCGTTGAGATATCTGTGGAGGTAGCAAATTTTATCTCCAATAGAAAATCTTTTTCATATCTGAAACCTCCATCGTTAGCAAAATTAACCCCTACATGTTTTTACGGATCTACAGTTGAAATTACCGGGGTCAATTTCAGTCAGGACGTTGAAGGTAATAAAGTGATGTTTGGGGGAATTGAAGCAACGGTTACAGAAGCTTCAAAAACGAATATAAAGGTTATAGCTCCGGATTTGGGTATTGCTACCTCAGCTGATGTAACGGTAACTATACATGATATGGTTTCTAATGCATTGAAAATCAATGTAGATTTCGATCAGAATAAGATTGCAAGCTATGACTGGACAATTCATACAGTAAGGCCGGGTCTAATCTACAAAACCGGTCAGTTCTCCTTG
>CAZHZP010000166.1:0-6017 GCA_964537165.1 uncultured Roseivirgaceae bacterium | reverse complement strand
TGAGAAGGGAAGGTTGTGAGCATCGGGTGATCCCTTTTACACGGAAGATCACCCCGCTGAAGGATCTTTATTGTATTTGGCAGTTGATCAAGCTTTTTAAAGAAGAAAAGCCGGACATCGTCCATACCCATACGCCAAAAGCCGGTCTTTTGGGTATGATTGCGGCAGCTATAGCGGGGATACCGGTTCGGATACATACTTTGGCAGGGTTGCCCTATGTATTGACGACCAACCAAAAAAGAAAGGTGCTTGTAGCCATGGAAAAACTTACTTTTAAAGCCTGTACGGAACTGTGGCCCAATTCCGTTTCTTTGAAGGAGTTTATCGTGGCAGAGAATCTTGTAGATGCCTCCAAAATCAAGGTGATTGCGGAAGGCTCCTCTAACGGTGTGAATTTGGAAGCTTTTAACAGGGGTAAATTGAAGGAAAACCATCTTGTAGCCGCCATGATGAGGGTTGCCCCCGCTGAAAATGATTTTATTATCCTTGCCGTGGGCAGGTTGGTAAAAGACAAAGGGATTGAGGATTTGGTTGGGGCATTTTTGCAGTCCAAAATCGTCAACAAGTCTAAACTGGTTTTACTGGGATCTTTCGAGCAGGATTTGAATCCGCTGGCAAGTGATGTGATCCGGAAGATCAATGACCACCCCCGGATCGTCCACATAGAATGGACTGATCACGTCTCACATTATATGGCCATATCGGATATATTGGTACATGCGTCCCATCGGGAGGGTTTCCCGAATGTGTTGTTGGAAGCCGGCGCTATCAGCTGTCCGATTATCTGCTCTGACATTCCGGGGAATACGGATCTGGTAGATCATCAAAAAACCGGCTTGGTATTTCCGGTAAAGGACAAGCAGGCGCTCCAGGAGGCGCTGGAATTTGCCTTTGTGAAAAAAGAAAAGATGTACAGTTTTGCAGATGATTTATACAAGAAAGTGGCATTAAAATATAACAGGCGCCGTCTTCACCAGGCGATTTTGGAAAACTACCAAAGGCTGCTACAAACACAAGGGGAACAGCAGGGCTGAAATTAAAAGCTGTTACGTTTTCATTCCATACATATTTATTTAATTTTGGTAAGTTCCGAAACAGAAAAATGAGAGCAGCGCTGTATTTATTTCTTTTATTGGTAGCGGGTTCCTGCATCAGCAATAAAAGGATCAATTACCTACAAAACCTTCCCGAAAACGAGGCCATTGAGTTGGATCAGTTTATCCCTTATGCCAAGGTTGATTATGAGTATGTGCTCCAGCCCTTTGATATCGTGGATATAGATTTCGCCTCTTCCAACGAAGAATTGCTAAAAGCATTTGAATATACGGGCACAAGCAATGCCCGTACGGGCTCGGCAATGGCCGGGGGCGACGTGTATTTTCATTCTGGATACAGTATCGATAAAAACGGATTTGTTCGGATGCCCGTTATCGGACTGGTTGAGATCGCCGGGTTGACAGAGGAGAAGGCGAGGGAGAAAATCGAAACGGCGGTCAATGCCTATTTCAAGGAAGAGGTTTATGTCAGGTTAAGGTCGGGTGGTATCCGTTTTACCGCTTTGGGGGAATTCAGCAGCGTGGGCACCAAAATGATCTTGAAGAACCGGGCCACTATTTTTGACGCTTTGGCTTTATCCGGCGAATCGAATATTCTCGCCAAGAAGAACGAATTGTTTTTGATCCGGCAATACGATGGCGGGACCAGAATCCATCAGATTAACCTCAATGACCGGCAGTTGTTGGCCTCTCCATTTTATTTTATCCAGCCCAACGATATTTTGTACCTACAGCCGATGAAGATCAGGCAGATCGGGACAGGCGATAATTTGTCTTCTTCATTGCAACTCGGCATTTCGATTATTACTGCCTTGTTGTTTTTCTATGGCATCACTTCTGGAATATTCTGATTATGGAAAAGCTCGATTTATCCAAGTTTGAAGAGCAGGAGAAGCCTATTGATATCAAGTATTATATCATCAAGTATTCCAGGTACTGGCCGTTATATGGGCTGTTTATCCTGTTGGGCCTAATGGCCGTTTTTCTGTTTCACCGCTACACGGTAGAGAGGTACGAAGTGAAAGGCAGTGTGATGATCAAGAGCAACTCTTCTCCTGAGGTCAGGGTATTGGACCGGTCCAATATTTTCACTAATGTGGACAACTTGGGGAATGACATACTGCTCTTTACCTCTGAAAACCTCGCAGAGGCCGCCCTTACTAAGCTGCACTTTGATGTGGCTTATTTCGCCTCCACAAATATTAAGGACATCGAGCTTTATTCTGATTCTCCGATCCACGTCAATGTCGACTGGGATCATCCCCAGGTTACAGGCACAAGGATGAGTTTGAATATTTTGTCCGCTGAGGAGTTTTCCTTTTCAGGGGTGGAAAAAAAGTTTTTTGATTTTCTTTCCGGGAAGGATGAAGGAAACATGGATCCGGGCCTTCTTGACAAGGTGTTTAGATTCGGAGAGACTATTGAAACTCCCAGATCGAAATTTTCCGTTGATCTGCTCCATACCGGTAGAGCGGGGAGCGAGGTCTCTTTTGTCCTGCAACATCCCGCCACGCAGGCGGAGCGATTTTCCAAAGCCATTACCGTCAGGCCCCTTTATGATTACGGCTCAGTGCTGGAGGTCAGCCTCGTGACCACTGTGGTCGAAAAGGGGAGGGATTACGTCAACGCATTGATGGACACTTTTATCGAGTACGATCTGATCGAAAAGAACAGGATATCCGAAAATACCCTTAGGTTTATAGATGAGCAACTGTTTATGGTGGAGGACTCCCTGAATTCGGTCGAAAGCCGTATGCAGCATTTTAAAGTGTCGAACAAACTGCTCGATGTGAATGCGGAATTCGGGGGAGTGTTGAATAATATCCAATCGCTGGAAGCCAATATCCAGGCCATTGAATTCGAATTGGCGTATTACACGTCACTGAAGGACTACCTGGAGCAGAAAGGCAATTCTTATGAAGACATCGTCGCCCCCTCTTTAATCGGCATTGACGATGCTTTGCTCAATGGATTGATAAAGAATCTCGTAGACCTGTCTTTAGAAAGAAGAAAGCTCTTGTCTATCGTCAATGATAACCATCCGGATGTACTTGTACTGGACCAACAGGTGCAGCGGGTCAGGGACAACGTGTTCGAAAACATCAATAACCTGATCAGGAACACGGAAAACAGAAAACGGGAAAACTTTGAAAAGCTGAGGACCTACGACCGTCAGTTTTCCAACCTCCCGGAGGCTGAGTCTAATTATTCCACTATTTTTCGGGAATTTAAGCTGAGGGAAAATCTCTATACCTATCTGCTGGAAAAACGGGCGGAAGCGGGAATAGCCAAGGCCTCCAACGTGCCGGACAATTCGGTGGTGGATTATGCCAAAAAAGGCAGGTTGATCTTTCCCACCAAGACCCAAAACTATGCATACGCCATAGGATTGGGATTTTTCATTCCTTTCGGGTTTCTGTTGTTGTACCATTACCTGAACAACCGGATCATGGACCAGATCCAGCTCAAGAGCATTTTAAAGATCCCCCTGCTTGGTACCATTGGCTATAGCGACAAGAACACCAACTTGCTGGTAGGCGAACACCCCAGGGCTTTGGCCTCGGAGTCTTTCAGGTCCATCCGGTCGGGTTTGTTTTATATCGCCAGTGAAAAAAAATGCAAAAGCATTCTTGTGACCTCCAGCATTGCGGGCGAGGGAAAAACTTTTATCAGTATCAATATCGCTTCTGCCATGGCTTTGAGCGGCAAGAAAACCTGTATTGTGGGGATAGATTTGAGAAAGCCCAAATTGGCAGAGTATATGAAAGTGTCCAACAAGCAGGGTTTGTCCTCTTTATTGATTGATAAATGTTCTGCGGAGGACATTATTCTGCCTACCGATTATGACAACTTGTATGTGGTGCCTTCCGGCCCGGTTCCCCCCAACCCCTCCGAGTTGTTGCTGAAAGACAGGATGATGACGTTTATGGAGAAGCTTCAGTCGGAATTTGAGATCATCATCATGGATTCCCCGCCTATCGGTCTGGTGTCGGAGACCATGGACCTGCTTCGTTTTTCAGATATCAATCTCTATATTGTCCGGCATGACTATACCCATAAAAATCACCTGCTCATGATCAATGACCTGTATGCCAGCGATCAGATCTCTAATTTTTATGCCATTTTTAACGGGGTGAAGAGCGGCGGGGACCTGTATGATTTTGCCGGATATAACTACGGCTACGGGTATAATTATTCATACATGAGAAAAAGCCGGTATAGTGGCAATTATTATGAGGAAGAAAACAGTTATTCCCCAGGTTGGCTGAGTAAGCTAATTTCAAAATTCAAAGCATAAAATAGCAAGCAATATGAAAAAATCAATTTTGATCACCGGAGGTGCGGGATTTATCGGGTCGCATGTGGTACAACTTTTTGTCAAAAAGTATCCTGAGTATAAAATTGTCAACTTGGACGCTTTGACCTATGCCGGCA
The DNA here is from genome assembly GCA_964537165.1 of uncultured Roseivirgaceae bacterium. GTDB lineage: Bacteria > Bacteroidota > Bacteroidia > Cytophagales > Cyclobacteriaceae > DATGMS01. The sequence continues at coordinate 1,527 of CAZHZP010000166.1, read as the reverse complement.
ATCTGGAAAACCTGAAGGAGGTGGAGGGCAGTTCAAACTATTTTTTTGCCAAGGTGGATCTTTTGGATGAAACCAATCTCAATAAGGTATTTAATGATTATCAGATCACCGACGTGATCCATCTGGCGGCCGAATCCCACGTGGACAGGAGCATCACCGATCCTTTGGCCTTTGTGAGGACCAATGTGATCGGGACGGTCAACTTATTGAATGCCGCCAAAGGCTTCTGGAAGGGAAACACCGGACACCTGTTTTACCATGTGTCCACGGATGAGGTATATGGATCACTGGATGAAGGTGGCTTCTTCACGGAAGAAACCCCCTATGATCCTCAGTCACCTTATTCTGCCTCCAAGGCTTCTTCTGATCATTTTGTAAGGGCTTATGCCAATACCTATAAAATGAACACCGTGATTAGCAACTGTTCCAACAACTATGGACCCAATCAATTCCCTGAAAAGCTGATTCCCCTCTGCATCAACAATATCAAAAACAACAAGCCTTTGCCGGTATATGGAAAAGGTGAAAATGTGCGGGACTGGCTCTATGTGGTGGACCATGCCATGGCTATTGATGAGGTCTTCCATAAGGGGAAAGTAGGGGAGACTTACAACATCGGAGGGTTTAATGAGTGGAAGAACATCGACATCGTAAGGTTGCTTTGCGATGTGATGGATAGAAAGCTGGGGAGAATGGAAGGAACTTCCAAGCAGTTGATCACCTACGTGACTGACAGGGCAGGACATGACCTTCGCTATGCCATCGATGCTGCCAAGATTAATAAAGAACTTGGCTGGGAGCCGAGTCTCCAGTTTGAGGAAGGAATAGAAAAGACCGTGGACTGGTATCTGGAAAACGAGGACTGGTTAAAGAACGTAACGTCGGGCGATTACCAGAAGTACTACGAGGAGCACTATAAGGGATAGAAGAGCTTTAAGGGGTTCACGCGGAGACCGCTAAGGTTCCGCAGAGGGCGCAAAGAAGAAGAAGAGCAGCTTAAGGTTCAAACCTTCGTCAACTGAAATTTCTTTCCTTCCTCAATTAGAGAGAGATTGAACTTAAAGCGACGTTTAAGCACTATAGATAGAAATCTTTGAGCACTTTGCGCATTACCTTTGCGGCCTTTGCGTGAAATCCATCGTGTTATTACAGATAGATTATGCAGCAATACCATCAATTACTTCAACATATATTGGACAACGGTGTCCAGAAAGGCGACCGTACCGGGACAGGCACGACCAGTGTATTCGGTTACCAGATGCGCTTCGATTTGCAGAAGGGCTTTCCTTTGGTCACGACCAAAAAATGCCATTTGAGATCCATTATCCATGAACTGCTTTGGTTTCTCCAAGGGGATACCAATATTAAATACCTCAACGAAAACAAAGTCACCATCTGGGATGAATGGGCGGATGAGAGCGGCGACTTAGGCCCTGTATATGGCTATCAATGGCGGCACTGGCCGGATGGCAAAGGCGGGGAAATCGACCAGATCAAAAATCTCATCCACCAGATCAAAACCAAACC
>CAZHZP010000165.1:0-6157 GCA_964537165.1 uncultured Roseivirgaceae bacterium | reverse complement strand
ATTTTTACTTTGCCAAAAGTAAACCGAAACAACGTATATTCCAATTGATTATTGATTGCTTCATTAATTTAGCTCTAGAACAAGGGCTCGTTTTGTCCAAACAGCCAGCCTTACGAATCAGTAACTAAAACAAGATTTCTTCAACAGTCCATAATCACCAAGACATTGGGGGAAAGCCCCGCACAGGACATCTAAATCCACAAAGTATTGCCTAACTGCCATCGGCATAGCCGTCACCCAGGCATGACGATTATTGCTATTGCTTATCCCTCCTTTCGCTGTCAGTATGGGACGGATAGCAGCAGCTGCATCCGTTACGACATTTATCAGGATCTAAAATATGTATTTTAGAAGGATAGCTGTAATTTTATGTATGATTGATTTTAAGTACAGACCTGCTTCTTATTTCGACGGGACTGGTCCCACCTCCCTTATCGCCAAACTCACCTATCCTGAAAGCCAGTGGGGAGAAGCGCTCAGCCTTTACGCCACGCCCATTGATGGGGAAATCCATTTTGAAATGGTGGACTTCTATGGAAATGACTATATCCTTCACCCCGCAAGCACTAAAACCCCCTTGAGCCTGGAAGAAATCATTGTCCTGATCGAAAGTCTAGAAGTACCTGAAGAAGGCATGCAGGGAAGAGCCAATCTGACCCTCAGCGGTATCCCCGAGGCTGAAAGCTGGGTGTACCCACAACTCCAAACGTATTTTCAACAAAAAAGAAAAACCTTCGGGATGGGTTAACCGCCCTTCGCTCTCCTTTTAACCGTTTATCGCATTCTCTATCTTATGCCCAATATACTTTTAATATTTGTCTCTTTATTACTGGGGATCTTTCTACAACGGCTTCCCGATTTTCCCGAAAACGCCCCCAAAACCTTCAATGCCTACCTGATCTATATTGTGCTGCCGGCGATCGCTCTATTGTACATCCCGAGAATCGCCATCAGCACCGAACTTATCCTCCCCGTACTGGTGGCATGGATCGGCTTCTTTTTGTCCTGGCTGGTATTCAGTCAGATCGGCAAGATCAAAAACTGGGACCGGGGCACTATTGGGTGCATCATCATCACCGCAGGCTTAGCCAACACCTCCTTCATCGGCATCCCTATCATAGAGGCCTTATACGGAGCAGAAGGACTGAAAATAGCGATCCTTATCGACCAACCCGGATCGTTTGTGTTGGTAAGCAGTTTTGCCATCATAGTCGGTTCGATCTATAGCGATAAGAAAAAAAGAAAGAGGGACATCACCAAGAGCATCTTGATATTCCCTCCTTTTATGTTCTTTGTGATTGCGCTGGGGATGAACCTAATCGGCATCCAAGCATCAGGAATGACCGAGCATATCCTGGAAAGCTTTACGTTTACCCTCACCCCCATTGCCTTGCTCTCGGTAGGACTCCAGACAAAGTTGAAATTCGGAGAGATCAAAGATCCAGCCCTCTGGTATGGCTTAGCCTTCAAGCTGTTCGTCACGCCGTTGGTCATCTATCTGCTCTATGGGATGATTCTCGGTGACAGTCCAATGGAACAACTGATCTACAAGGTCAGCGTACTGGAAGCGGCCATGGCGCCCATGATCGCAGGGTCAATCATTGCGATCAGTTACGGCTTGAATCCCAGACTGGCTTCATTGATGATCGGGATAGGAATACCGCTTTCCTTCATTACCTTAATTGGTTGGTATTTATTGGTAGGATGAAAAAAAAAGCACTTCCCGCAGACCACCCATGTAGAGGGGAAGCGGGAAGCGCCTAACAACGACATTATAAGCTTATTGAACGGTATCAGGTTTTGCCTTAGTCCGGCTGCCGAAGCCTTTTAGCAAGCCCTTCAGTTCATCTACCGCTTTGTCTTTAGTTTGGTTGATGATTTTTGCCGCTTCACTTTTTGCACTGTCTTTGGCCACTTCTGCTTTTGCTTTCAGCTCTTGCTTAATACTGTCCTCCCGGATTTTAAATTCGGCAGCCACTTCTTGCTTCACCTGGTCGGTAGCGGAAGAAAGACGGGATTTAAGGGCATTGGTCAGGTACCCTTCTATATTGTCGCCCCCGGCGAGGCTGATGCGGGGGTTGGCATAATTGCCCTGGACATTAAAACTTACCGGAACAGAAGTCTTGGAGACATCCGATTGGGTTAGGTTAGCTACCAAACCGCTTACCTGCGATCCAAATTTCTCTACCGGAACCTGCATATTGATCAGGTAGTTGAGACTGCCATCGAAGCCGGTGCTTCCTTGAATGTTGGCCGCATAGCCCCAAAGATTTAGATCAAAGGGCTTAAGCTGCAACATGCCGTCCACAATCTCTACGGACAGGTCCAGGTTTTTCAATGTCAGGGTGTTCCCATCCTGTAAGCGTGTAAGGCTGGTGATGCCTTCTATGATCTTACTCTCCCGCAAAGCGGCTTCGGCCACCTTCACCAAGCCACGGCCATCCAGCGAAGACAAAACCGGCATCATATCCTGACCTAAAATGCCCGACATGGCAAATTTGGTCGTAAAATCACCTGTTAGATGTTGGGCTACCGGAACAAAGGCCCTTACGGTGTTAAAAGAGGTGAAAGCCTCCCGGATACTCAACCCCATTACATCAAATGTCATATCAAAGGTAGGGGCGGTAATCACCCTAGGATCATAAGACCCCGTCAAGGCCAGCTTGCCGCCCAACGTACTCATAGAGGCATTGTTGAAGGCAAGTACGCCGTCCCTCAACACCATCGCTCCGTTGATGTCCCTAAGCACCAGGTTATCATACAGCACTTCGTCCGCCTTGACGGACATGGTGAAGTCGATGTCCCTCGGCAACTCAATCACTGACAGTGACGAAGTATCCGCTGTCGAAGTACTTGTCATCCACTCGTTCACATTAAACTTGGGAGAATACAGATTGACGTTACCGCGTAGGGTCTGGTTTTCTCCAAACAAGTAGCCGATATAATTCGTCAGACTGCCGCTGGCGGTCAGGGGGCTTTGGCCCACCCGTGCGTCGAAATCAGTCAGGTTGATAGCACTGGGTGAGAAATCTCCTTTCGCTGAATTTATTCTGACGCCCTGAGGCAAGTCCAAATCGGTATAATAAAAGTCTTTTACCTCAAGATGACCGCTGGTGGAAAGCCTGTCGTACCTTGAAGCTTCTACGTCCGCATAGTTTCCTTCGGTCTCTATATTGGCGCTGATCTGTCCTTCCATGATCACATTCTCCATGGGGAAAATAGTTGCGATCTTACCCACATCCACCGTTCCTTTGAGCGCTCCGTCCCAATTTAAGCGGTCCAGATCATTGATCCGCAGGTTTCCTTCTATGGATTCGCCTTCGAGATTAAACCCAAAAGAAGACAAATCTGCCACCAGATCATTCATCCTTCCGGTATTATTGATGACAGAGAGGTTAACATTCAGGTTCTCTATCGGAGCAGGATATTCGGTACTCTTGACATAACCGTTGTTTAGCACGGCCACCGCATCAATTTTAGGGATGATGTTCGCAACACTGTCATAGCGGCCTTCCGCAGTGGCATTAATATTTAAAGAACCTCTCAACTCCATTCCCTCGATGGGAAATATGGAGGTCAACTCTTCCAGATTAAGCTTACCCAGCAACTGCCCATCCATATCATAGGTAACCAGGTTTTTTAGCAACAGGCGTCCCGTAATGGGATTGCTTCCAAAGTTGAGATTAAAGTCTGAAACATTCACTTGGGTGTTGTCCAGATTATCAGTGGGATTACTTACCAAAAGGTTGATATTAACGTCGCTGACCGGTCTGGGCAAATCAGGATATTTAAACATCCCGTCTTCTACTACCAAACTGATTTCAAATGCTGGAAAGGTATTGTCGTTATAGGTGCCTTTGAGGAACCCCTTGAAATCCATGGTTCCGGAGGTTTCCAGCCCTCCAAAAGATTCTGTGTAAATACCCGGAACCAGCGAAAGGATATTTTTAAAGCTATTGTCCCTACCTGCAAAGGCAAGATCCAGTTCGATATCCTCACCCGGCATGGCCACATAACCGTCTATACCAAACAAAAAGTCGTTCAAGGCAACATCCGACTTTTCAAACGCAAACCTCATCTGCCCCATATCGACATTAATACGTGAGTCCAAAGCCAGTTTTTTGTTACTGAGGTAATTGACCTCCTCATAGTCCAGCCTGGCGATATTGACATCCGCTTTAGCTAACAAATCATATACATCACTGGAAAATTCGCCGGAGCCCCGCAGGTTCAGATCGGCTAAAGCCATGAAAAATTCCATTTGACGGTCGTCGTAGATAAAATCAAGCTCATTGACTTCGATCAAATTGACACCCAGGTTAAAGCCACTGGTGTCGGAATTGACTTCCTCTCCACCCGAATCCACTGCAATATCGTAATTGGCTCTTCCGTCCTCCAACACCTTGACATACACGCTCCCCCCATTCAGGTGGACCGCGGTAAGCTTAGGCACATCGTCAAAAAGAACCGATTTTAGGTTTAAGTCTACCTGGAACTCATTGGCGTGAAGCAGGGTGTCGAACTGAAAGGGTTCATTCCCCACTACACCAAACTCCCGGATCGTCGCCGAAACGCTGGGGAAGCTTTTGAAAACACTTAAACTGATGTTATCATGATCATAGAACACCTGGGCATTCACCGCTCCGGCAATCTCCTTGTCTACCCGTGCGAGAATCTCGTCTTTAAAAATAAAGGGCAATGCTATAAGAGTGACCAACAAGAAGGCGAAAACCGCCAAAATGATAAATATTGTCTTTTTCATAAGGTCTTGCTTTGTTCCGAATTATCCCTGCGGATAAAGACAAAGATAAACAAAAACAATACCGCATAAAACAACCCTGTATAAACAGGCTACCAGACATGCAGACTGTCCAAAACCTAAGATAAGGAGTCTTCAGTGATTTTCACTCGGATGAACCGATCAGTTACCGGAAACCAGCAGCTCGGTCTTAGCCAGCAGCTCCTGATGGATGCTGCCATTGGTCGCCACCATTTCACCGCCGAAGATATAGTTATCTCTTCCCTGGAAGTCGGATATCACACCGCCCGCTTCCTGCACGATAATCAGACCCCCGGCCACATCATATGGCTTTAGGTTGTGCTGAAAATACCCATCTACCCGGCCGGAAGCGACATAGCATAAATCCAATGCGGCGCTTCCAAGCCTTCTAAAACCATGGGAGTTCTCGGTAAGGGATTTCAAAATTGCCAGATAAGCATCGGTGAGCCCTCCTGTATCATAGGGAAACCCGGTAGCGATCAAACTGCTAGACAAATTTTCCGCAGAGCTGACACGGATAGGGGTTTCGTTGCAATAAGCCCCCCGACCCTTTAGCGCATAAAAACACTCACTTCTGGTGATTTCATACACTACGCCGAGGACAATTTCTTGATGTTTCTGAAGTCCTATACTCACAGAATAAAAAGGAAGGTCGTGAATGAAATTGGTCGTCCCGTCCAATGGATCAATGATCCAATTGTAGGTTTCGCCTTTCACCGAGCTCGTCCCTTCTTCGGTAATAAAGCCAGCCTCGGGTAAAATCTTGCTCAACCGGTCGACAATGATTTGTTCAGCCTGCTTATCGACGTAGGAAACCATGTCGTTTAAGCCTTTAAGCTCAACCTTGGCCAGATCAAAAACCTGTCGTTCCTTTCGTATAAAACCTCCGGCCTCTCTGGCTATGGCAATGGTCTTCTCTAATATATCATTCCAGTTCATATCAACTCTTTCCTGCTACGGTTAAAACAATTTCCCCTTTCACGGGCTTTTCCTGATAATATACTAGGAGTTCCTTCAACGTTCCCCGGACGTTCTCCTCATAAATCTTGGTAAGCTCTCTCGACACGCAGGCCATGCGGTCTTCCCCAAAAGCCTCACCCAACTGCGACAAGGTCTTCACCAGACGATGGGGGGATTCATAGAAAACCATCGTACGTGTTTCTTCCATCAAACCATCAATCCGCGTCTTCCTGCCTTTTTTGTGAGGCAAAAAACCTTCAAAAGTAAAGCGGTCTGCCGGAAGGCCGGAATTAACCAAGGCAGGAACAAACGCAGTAGGGCCAGGCAAACAATTGACGGTCATTCCTGCCTCTCTTACCGCACGGACTAGCAGAAAACCTGGATCAGATATCCCTGGTGTCCCAGCGTCACTTACCA
>CAZHZP010000164.1:0-6221 GCA_964537165.1 uncultured Roseivirgaceae bacterium | reverse complement strand
TTTCCAGAGTCTTGTGAAATAAAATTAGGGTTGTTGATGCGTAATCATATGGTGCGCGAAATCAGGAATCAATGCAAAGAAAAAAACGGCGGGATTTTATTTTCAGGTACTCATTTGCGAGATGTCTCATTAATTTATAGCCGTTTAAAATTAAAAATAAAAAAATCGTTGTTAGTAAGGATTAAGTTTTCTAAGTTTAAATGTTTAAACATACGAACATTAAATCTAAAATCAAAATTCATGAAAAAATCTTTATGCATACTCGAAAAGCATCTGGGGTGGAGGCAGACCAAAATCCTGCAGTTGACACTCATACTCTTGGTTTTGGTACAGATGCTAGGCGCTGCCCAGACTCAGAGCAGAACCTACTCTGGGGTTGTCTATGACAGTTCCACCAAAGAACCTCTTCCCGGAGTAAATATTCTGGTTAAAGGCACGGCCAATGGTGCGGTAACAGATCTTGACGGTGCGTTTTCAATCACCGTCAATACCCCAGATCCCGTATTGGTTTTTAGCTTTATAGGGATGGAATCTCTTGAGTATCCCCTGGGAGCTCAGACAGAGCTGGAGATTAATCTAGAACCTGCCGAGGGTAGCCTTGATGAGATTATAGTGGTAGGCTATGGTACGCAGAAAAAATCCGATCTTACAGGATCTGTGGGTGTAGTAGGAGGAGAAGAACTTTTAAGAGCCCCAGTTGCCAATGCATTGCAGGGTTTGAAAGGTAAAGTGGCAGGAGTAAATGTGTTTTTGAATTCCGGCTCACCATCATCCAGCCCAAGGGTGTTGATCAGAGGATTGGGAACGATCAACTCATCTTCCCAGCCTCTGTACGTAGTTGACGGTGTGGTGATGGAGAATATCGAATTTCTTAATCCAAATGATATTCAGCGCATGGAAGTGTTGAAAGACGCATCTTCCACAGCTATCTATGGTGCCAGAGGAGCAAACGGGGTCGTGATGGTCAGTACCAAGAGAGGTGCGCAGAATACTGGCATCACTGTAGGTTATGACGGGTATTTAAGTGTCGGTGTTCTTCCAAGAAAAATCGATGTGCTCAATGCTGAGGAATTTATGGAAGTAATGGAGCGGGGTTTTGCTAACCACAGTAAGTATCGTCCTAATGCCCCTATCCCTGCGTTTACCAGAAATGACCCCAATTTGTTTGATGCCAATGGAAACCCTCTTTATGATACCGACTGGCAGGAGGAGGCGACGAGGACAGCACTGTCCCAAAACCACCAGCTGTCATTCCAGTCCAAGGCTGAAAAATCATCTTTCGGCGCTTTTGTGAATTACTCGGACTTGCAGGGTATCATGCTCAACAATTACCTGAAGCGGATCAACGGTAAGTTTGCTTTTGATGCAAACCCTAAAAAATGGCTCTCCTTAGGATTAAATTTATTGGCAAACAGCACAAATGAAAATGTGTTTGAAGAGAGTGGTGGACATCAGATGCCCAGGAGGTCAATGATTGAAATGCCGGCGATTTTCCCTGTCAAATTCCCTGACGGCACCTGGAGCAATTCGGGAATGGTGTCTGATCCCTATGGTCTTGAGGCAATCCCCAACCCTGTACACGTATTGACCACACAGGATAGGCTACGCAAACGAACAAAGCTGTTCGGGAATATCTACACCACGTTTCATATTCTTCCGGGTCTGGATCTCCGCACCCAGTTTGGTTTTGACAAGAATGATTACAATGAGCAGATTTATAGTCCTACAGATCTGATCAATATTTCTTCGCCGAATGGGTCTGCTTATTTGGGAAATGAGAGAATGCTGTATTGGCAACAGGAGAATTACTTGACTTATAACAAGGAATTTGGTGACCACTCTATTAATGCCATGGCAGGGCTAAGTTGGCAGAAAAGAACTTCAGAGTCTTTCAGTGTTAGTGCCACAGGCTTTTCGGATGATACGTTCAGGTTTAACAGAATGCAGTCTGCAAGTCAGCCGGGAACTCCCAATTCTGGTTATGACGAATGGAGTATGAACTCCTACTTTCTCCGCGGTAATTACAATTACAGAAGTAAATACCTCCTGACCTTCACGGGAAGAGTCGATGGCTCATCCCGATTTGGGGGTAATAACAAGTATGGTGTATTCCCATCCGTAGGAGTTGGTTACGTCTTATCCAATGAGCCATTCATGCAGAACATGTCCAGCATCAATGAACTAAAAATCCGTTCCAGTTTTGGGATTACAGGAAATACCGAGATACCTACCTATCAATCACTGGGGACAATATCTACCGGAACTACGCTGATCAACGGAACAAGGGCGCCAATTAGCTTTGTAAACCGCCTTCCTAATCCAGACTTGGAGTGGGAGAAAACACAACAATTCGATGTGGGTTTTGACTTAGCTTTAATGGATAGGGCTTTGGTATTCAGTTTCGACTATTACCAAAAGCTGACCACCGATTTGCTCTTGGACAGACCTGTACCCGCTTCTTCTGGATTTGCCGCGGTGAGGGATAATATCGGTTCAGTATCTAATAACGGGATAGAATTTTTGGTACAGGCCTTCCCCGTCACTACTTCCAATTTCAGTTGGGAAAGCAATTTGAACTTTTCTTACAACGAAAATAAAATTGAAAAGCTCGGCGAGAATGACGAGGATATCTTCCCTGGTCCAAACTGGGTATCTGGAAGTCAGACCATATTGCGTGTCGGAGAATCTTTGAGTTCCTTCTGGGGATACGAAAGATTGGGAACATGGGGTACCGCTGAAGTTGCTGAAGCCGCTGAAGTAGGAGCTGTGCCGGGTGAAGCTAAACGAAGTGCCGAGCGCAAGATCATAGGAAACGGATTACCTGCTTGGACCGGGAGTTTTATCAATAATTTCTATTACAAAAACTTTGATTTGACGTTGGATATCCAATTTGTTGCAGGCGTTGACATTCTACAGCAGTATTTTCACTCTACTCAGGATAGAACAGGATATGCCAGTGGGTTAAAAGATGTACTGTATGATGCATGGACGGAAACCAATCAAAACACGATGGTGCAGCAGATCAGGAACGGTCCTTATTCCGGACAAAACAGCGAAGTGGACAGCCATTGGGTGGCTGATGGATCCTATATCCGGGGTAATTTGATTTCTCTTGGCTACTCATTCAACTCGCCCATGCTTGACAGAGCCGGACTGAATAAAGTGAGGGTCTATACCAGTGTGCAGAATGCATTTCTAATCAATTCTGATGATTTTAAAGGGTATGATCCGGAAGCATCATCCTGGGAAGGAAACCAATGGGGACAGAATATTTTCTTCTTTCAGTACCCTCGGCCTAGAACCTTTACCGTCGGCTTGAGTCTGCAATTTTAATCCCAAATCTATTCAATGAAATCGAGCAGGTCCAAAGCGACGCACGGAGGTATGGTTGTCAATCCTGCGAGATTCCATCTGACCAATGAAAAACAAATTATAAACAGATGAAAAAGTTATCTATAATATACTTAGGGGTGTTGCTATTGGCTTCTGCCTGTGAGGGTTTTTTAGAAGAAAAGCCCAAAGATGAAGTGGCTTCAAACCAATATTTCGCGCGTCCCGAGCATGCACGGGATGCTGTGAATGCGTTGTATAGGACCGGTGCGATGCAGTTTTACGAAGCTCAGGGCTCCTATGCCGGGTCGAGGATTATGTTTGGCCCATACCTGTCGGGTTTTGTGGACAATGAGTACAAAGGCCAGGAAGTACACGTCCAAAGAGGGCAGAATATGACCCACGACGGTCTTAACCTTTCCAGTTATTTTAATTCGATGTGGTCGGATATGTACAGGGGGATATCCAGAGCCAACAACGCGATTAAATACATACCGGAAACTCCAGGGCTGAGTGAAGCCCAGATGAACCAATACATGGCAGAGGCCAAGTTTTTCAGGGCCTTGAACTATTATTACTTGGTAAGGATGTTTGGAGCGGCACCTTTGATCACGGAACCCTATGAAAGCCTTGACAACCTTTTTCTCGAAAGAACACCTGCTAGCCAAGTGTATGCACTGATAATAGAGGACCTAGAATCAGCAATAGCTAGTGGAGGCTTGTCTGGAATGAGCATGGTCAATAGCAGCAGCAGGATTACAGAAGCCGTTGCCCAGACGGTCTTGGCCGAAGCCTATCTGACTATGAGCGGTGCGGCAGTAGGTGAGGACAATTATGCAAAGTCTGCCCAAGCTGTACGGGAGATCGTCAGTTCCGGCAATTATGCTTTGGTGCAACATACAAGGGATGGCGAAGGGGAAATAATTGAAAACGGCTCAGCCTATAACAAAATCAAAGACAGAGAGCAGGTACCAAGCGAATTCATTTACTATTATGAATATCAAACAGGGATTGTAAACAATATATATCCAAGTTGGAGCTATCCTTCCATTGTATCTCCCTTGCTGGCCTATGCCATCGCCAATAATGCCTATGGCCCCACCGATGCATTGATTGCGTCTTATGATCCTGATGAAGATCTCAGGGTACAGGAAAAGCAATATTTCCATTCCTTTATTGAAGTGGATGGTGAAGTCGTTCAGTTTCAGCGTTCACCGTTTATGTGGGAGGATCAGGAAGCTGCTTATGAGACCGCACTTTCGGATAAAGATATGCCGATTTACACCTACGCCAACGTATTGTTGATAGGAGCAGAGGCCATTGCCAAGTCCGAAGGGGTTACTGCTGAGGCTGTAGATTATCTGGCGCAAATTCGGGAAAGGGCTCTGTGGAAAAAGTCACCTGCTGAAATCAGAAGTGAACTGTCAGCGCTGTCGGTGGATCAGTTTGTGGAAGAAGTTTGGAAAGAACGTGTCAGAGAGCTTGTCTTTGAATTTACCATCTGGTTCGACGTGATGAGAACCAGAAAATTTCCCAAGCCTGCCAACAACGGTACAGGGGAGATTGAATTTGTGGATGCAGTCGGAGCTTCCAATTTCTTCAACGGCTCCATCAAAGAACAAAACATGCTCTTTCCGCTTCCGGAGCAGGAGCTACAGCGAAATCCATCTTTGACTCAAAATCCAGGTTACGCAAATTAATTTAATAATTACCCAGGGACGGATTTTTGTCCGTCCCTATTTTCTATTAATACCTCTAAATATAAGTGCGTGCATCGGCGCTGCACTTACGTTACAAAATTATGAAAAGATTAAGCAATCAGCCTCAGGTTCCATTAGAAAAGAAAAATCACGATTCAAACGCATACGATCTATTTCCTGCATTTGAATTAGGTTCAGACGAAATCCACACTGGTTATGAAAGTCTTTTTGAGCAATTTGGGACTGCTAAAGAAATTATTCTAGACGGGTATGTGGGCGTTGATTGGAACGAAGTTTCAGCAGCAGTTTCTTCCTATTTTACCAGAAAAAACAGAAAGTTTATTCTAATCAATTGTGCCGATTATTATAAATCCCCCTCTGAAATCCGAGAGCTCACCGCCCCATATCTTGGAGGGGATGATCCGGTTTTTGGGAAGAAGACGGATCTTGAGCTAAGTGATTATATGCTTTCTTCTTTTTCTACTGCTGCGGATCAGCCGGAAGATGTGACCACGATTGTGTATGGTTGTGGGGCGTCGCTGATCGGACAGGAAGGGGTTTTGATTTATTTTGATCTTCCTAAAAATGAGCTGCAGTACAGGATGCGGGCAGGTTCGATCACCAATTTAGCCACCGAGGAGGTAAAAGATACCAAGCAAGCGTACAAGCATTTTTTCTTTGTGGATTGGGTGATCTGTAACAAAGAGAAAAAGAGGTTGTTGCCCTACGTGGATTTTATCGTTGATCAGCAAAGATCCGATAATGCTACTTGGATGAGTGGAGAGACTTTTAGGGCGGGTTTGGATGCGATGGCTGAATCTTATTTTCGCGTGAGGCCCTGGTTTGCGCCCGGCGTCTGGGGGGGACAGTGGCTAGCAAAAAACATCCCGGACTTGCCACAAAATGAGTCCAATTATGCATGGTCTTTTGAGATGATTGTCCCAGAAAACGGGCTGATTTTTTCTTCTTCAGGGCTGTTGCTCGAAGTGTCTTTTGATTGGTTGATGTATAGGGCAGGAGAGAAAGTGCTGGGGAAAGCCTATCATCGATTTGAAGATGATTTCCCGATCAGATTTGACTTTCTGGACACCTTTGACGGGGATAATTTATCCTTACAGTGTCATCCTTCTACTGCATATGCTAAGGAGCATTTTGGAGAAAATTTCACCCAGGATGAAACTTATTACATTA
>CAZHZP010000163.1:0-6223 GCA_964537165.1 uncultured Roseivirgaceae bacterium | reverse complement strand
AGGTGTCCAATACGAAGATTTTACGCTCGGACTTATCGCTTTTCTTGCTGGGCATCGGGTCAGTGGTTATAGTGAGTAGTGAGAAATAAGGTAGAAAATTAACGGCGGGATTGGAACTGTTTTATGTTAAATAAAAATAAAAAACCTTAAATCACCTGTCTTACAGCTACTTATTCTTAAACTCCCCGTGGCTGAGGCAAATGAAAAAGCGCCGCCCACCAGATGGAATATTGATGGCATTTTTAGCCAATAATTGAAACATAACCCCTATTAAGAGAAGTTCTACAAAGTTTGCCATTGACATTTGGACGTAACACAATTAGAACATATATTTATTTCCGTTTTGACAGATACGAAAAGACTGCTTCCTATTGGCGGGCTAAATGGAAATTTTTGATTAGAAGATTAACACGCATAGGTTTTGAATAAGCAAAGAAATTATCAAATTTTACTGGGTATCGCCGCACTCTGCCTTTTGATAGGTCTCGTCGTAGCCACCGTCTATGAACCAATCCAATCCGGCCCTTTTATCATCGGCTTTTTTGTTGCTTTGGCCATCGGCATCCGCGGGTATGTGCATCTTCAAGGATACACCTATACGACCATGATCTTCGGGGCGGTAGCGGCTTCGTTGTATTATCCGGATTATTTTTTAGCGGTAGGCGGTTATCAGTTGAGCGGATTGATCACCCCCTTGATCCAGATCATCATGTTTGGGATGGGCACTTCTATGGCAGTCGCTGATTTTGTGGGGGTGATCAAAATGCCCAAAGGGGTTTTTATTGGATCGTTTTGTCAGTATACGATTATGCCGTTGGTAGGCCTCACCTTAGCCAGCCTGAGTAATTTCCCTCCTGAGATCGCAGCTGGTCTGATCCTTATTGGCTGTGTTCCCGGAGGCATGGCCTCGAATGTCATGGCTTATCTGGCTAAAGCCAATCTGGCCCTATCTATCACTTTGACGGCCGTTTCGACCATGCTTTCACCTTTTATAACGCCTTTTCTGATGAACACCCTAGCCGGGGAATTTATAGAAATCAATGTTCTGAAAATGATGTGGGATATTGTTAAAATGGTCATCATTCCGATCGGTGCCGGCCTTCTCTTCAACAAATTTTTAAGTGGAAAAGCGAAATGGCTTGACGAACTTATGCCCCTGGTCTCTATGCTCGGCATTGCTGTGATCATTGTGATCATCACGGCTGCGGGAAGAGATAGCCTGCTAGATATAGGAGGACTGCTGATTTTGCTCGTATTGATACATAATGTATGTGGTTATACCGTCGGCTATTGGACGGGGCGTCTGTTTCGCATGAATGAGAAAGACTGCCGAACCTTGGCCATTGAAGTCGGCATGCAAAACGGCGGCCTGGCCTCGGGCCTGGCGAAGGAAATGGGGAGAATCGCCACGGTAGGCCTCGCCCCTGCTGTATTCGGCCCCCTTATGAACATCACCGGATCCATACTGGCGTCTTTTTGGCACAAGCGGCCACCTAAAGAAGACGGACGTTAGCACAGGATTGAAAGGAGCCAAATCGTAGACCCGATAGAAAAGAATAAACCCAGCATCTTCAGAACTAGCCAGGTGGCTTTTTTAAACTGACGGCAACGCCTATCTTAAATAACCGCAAAACCATAAAAGCAAAGGTGGGGAAGTTCAACCCGCTCGGAAAGATACCTTCTGCTTTTTGGTGACCAGAGTCTGATCACCGGAGGGAAATCTTGGGCAAATTCGTCGTTGGGCCACACTAGGTATAATAATTGTTTCTGTAGGCGTAAATCATTTAAAATTCAATTTTAAACATGAGAAACGCTTATCAGGGGAAGTATGTTATTGTTACAGGCGCCAGTTTAGGACTGGGGAAAGCCATTGCCGAACAGCTAGCTTCACAAGGTTGTAATCTGATCCTCTTGTCTTTGCCTCAGGAAAATTTGGGCAACTGCTGTGATGAATTGGCGCTGCTTCACGGCATTAACACCCTCTATTATGAAACGGATCTAAGGGATGAAGATAATATCCGTGAATTTGCGGACTGGGCTTTGTCCCAAAACGTGGAAATAGCAGGCTTGGTCAACAATGCCGGCATCGGAGGAAGCTCATTTTTCGACAAAGCCGATCTTTCAAGTATTGACAATATGATTTTGATCAATGTTCGGGCACTCACCCTGATGACCAGACTGTTTGTTCCCGAGCTGAAAAAGAGGGAAAAATCCTTTATCCTCAATGTGTCAAGTATTGCTGCGTTCAAACCCATGCCTTACAAAACGGTGTATCCGGCCAGCAAAGCCTATGTGTATTCCTTTTCTGTCGGGCTGGGCGAGGAACTAAAAGAAACCCCTGTCCATGTAGCTGTCTTACACCCTGGGCCAATGGATACCTCCGAGGAAAATGCCGGAAGGATAACCCAACACGGTTTTCTGGGCCAATTGGTCCACCTGAGCGTAGATGAGGTGGCCGAAATAGGCGTTCAGCAATTGTTAGCAGGAAAAAAGGTCATCATCCCGGGCATTTTCAACAAAATCTGTATCCGTTTGCTGAAGACTATCCCCAGGGACGTGGCCATGCCCATTCTTACCAAAGTGTTGCGGAAAGAAGCATATAAAGTCCCCCAACGGCAGAAGGTTTAACTTCCTGGGTAAATAAATGGAAGCCGCTAAAAATCCACCACTACTTCCTTTCCGAAAAACTTCTCCAGGCTCATGGCCTTATCGATTATATGTTGCCGTTCGCTACTGGATAAAGGTCTGAAAAAGGAAAACGTTACCCTAACCTGGCTGGCCTTTATGGTTCGTTGCCAGGTACCTGCCGCTCGGTTATCCAAAAGGACGATGGGTTTGAAAATGCCATTCTTCAAGACGGTGGATTTTATTTCTGCGGAATCCAGCAGTGCAGACCTATCTTTATACCCACACAGCATTTCATCAAAAGCAGGAAGCAACCAGGCCACTTGGCCTATTACAGCATCTACCGCCGCTTTTTCTGATGGAGCAAACCAGTAGGAAACCCCGTCTGAGGTGGTTTTCTCCAGTTGCGCTGCGACCATTTCAAATCCCCGTCTCGCATCGGTAGCCTTCAGCCCCGCCCAATTGGCGAAATCATATTCAGTGGCGGGGCCACGGCTTTTGATGTACCGTTCCGTCAGGGTGGACAGGGCTTCCTCCCCACCCCTCGCTTTCGAACCGGGCAGCCATTCGTCCAACAAGGCAAACGTGTCCTGTTTGTCCTTTTTGGGAGCCTGGCAGAGCAAGCCTGCCATGGCCCAATGGCCGATGAGGTGTATGCCTCTCTGACCCCGGGGGGAAATCCCCCCGTCATGCAGCGACTGATATAATTCTGAACGGGTAAGTGTGTTGCCTCCCTGTAGCTTTCTCTCAAAAATATCCCGGCTTTTGGCGAATACCTTTTCATCCAACTCCAATTGCTTATACCGCCCCTGGCTGCTTTTGATCACTCGGGGAGTAAGTAGCGCCAGCATCCAACGTATATCCTCCGCCGCCACCCAATGCAAAGTGCCGCGCATCGGCCAGGTCCGGACGATTTTCCTTTCCGCAAAGGCTTGTTCGATAGTAGCTTCGTTGCAGGCTATAGCAGGAGCCATCCTCAATCCTACCGCCCATAACGACGATCTGTAATCCTGCGCCTGAACCGCTCCCATCCACTTTATCACTTCATGGGGAGAGCCCAAATCCGAAGGGCCGACTGCTTGGTGGACGAGGCGTTGGGCGACTATTTCAGGATTTCTCATCAATTAAAATTAATAAATAACTTGGAAAACAAATGAAATCTGTGAATTTAGCCCTCTGTGTTCCCAAAGTAAACTAACAATAAATATCCGGTTTGCTTCGTCCACCTTCCAAAAACACATCCTGAGCATGAAGCATGAGGGTAAAAGGGAGGGAGGGGTTGCGCTTCACAAAGGGGTTACGACCGGGATCGCTAAGATGTAACGCTACTTATCATTTGCGTGTATGATGGCTAAAACTTGCTCTTCAGCTGGCGATTGACGTTTCTATAAAACAATCGACGGCTTACTGTGGCTGAGCTACTAAACACGCTTTTCACGTAAACATAAACCTATCATTTTATCTTAATCCAATTTCTTGAAGCATGAAAAACGACCCTCAACAACAGGTATATGTTGCGTTCCTCCGTGGCATCAATGTCGGCGGGCACCATAAAGTGCCTATGGCTGAACTCCGTGCCACTTTGGAAGCAGCGGGATTTTCTGAAGTTAAGACTCTTCTGAATTCAGGAAATGTGGTCTTTAAGGCTGGAACAGAAGAGGAAAACGTTCTGCAAGACAAAGTTGCCACTCATTTACAAGAAACCTTTCATTTCCCCATCCCGGTGCTTATCCGTAAAATGGAAGACATGCAGCAGGTCATTGCCTCTAATCCTTATAAAGATGTTGAAATCCATAAAGACGTGCGGCTGTACGTGACGCTTCTAAAAGCGGCTCCTATAGAAAGCCCTGTTGTTCTTCCATGGCTTTCTTTGGATAAATCCTTTCAGATTCTGGCTAACCAAAACAGGATGATCTTCAGTGTGCTGGACGTATCCAAGTCCAAAACAACCGATGCGATGAAGGTGTTGGAGAAATACTATTCCCAAGATATCACTACCCGAAACTGGAATACGCTGGTCAAGATCACCCAACTTGCCCCATAAAAAAAGCCGGACAGCTGCTGCCCGGCTTAATTTCTCAATTAGAATTTCATTAATTGGCCTTCGCCAGTTTCAAGATTTCATTGAAAGTCTTACTCGGCCTCATAGCTTCGCTCGTCTTTTGGGTATCCGGCTTATAGTATCCTCCGATATCCACTGCCGAACCTTGGGCATTATTCAACTCCTCCACAATCTTCGCTTCGTTTTCTCCTAAAGCTTGCGCAACTTTGGTGAAAATCTGCTTCAACGCAGCGTCCTTATCCTGAGCTGCCAAAGCCTCTGCCCAATACAAGGCCAAGTAGAAATGACTGCCTCTGTTATCCAGTTCATTCACTTTTCTGGAAGGCGATTTACCTTCTTCCAGAAATTTACCGGTAGCCTGATCCAGTGTTTCTCCCAACACTTTGGCCCTTTCATTATTGAAGGTATCGCCAAGATGCTCCAGGGAAACGGCCAACGCCAGGAATTCACCGAGCGAGTCCCATCTCAAATGGCCTTCCTCTACAAATTGCTGCACATGCTTAGGAGCTGATCCACCCGCACCGGTTTCGAACAGGCCACCACCGTTCATCAACGGAACGATAGAAAGCATTTTGGCACTGGTGCCCAATTCAAGAATCGGGAAAAGATCCGTTAAATAATCCCTCAACACGTTGCCGGTAACCGAAATGGTATCTTTTCCGTCTTTAATTCTTTCCAAAGAAAAACGGGTAGCCTCGTCCGGCGCCATGATGTGTATTTCTAAACCTTCAGTGTCATGGTTCGGAAGGTATTTCTCCACTTTCGCAATAAGCTCCGCATCATGCGCACGGTTTTTATCCAGCCAGAAAACAGCGGGAACGCCGGTAGCTCGGGCTCTGTTCACCGCTAATTTTACCCAATCCTGGATAGGGGCATCCTTGGTCTGGCACATTCTCCAGATATCACCCTGCTCTACCTGATGCTCCATCAGGACTTCACCCTTAGCGTTTAACACCTTGACGGTACCCTTTTCTGCAATTTCAAAGGTCTTGTCATGTGAACCATACTCTTCTGCCTTCTGGGCCATCAAACCTACGTTAGGCACGCTTCCCATCGTTTTGGGATCGAAAGCGCCGTTTTTCTTACAGAAGTCGATGGTCTCTTGGTAAACCTTCGCATAAGAACGGTCAGGAATAACCGCCTTTGCGTCTTGAAGCTGGTTGTTTTTGTTCCACATCTGGCCAGAGCTACGGATCATGGCAGGCATGGAAGCATCAATAATCACATCACTGGGCACGTGTAGGTTGGTAATCCCTTTGTCAGAATTGACCATCGCCAAGTCAGGGCTATCCCCGTAGCAAGCCTCAATGTCGGCTTCGATTTCTTTTCTCTTATCCTCCGGAAGCTTATCAAGCGCATTGACGAACTCACCAAAGCCGTTGTTCAAATCCACACCCAGCTCTTCGATTACACCGGCGTGTTTCTCAAACACCGGAGCAAAGAACACTTCCACCGCATGCCCAAAAATAATTGGGTCAGATACCTTCATCATGGTCGCCTTCAGGTGCAGGGAAAACAATACCCCCTGTGCTTTGG
>CAZHZP010000162.1:0-6285 GCA_964537165.1 uncultured Roseivirgaceae bacterium | reverse complement strand
ATAAAAAGCTATTTTGAATAAGTCCCTCTGTCAATGATCGCGGTACACACGGAACAGTCGCTCAAGGATCCTCATCTTGATCTGGGTGGGGAATAATTTCATCAATTTGACAATGCTCCAGTTGAGTTTGCCAGGGACGATCACCCCTTTTCCCCGCAACAGACCTTCTACTCCGATTTTAGCGACAGCATCCGGCATCAACATGACCAGTTTGGCCCTCCTTCCGTGGGAGTTCATCCGCTTAAGCCCATCAGGGTTGGTCAATACAGGCCCGGGACAGAGGACGGAGACACTGACCTTGCTCTGCACCAACTCCTCCCGCAAAGCCAGCGAGAAAGCAAAAATATAGTTTTTGGTGCCGGTATAGACGCTTTTATAAGGTAAGGGCAGGGTAGCCTCCATGCTGCTCATGTTGAGGATAAAGGCCGATGGCTGCTCCTTTAGCATGGGCAGAAAATGATAGGTCATCAGGGTCAGGGCCTGTACATTTAACCTGATCATGTTAAGGTAGGCCGGACGGGGCAGGTTTTCAAATCGCCCTCCAGCTCCCACTCCCGCATTGTTGATCAGGACATTGACCTGGATATTTTGCTGCATACAATACTCATATAACAGCCCCGCTGCCAAAGGATCCGTCAAATCAACTCCATAGCTGATCACCTCCACCCCGTAACGGCTTTCCATCTCATCTCTTGTCTCCTCCAGAATGGCATCCGGAAGAGCCACCAGCAGAAGGTTCATGCCCCGGGATGCGCACTCCAAGGCAAAGGCTTTTCCTATTCCCATACTGGCGCCGGTGATAAGGGCGTATTTGTTATTCTTCATCGGTCATTGGCTTTTTTACCCTTTTAAAAATAGGCATTCCGCTGTGACAATGAAATATTTCTGCCCATATAATCCCTCCATCAGAAAATCATATACCCATCCCCAACCAAACTGCCATTGGTAATCAGCTGCATTGAATGGCTGGTCAGACCCTCCCCACTTTGCGGAGTTAGAGCAAAATGTCCCATAATTTGGCCTTATATCTGCTATTCTTTGGCATCTTTGCCATAAAATCCATTGATAATGAAAAAATCAATCCAGCTAAACCGATGAACAATAACGACATTCTCAAAAGCTTGCGGTATACCTTTGATTTCAATGATGCTACCATGATAAACATATTTGGACAGGGGGATCTGGTAGTGAGTAGAGCGGAAGTAAGCGATTGGCTTAAAAAGGAGGACCATCCCGAGTACAAACCGATCAATGACTTTAAATTGGCCATTTTTCTCAATGGCTTGATTAACTACAAACGGGGAAAACGGGAGGGCAAGCAAGCGGTTCCTGAAAAACAGCTGACCAACAACATCATTCTTCGGAAAATAAAAATCGCCTTAAACCTGCAGGATGAAGATATGCTCGAAATCCTCTCCAAGGCCGGGCGTCACATCAGCAAACATGAATTGAGTGCGTTTTTTCGTAGCCCTTCACAAAGCCAATACCGGCCCTGCCTGGATCAGGTGCTGCGTAATTTCCTTCAGGGACTTCAAAAGAAATTCAGGACATAACCGCATGTGCCAACAGGTCGCCGCCAAAGAACCTACCGCAGGGAAACGGCTGCGATCAAGCTGAATTTTTATTGGGTCTGGCATAGTTTTTATAGTAGGAGGAGTGGTTCAGAATTTTGACTTTAAACCTAAAGAAAGACGCATGCATCTCACTAGTTCACTTGTTTTCGATGATATCTTTTGCAATGCAGAATCCACTTCCCTGCTTGTTTTTGACCGAAGCGGGAAAATAGAAGACATGAACCTCGGCTTCCAAAAGCTATTGGGCTACTCCTTGGAGTCGCTTGTAGGCAAAAACATTGCTGTGTTATACGGTTCAGACGACCTTCGCAAAAGGCATCCCGAAAACATGATTAAGAGAACCCTGGAAACAGGCGCCTCCCATGATGACAACTTTCTCAACCACCAAAACGGTAATTTGGTTTGGGTGCACGGAGAGTGTGTGTTGGCGAAAGATAGAGACGGGCAGGAACATCTGGTCACCATTTTCCATGACCTTACCAAAGAAAAACTGCTTGAGGAACAGCTGCGGGAAAAAAACCGGGAGCAGGAAAAAATCATTCTGGACCATGACGCCTTTGTGTACACGACTTCCCACGACTTACGCTCACCTCTCAACAACCTGGATGCATTGATCCGACACTTGGAAGAAAGCCATAGTGATCCCGATACCGTAGCGCAGCTGGTTCCGATACTTCAGGATTCTATCCTAAGGTTAAGGAATAAGATCGATGAATTGTCAGTTATCGGCAAGCGGAGAGAGGAGGAACACCGAACCTCAACCGTCTACTTCCAGACGATTTATGAGGATGTGCTAAAAGACCTGGAATTGGAGATTTCGGCCTCAGGTGCTGTGTTGTCAGCAGACTTTTCCCGCCTGCCGATTATCGAATTCTCCAGGAAAAACGTACGGAGCCTGCTCCAAAATTTTATTTCAAACGCCTTGAAATACATCCATCCGGAGCGAAAGCCTATCATTAATGTTTCGACCAAGCCGGTAGAAGAAGGTACTGTCCTCTTGATGGTGGAAGACAACGGTTTGGGCGTGAAGGAACAAGAAAAGGAAAGGATTTTCGACATGTACACCCGCTTTCACACCCAAGTAGAAGGAACAGGAGTCGGCCTGGGCATCGTCAAAAAGATCGTGAACAACAACGGCGGAAAAATTGAAGTGGAAAGTGAGCCTGGCCTGGGATCTATATTTAAGGTTTATTTAAAAGCCGAAATCCCGCCTGAGGTAGAGATCCCGGACGGGGTCCGTTCTTCCTATCCATAAAAAAAGCCCCTATCCCTTTCTCCTAAAATTGTCACAGATCACCGCAGTGGCAATGGCGACATTCAGTGACTCCGCCTGGCCAAACGCAGGAATGGTCAGCCTGTGGGTCACCCGCGACGCCAGCCTGTCAGAAATGCCCCTGGACTCATTCCCCATCAAAATGATGCCTTCGGCATGCAGGTCCATCTGGTGGACGTTTTCTCCTTCCAGAAAAGCCCCGTAAACCGGGGCGTCCAAGCGGGATAAAAATTCGCCAAGATCCGTGTAGAAAAAATCCATACGGGTAAAAGAACCCATACTGGAATTCAGTACTTTGGGATTATAAAAATCAGCGGTTTCTTCCGACAAAATCAGCTTCTTGATCCCATACCAATCGGCAATCCTGATAATGGTGCCCAGATTTCCCGGGTCTCTTACATCATCCAAGGCGATTGCCAGCTCGTTTTTGTGTAGCTGCAACGGGCGGTTGTCTTTCATATCTGCCACAGCCAGCGCACTATCATTGGTGACGAAAGAGCCCATGGCCTGAAGGGTCTTTTGATCGACCTCATATCCCGCCATTCCCGGCCTGCTGACGAGTTCAGGATGGCTCTCGGCAAATTTGGTCGTGTAAAGAAGATGGGTCACTTTAAAATCTGAACCTAATAATTCCGTTACGTTTTTGTTACCTTCGACAAAAAAAGCATGTTCCTGCTTGCGGAATTTTTTCTGTTGCAGGGATTTAATAAACTTAACCGTATTTTTGCTGAGCATTAGGGATAATCAGACATTGTGAATAAAGCCAAATATATACATTTTCTTATTTTTCTGTTTTTCCTATCTTCCTGTTCCCTGACCAAAGGTTTGGAACCGGGCGAATATTTGGTGTATGACGTAGAGGTAGAAGGCATTAAAAACAGCGACCCGGAAGATGTCAAAGACCTCATCATCCAAACGCCTAACACCCGGATCCCCTTTACCAATTTTTCGGTCGGCGTATTTATTTATAATATAGGATTGCTCGCCTACGACAGTGCCAAACTAGCCTCTCGCAAGCTGAATTTTGAAGAGGAAAAACAGCTCTTGGAGCTGAGCCTCAACGAAAATCCAGATCAAAGGAGGCTGGAAAAACGCTATGCCAAAGTAAACTCCCGGCTGGCCAATCTGGATAGGAAACTCAACTATGGCAACTGGTTCATGAGAACCGGCAACCCGGTGATCCTATACGACAGCAGCAAGACTTACGAATCCCAGTTCCAGATCACCTCCTATCTCGCTAACCACGGCTTTTTTGATGCCACTGTCAGCACTGAGGTGGAGAAAAAGCGCCGAAAAGCCTTTATCACCTATCAAATTACCGAAAACCAGGGCTACGTGATTGACAGCCTGTTTCACAAAACCGGGGATAAAAACATCTCCGAACTGCTCCATAAAGACAACAACTCTTTGGTAAGGGTGGGAAAGCGGTATAACCAGGAGATTGTGACGAGGGAAAGGCAACGTGTAGAAGATTTACTAAGGGATCACGGATACTATAATTTTTCCAAATCCTATATTGAATACAACGTGTACAAAGATACCGTAGAACATACCGTAGGCATAGAACAACTGGTGCATACCCCCAGCGGTTCGGACCAGCATCCTGCCTATACGATCGGGGATATCCAGTTCAGTATTGATTCCCCTGCTGAAGTCATTCCCGACCAGGAAGTAAAAATCAGCTACAACGGCATCAACTATACCCTGTATAGGGACCGCTACTCAGAAAAGATCATTGACTCCAGGACATTCCTGACGCCCGGTGAGCGATACCGCCAGACAGACGTGAGAGAAACCCAAAGGCAACTGGCCAATCTAGATATCTTCAGCTTTGTCAATATCACCTTCGACACCGTCGGCAACCAACTGCAAACCCGGATATTGACCCGTCCTAACCAGAAATTCCAAATCACCAACCAATTGGGCGCCAGCGTGACCGAGCAACTGCCGGGTCCATTTATCAGCCATTCCTTGCGAAACAGAAACCTCTTTCGGGGGCTGGAAATCTTTGAGTTCAACTTTCGGGCAGGCTTGGAAGGCGTGGCCTCGGCTACCACCGAAGGCGGTGTGTACAGAAGCAGGGAACTGAGTACTTCCGCCTCTGTCATTTTCCCCCAGTTCCTGATTCCATTCAATAACTGGTCGTTGAAAAACTTCGGACGGTACAATCCCCGGACGAGGGTCCTATTCGGCTATAACTATGTCAACCGGCCGGAATATACCAGGGATGCTTTGAACACCATTCTGGCCTATAGCTGGGCGCCTTCCAACCTCCGTCAGCAGTTTACAGTCAACTTACTGGACGCCAACCTGATTCGGTCTTCCCTGGACGCTGCCTTCAGGGAGAGGTTGGAGGAATTCCAGGCACAGGGCAACAACCTGATCAATTCCTTTATGCCCTCTTACGTAAGCAGTATCTCAGGGCAGCTGATCATAAATTTTAACCAGTATGGTCTGAGTCAAAGAAACGAGGCCTCCTTATGGAGGATTTTTATGGAGAGTGGCGGTACCACTTTCAATCTTGTCAACAACTCATTCATCAGAGACCGGAGTTATCAGTATTTTCAGTTCCTTAAGTTCCAATCAGATTTCAGACGATACCGCCCGTTAAACCAGAGAAGTACATTTGCTTATAGGCTGAACCTGGGATTGGCCAAGCCCTATGGGGTCAGCGGAGGGGTTCTCCCTTATGAGAAATATTTCTTTGCCGGAGGCAGCACCAGTATCCGGGCCTGGCAACCACGCCGTTTGGGTCCGGGATCTTTTACACCGGACCAAAATCAGGACGGAACCTATGACTACCGCTTCGAACAGCCCGGGGAAATTCTCTTCGAGGCCATGTTCGAGTACCGCCAAAAGCTGTTTGGTAACTTTGATGGGGCTATCTTTGTGGATATCGGGAATACCTGGACGTTTCGGGAAGATCCCTCAAGGCCTGGAGCGGATTTTCAGGTAAAGCGTTTCTACAAAGAACTGGCAGTAGGCACAGGATTGGGACTCAGGATGGATTTTGATTTCCTGGTATTACGCCTGGATATGGGCATCAAAGCCTATGATCCGGCCAGACCGGAGGGAGAACGGTATATTTTGGACAACATTTCCTTCAGCAGCCCGCTGGGAAAAAAAGACCAGCGGGTCTTTAACATCGGTATTGGCTATCCATTTTAACCTTGAATTTACGATTGGCTTTAGCCAAAAAAGAATAAACAATAACGATCATGCAAAGAGTCAGCAAAGAACAAATAGTAGAGGATTTTAAAGCCATCCAGGACCACATTTGCGGCGAGCTGGAAATCGGCGACGGGGAGGCGCGTTTTCATGAGGACCGGTGGACGAGGCCAGAAGGAGGAGGAGGCAGAACCCGTGTCATCAAAGATGGGAAAATCATTGCCAAAGGAGGAGTTGCCTTTTCGGCAGTACATGGCCCCACACCGGAAA
>CAZHZP010000161.1:0-6332 GCA_964537165.1 uncultured Roseivirgaceae bacterium | reverse complement strand
GGATAATCATAAATTTAAAACATTATGGCTCACAAGAAAGGTGTAGGTAGTTCCAAAAACGGTAGGGAATCCCACAGTAAAAGACTGGGTGTTAAGAAATTTGGCGGTGAGGCTGTTATCGCCGGTAACATCATCGTAAGACAAAGAGGCACTAAGCATCATCCAGGTCTTAACGTAGGCTTGGGTAAAGACCATACCCTCTTCGCACTTACCGACGGTAAGGTAGCTTTCAAAAAGAAAACTGACGGAAAATCTTACGTTAGCGTAGTTCCTGCTGAAGCTTAATTCATTTGTATAATGATCAAAAAAAGGTCTTTTCCGATGGGAAAAGACCTTTTTTGCTTTTTAGAAGTCTGAAAGAGGAGGATCGGGATCCGATCCTCCTCTTCGACCCGCTTACCTCGCTGTTCCAGTTGCAATGGTTTGTCCAAAGAAGATCCCGTTCATAAACAGTTTGTTCGTACCAAACCAGAAGGCCCGAAAATTGGGGTTGTCCACATAGCCGATGATCTTGCCACTACCCAGGCCGGTAACCTGAATAGCACCGGAATTTTTGATCTGGTCCAGGTTAAAAGGATAGATGTAGCCTGCAGCGAGAGGCGCATCGGTGTAGACCATCGGATTTGCGTAAGGATTGGATGCAGGTTGTAAGAATTGATTGCCCGACCTAAAGGTTGTCAAGGCAGGCTGGGTATAACCATAACCTATCGGGTGGGTGATATCCAACTGGGCATTGAAGATTGCCCCGCCGGTTACTTTAGAGCCCTGATCCTGACTGAACTCGGCATAGTTCTTCTGAACAGTGCTGTCCGCTTCCGTTTCAGATTTGAATTTAAAATTCCCCAGCTCATTTTGTGCCAGCCAAGCCATGGCTGTACCCCGGGCCAATAAGGTTCCGCCACGTCGCACCCAACTATCCAGCTTAGAAGCTCCCTGTTTGCCTAACTGGTTGTAGTTTCCGCTAGGCATAATAATGACATTGTACCTGGACAGGTCCACCCGTAACAGCTGGTCCAACGCCAGTAGCGTGATGGGCATCTGGAAACGCTGGTCCAAAAGGTGCCATACCTCACCCGCTTCGTTGCTGAATACACCGCCTTCCACTAACAAAGCGATGGAAGGCTTTTCCAATACCTGTATTCCGGGAGATCCAAGGTTCACCCCACCTGTATAGCCGGTGCCCAGCGCATGAATCGTGATGCCCGACTCCTTGGCCACTTCCTGCAAAGCCTGATAAAATGCCTGGTCACTGTCGCTGGATTGTCCCTTGGACACCAGTATCGTCCCCCTTCCAAACTGGGTGCCTGAGCCTGATTGGAAAGCCTCGTGGCTTACGCGTACCAAATACCCCTTGTCCATTAACTTATAGGCCGCCTTTGGCGCATAATATTCCTTCCATTCGAAAGCATAGCTATAGGCACCTTCAGCCCCCGACACAGTGCCTTCTGGTTTTGCCAAAGTACCGGTTACTTCTTCTACATCAGCGAGGTTCAATATCTTGCTGTTCAATGCCAGGTAATCCACATTGAAGGCCATAGGGAAAGTCCAAGCTGAAACGTCATAGAATAAGCTGTCCTGAAATTCGGTTCTGGTCTCAAACATCCCCTTGATCAGGCGATACTGAGGCTGGTTTAAGGGTACGATAAAAGACTTATCAGCCTGGAATTCCAGCCCGTTTAGGGTGACATCCTGCTTAAGGGAAAACAATTGGATATCGTGGTGTTGGATGATATCCGCTAAATGAAATACCCTCGCCGCATCGTCTTTCGATCCAAAAATATAGGCGCTGTTAGCATCTGCATTGGCTTCCGATAGGGCCTCCCTATAAAAGTCCTGCATGTACTGATTCAGCTCTACCCGCATATCACGTGCCGCCTCAAATGAAGACATCGCAGTGGTGAATTGGTTTCTAATGGTAAAAGGAAAGGTCAACGGCCCATGGATACTTTCCTGGAGATGCCCTCTTGAAGATGCCTGTTCAAACAAGATGCCCACCGATCCCTGGATATCCGGATAGGTAGATCCCTTACCGAAATAAAAGTCGTCAAAGCTTTCCTGTGTATAATATAAAGAACCGATTTTGTCGAGATGCTTGGCGTGATAGGTAGCTATTTTCTCGGTCAGTTCAAAATTCTTCTTGGGCGTTAAAGGATGGTTGCGGCTCGGCACCCCAGGCTGGAAGAAGTAAGTACTGTTGGTTCCCATTTCATGGAAGTCCAGCACGATATTGGGCTTCCATTCCTGGATTCTTTCAATCCTCCCCCGGCTCTCAGGATGTTGTACCGGCAACCAGTCCCTGTTGAGATCAAACCAATAGTGGTTTGTCCTGCCCCTGGGCCAGGCTTCATTCAGCTCGCGGCTATTCGGATCCCCGTTCATGTGGTAACTTTTATGGGAATTGACCCAGGAGGCGAAGCGGTTGATGCCATCAGGGTTGATCGCAGGATCCAGCAGGATCACCATGTTTTCTAAGTCATCCGCAATCTCATTGGCAGCCGCCAAATGGTAGGCAGAAAGCAAAGAGGCGTTGACCCCGCTAGGTTCGTTGCCATGAACGGAATGGCCCATATACATCACAATGGGCATGGACGCTATAGGAGCCGATGCCTGTGGACTACGAAGATTGCTTCTTTGGGATTTTATTTCATCCAGTCTGGAAAAATTGCTGGGTGCAGTGATGGTCAATAACAGCAAAGGCCTTTTTTCATAACTCCTGCCATATTCTTCAATTTGTACCCTATCGGATGCCACAGCCAGTGCTTTCATATACATCACCACCTGATCATGGCTGACATGCCACTCTCCTACTTGATAACCCAACACCGAGGCGGGGGTGGGAATCGAAGGATTGTAGGTATAGCCTTCAGGAAGGTAATAACTTAAGTCGACCTGCGCCCGGACGGACCCTGCGCACAACAATAACGCAACAACAAACAATGTTTTTATTTTATTCATATCTCAAACCTTATACTCACAAATTTGGTAAAATTCGCCTCCTGAGCCAAATTAATCCTTATAATTTAGCTGTACAGTTTATTTATAAATATCTGCCAAGGCCTCTTTAATATAGGGAAACTGAAAAGTAAAACCTTCATTTTCTATCTTCTTTGAGGAAACTTTGCCTCCGCCGATCACCATATTAGCCATTTCGCCCAGCACTGCTTTCAGAAGAAAGCCAGGAACCGGAACAGGTACAAAGGGCTTTCCCTTTTCTTTAGCAGCCAATTCCGTCAACTGTTTGTTGGTTACCGGATGTGGCGCCACGGCATTATATACGCCTGTTAAGGAATTGGTTAAGGAAAAATGATACAAGCCTACCAAATCCTGCAGATGAATCCAGCTCATATATTGTTTGCCACTGCCCAATGGCGCCGCTACCGGAGGCTTTAACATCTCCCGCAAAGCGCCCCCTTTCTTGTCCAGAACAGTACCGGTACGCAAAAGAACGGTTCTTATGCCCAGTGTTTGTACTTTAAGCACTTCTTCCTCCCACTTCGCCACGACTTCGGCTAGAAAATCAGCTCCTAGGGTGCTGTGTTCATCAATCAATCTGCTTCCGGTATCAAAACCATAATAACCCACTGCACTGGCTGAAACAAATACCTCCGGCCGTTTGTCCAGTTTTTGCATGGATTCAAAAAGCAGCCGGCTGGACTGTGTGCGGCTCTCTAGGATCTGCTTCTTCCTCGTCTCGGTCCAACGCCTATCGGCCACCCCTGCTCCTGCCAAATGGATGATCCCATCGCACCAGAGCAACGCTGCTTCCTCTATCGTGAGATTGTCAATGTCCCAAAAAAACGACTTTTGCCGTTGCTTGGTAGGCGTTCTGCTGAGCCAGGCAACCTCGTAATCCTGCTGTTGAAGACGGGAAGTCAAGGCGCTGCCGATCAATCCGGATCCGCCGGTAATTAATATCTTTTTCATGGCACTAGGGGGTCAATGCGGTTTATTCAATTTAACAAGGGATAATAGCAAGAAGCTGGCCTAGATCCTATTGTCTATCAGCCAAATGATGCCATAGATGACCCTTCCCTAATCCAAGTCTTGCCTTGGATCCGCCTTTTCAATCTTCTCTTCTGCCCATTCTTTTTCTTCTTGATCCGCTTCCGGCTCTTCCTGTTGCTCTTTGGCCCGAGGCTCCAGGTGAAGACGGATATACATCGGGAAGTGATCTGAGCCAATATTCCCTAAGCGCTTAATTTCCTCCACCTTAAAGTCATTGGAATGAAATACGTGGTCCAGTGGCCACCTGAAAAGAAAGTGATCCGCATGAAAGGTATTGAAGAAGCCCCTTCCCACCCTAGGATCCAGCAGTCCACTCATCTCCTGAAACAAACGGGTGGTTCTCGACCAGGCCACATCATTCAAATCCCCAAAAACCAATTCCGGTCCTTTGTCCGTATCAATGCTCTTCCCTACCAAAAGCAACTCGGCATCCCGGTCGGTAGAAGTCTCGCTTTCTGTAGGGCTGGGCGGCATCGGATGTAGGCAATGTATTTTAACCTTTTCACCTGACTCGAATATCACATCGCCATGAATGGAGGGGATTTCGGGATCTACTAAGTACATCACCTCCATCTTATCAAAAGGCAAACGGGAATACAGGTGCATTCCGTAAAAATTATCCAGAGCAACCTTAACTGTGTGAGGATAGTCTTTTTCCAGAACCTGTAGCTCCCTTTCCCAAACCAAGTCAGACTCGAGTGTCAATAAAATATCCGGCTGGTACTGCTTCACCAGATTGATCAGCCGTTCATATTTTTTATTGGTGGTCAGCACATTGCTGATCAAGATGGAGACCGAGTGTCCGTCGTGTTCTTCCGTATAAGCCAGTACCTGCTTTTTGGCGAAAAAAGTGTAGGGATAGATCTTAGCCATTTGGTAAACCGAGCTAATCAACAATAAACCCAAAAGGATCCAGATCCATGTAGCCTCTCTATCCACCTGAAACAATAAAAGGATCATGGCTCCCAAGGTGATGAAGGTGATCTGCAAGCGGGGAAAGTCAAACATCCTTATCCACCATTCGTCCCGCCTGCTGAGGGAAGCAACGAACGCTACCAGGGAGATGGTAGCCAAAAGAAGCGATAAAATGGTGACTGCTATCATTTATCATTCTTTGCGATAACCCAAACGGCATGGACGATTCCGGGAATAAAGCCTAATAAAGTCAGTAAGATATTGATCCAAAATGACTTCCCCACACCCACCGTGAAAAAGACACCCAATGGCGGAAGAACGACGGCAAGTAGAATTCTCAAAATACTCATAGAATTACAAATTAAAGATAGATGGATAGAACGAACTGATTTCCGCCACATCAAAGGCTACGAAGCTATGAATATAAGGCTTTTGCACTTGCTTTTCAAAAGGGGTCAGCTCCCAACCCCCCTTGAAACAAAAAATCCCCATCCAAGGATGGACGGGGATCGTAATAACAGCCTGGGTCGGTTAGATCATCTCTACACTTCTCTTCACAAATTCCGTCAGATCCTTACCGGAAAGCATTCCCTGTGAAAGCATCGCCAGGTCAAAAGCCTGCTTGGCAATTTTCAGCTGTGCATGTTCGTCTTCAGCTTTCAATATCTTGTCGATGACCTCGTGGTTGCCGTTGATAGCCACTTTATAGCTATCAGGCAAGGTTCCGTAAAAGCCCATTCCCCCACCGGTTTTAGCCATATCCTTCATCCTCCGCATAAATTCTTCCATAGTGATGGTCACGGGAAGCTCCTCTGGATTCAAACCTTCTACCTCCACGCTCATGGCACTGTTGCTGATGGCTTTTTCAAATATCTCCTTCACCTTCTTGCTTTGCTCCTCAGTAAGGACATGGGACAGGCTTTCTGCCTTATCGATCAGCTTATCCGCCACAGAGGAATCCACCCTTTTTAGTGAAGTCTTCTCAAGTTTCTGTTCCAACTGGTTGATAAAGTGACTGTCGATCGGCGAATCCAACACCAACACGTCATAGCCCTTTTTATTGGCGGACTGGATAAAGGCATCTTGCTGTTTGGCATCGGTGGCGTACAGCATGATCGCCTGGTCATCCTTATCTGTTTGGTTGGCCCTGATTTTTTCCTGATACTCCGAAAGGGTGAAATATTCACCGTCGGTGTTCTTCAAAAGGGCAAAGTCTTTTCCTTTGTCGTAGAACTTATCCTCGCTGATCATCCCGTACTTCACAAAAAGCCCGATATCATCCCATTTTTCCTCATATGGCTTCCTATCCTTTTTGAAGAGTTCGGAGAGTTTATCCGCTACTTTTTTGGTGATATAAGAATTGATTTTCTTCACGTTGCCGTCGGCCTGCAAGAAGCTTCGGGACACGTTCA
>CAZHZP010000160.1:0-6346 GCA_964537165.1 uncultured Roseivirgaceae bacterium | reverse complement strand
ACGGGCCGCGTTTTTCCACCATTTCATAGGGCAGTCCCATCGCTTCAGGTATTACGAGAATATCTGAAAAAATAATTGCTGCATCCACCTTTAATATATCCACCGGTTGGATCGTAACTTCGGCTGCCAGCTCCGGCGTCTGCGCCAGCTCGATAAAACCACTGACACTATTCCTGACCGCCCTGTATTCAGGAAGTATCCTACCCGCCTGCCTCATCAACCACACAGGGGTTCGCTCTACCTTCTCCCCTCTGGCGGCTCTCAATAAAAGATCGTTCTGTAATTGCATGATACAAAGATAGCCCTTGAAATCAAATAATGCCTACCGGGGGAGAACTTTGGATAAACAAAAGCCACCCAGGAACATCCGGGGTGGCTTTTGTAGGGGAATTCAACCGATCAACGATGGGTTAAGGTTTCGACGTCGCTTTCAGACTTCCCTAACCATTTCATCACGGCGTGGTAATCATTCAAGTCTATCCTGGAGGCCGCTTCCTGATAAGCCCCTGGTATCACAACGATCCTGAAGTATTGTCCAGCGGTCCAATCTGACCCTAGCTCCGCAGGGGGAAAGGTGGTATCCATGAATATGGAAAAGTATTGTTTGGTGAAATAGTAATTGAACATGACCATTCCCTGTGCCACATAGAATGTCTGGGGAAGGGGCATCCAAATAATATTGTCATCGTCATCGGCTCCAATCGCTATAAAGACCAGTAAATTATCGCCCTCATATATCTCCAAATTGTATACCGCCTGGTAATTGTCTTCTTCCTCAAAACTCACCTGCGCCTCAAACACCGCACTTAAAAACAGCCCTCCATCTTCACCGTCCACCCCGTCTTTGCCATCCATACCGTCAATCCCCGGAGGGCCTTGTGGGCCTTCGCATGCCTGAAAACTCAAAGCACCTATGATCATCAGCAACCCGTAAATCTTTTTCATAAAGGTCAAAACTAAAATGTTCTAATAATTTTTATAGAAAATATGGGGGAATATAGGCGTATAATTATTTATATCCAAACGATTTTCCAACGGAGATACCGTTTAAAAACACCTTTTTTAAATGCTGTCGTGCCGAAAAAGCAAAATAAAAAAGGCCATCAAGCAGGGTGCTTGATGGCCTTCAAGATGGAAAGTTTTTTATTTTCTCATCGCTTTTGGAAGTCTTCCTCGCCAATGCCCAACATCCTGGTCACTCCTTCGTAATCTGAATAATCCAGTCGTCCTACATTGTCGGCAGGGACTACGACGATTCTAAAGACTTGGTCACTGAGCCAAGAGTCATCTAAACTGCCAAAGGCTATCTCTCCGTCCAAGAATAATCTTACCTCTTGATCAGTATAATCGAAATTGTATTGCAATATTCCGTCTTCGAAAAAAGCACTCTGTGGTAGGAGTCTCCAGACATCTTTTCCGTTTTCTGCCTCCCACAGGATATAGACCAAAACCACATCATAAGGCATGATCTCAAACCCGAAATTCTCCCTAACCTGGTAATTGTTTCCCGCAGTAAAATTAACACTGCCCAACTCAAAGGCATTGGAAACAATCAGTCCCCCTTCCGGGCCTTGAGGCCCCTGAGGCCCCATAGGGCCTTCACATCCCTGAACGATCACAATACATACGGCTATAGCCAACATCATTAATTTTTTCATAGTCATTTGTTTTTAGTAATTAAAAGAAAACAGGGATGGTCGCCATTTTATCCTAAACAGACCTGCCTAAAAACCATACCAGATTATCGGAAAGCTTACAGCTTCTCATCATTCACCTGACAGGGGCTATTACCTCCACCCGCCGGCTATCTATAATTTTGTCGATATAAATCCCCTGAATGGAAATGTTTTGGCTATTAGCAAAGGCATCTATCCTGGATTTTACCTCTTCCGGGCCGGGCATTACCAACCTGTGGGCTTCTATTTCCGCCACGATGACATGGGTGCATTCGATTACCTTCAGGTTTAAGTCCTCCTGCGCCTCAATCTTCTCCATAAATTCTACCCCTACAAAAACCTCCAGGGTATCCAATTTCCCGGCAGGCTCAGTGTAATAAATCGTATGCAACCTGCTTTGGGGATATTTATCCAGGACTTCCTCTATTTGTTGAAAGGTACCCAGCATTCCTGCGTCCTGAGGCGTGCCCCTATAGGTGAGCCCAAGCAACTTGAAATCTTCACGGTCTTGCACGTAAATATGTACGGCGTTGAACCCACCTAGTTTCCAATAAATGATGGGCAACGTCGCCAACAATAATACTATAACCGCGATGCTTGTCTTTTTCATCGCTTAAAATAGGTATCTCGCTCCTATTCCTCCTTGTAATCGGACATGGCCTGGGCGATCAAGAATCTCCAAAAATAATCCCACCTCAGCAAAAACGCTCATAGGGAGATTGTCAAAGAAATACTCAGAGCCTATAAAGCCCTCCGCCCCAAAGTCAATGTTCGTTCTCTTTTCATATTGGGGAAGGCGGGTGGCTCCCACGTCATTATAATACACATAGTCCACCTTTACGCTTCTCAATTGTACGCCTGCTCCGCCATACGCAAAAAGGGCGCCTTCGACAATGTCAAACTCTGCGGAGATATCCTCATTGTAAGCGCCACGAAAATTCAAAGAAAGTCCGCCCGAGGCACTATGGGAGCCATAGAAAGCTCCTGCATGGGGCCTGTTGTTTTCAAAAACTCTTCTATAATATTGACCACTGTTGGCACCTCCCCGGCCCAGCATACCCTCTAGGGAAAACTGCTCATCGAGATAAGTTTTGTAAGTGACAGCCAAAGGCTCTCCTATCCTTATTCCCAAATGGTGCTCTTGGGAATAACCGATCAGAGGGATACTTAATAAGAGAATTAAAATTACTTTTTTCATAGAAAACAATCGTTGGTTTTTTTTTCTAAAACGCTGGAGACAACTCCTTTTGTAACATCGGAAGGGAAAATTTTCGATTAATTCACCATTGATTTCAGTTGCATTTGATGAAGTTGTGCATAATACCCTTCCTGCATCAATAAAGACTCATGCGTACCCACTTCCTTGATCTCGCCTTGGTGGAGCACAATGATCTTATTGGCTTTTTGAATGGTGGACAGCCTATGGGCTATAATGATAGAGGTTCTGCCCTTCATCATTTTATCGATGGCATTTTGGATCATTTCTTCTGTTTCGGTATCCACCGAGGAGGTCGCCTCATCCAGAATGATAATTTCCGGATTGTACACCATTGCCCTAACGAAGGAGATCAACTGCCGTTGCCCGACGGATAGGGTGGCGCCTCTTTCCCTCACATTATAGTCCAAGCCACCCGGCAGTCTTTCGATAAAACGTTTGGCGCCCACCAGTTCTGCCGCATACATCACCTGCTCCCTTGTAATGGTGGGGTTACCCAAAGTGATGTTATAGTAAATGGTATCAGAAAAAAGGAATACATCCTGGAGCACCACGCCCACGTGCTTACGCAAAGTCCCTAATTCATAATCCCGGATGTCGCGGCCGTCGATGTAAATTTTTCCTTTATTGATCTCGTAAAACCTACTGATCAGGTTGATGACGGAGGATTTACCTGCTCCGGTGGCTCCCACCATCGCCACTGTTTCTCCATGTTTTACTTCAAAATTGATGTCCCTCAGCACCCATTCCTCCTCATTGTAAGCAAACCAGACGCGGTCAAAGTTGATTTTTCCCTTGATTCGCTCAGGGGCATAATCCCCTTCATTGACAATATTCTCTTGGCTGTTGAGCAGTTTAAAAATCCTAGCCGAGCTTACCACCCCCATCTGCAGGGTGTTGAAGCGATCGGCAATCATCCGGATGGGCCGGAAAAATAACTGGAGATACATGATAAAGGAAATCAACACGCCCACTTTAATCTCCAGATCCAATACGCCTGACGCTCCATACCACACGACCAATCCAATTCCTACCGCCTGTATAATCTCCGCTACCGGAAAATAAATCGAGTTGTAAAACACAGATTTGAGATGGGCCTTCCGGTGTTCACGGTTGATGTCTTTAAATTTCTCAAATTCTTCTTCCTCCCGGTTGAAGATCTGTACAATGCTCATACCGGTGATGTGTTCTTGCAAAAAAGTATTGAGATTAGAGACAGCATTACGGACCTCGTTGAAAGCGACCTTCATTTTTTCTTTAAAAATATAGGTCGAAATAACCAAAAAAGGGAAAGTACAAAGACTTACCAAGGTCAGTTTCCAGTCGATATAGAACATGACACCGAGGATGGTTACCAATTGCAAAAGATCGCCAATAATTGCCGCAAGACCTTCACTAAACACATCAGCCAAGGTTTCCACATCCGATACGTTCCTCGTCACCAGGCGGCCTATGGGCGTATTATCGAAAAATTTCAGTCTCATCTTTAAAAGATGCCGGTATAGCTTGATCCTGATGTCCCGGATAATCACCTGTCCCACCCAACCGGATAAATACGTATGGGCAAACTGTACCAGGGCCTGCAGCAACATCAAGCCCACGAGGATGTATATCGTCTGGATCAACCCATTCTTATCCCCTATCGCTATATAGTCATCTATGGCTATTTGAATAAAATAAGGCCGCGTGGGAGCAAGCAACGCTAGGGCAATGGTCAAAAAAACCAGCAGATAAAACCAGGCGATATAGGGTTTTATAAATTGGTAAAGCTGCCGGATTACCTTTAGATCAAGGATCTCACCGCTTTTTACATTTTCTTTTTGTATACTCAAAACAAAGCCTGGTTTATATAAAGATCTCTTCAGGGTACACTACGGAGGAAAGATATAAGCCCTGCGGCGGTACGGAGACCCCGGCATTTCCTCTCTTTTTACTTGCTATTACCGCACGAAAGCCTTCCATATCCAGCTTCCCCTCTCCTACCTGCACCATGGTCCCTACGATGGCCCTGACCATCCCTCTCAAAAAACGGTTAGCCGTTATATGAAAGATTAAATGCTGTTCCTTTTGTTCCCAAAAGGCGCTTTTTATTTCACACTCGAAGTTGTTTACTTCCGTCTTTACTTTACTAAAACACTCAAAGTCCCGAAATTCCATCAGAATCCCGGAAGCTTCATTCATCCTTTCTATGTCCAACGCGTTGAAAAACTGCCAGGACAGTCCTTCTTCAAACGGGTTTTTTCCCAAAGAGATGTAGTAACGATAACTCCTCGAAAGGGCGCTAAAACGGGCATGGGCACCGGAAATGACTTCCCTCAGGCCGTACACGGCAATCTCCTTAGGCAAGATAGCATTCAGCCGTTTCAAAAGATCCCTTTTGTCCTTCAACGCAGGCGCATCGAAGTGCAGGAATTGCTGGCGGGCATGAACTCCGGTATCGGTCCTGCCACTACCCATGGTGTCGACGGGAAAACGCAAAACCATAGACAAAGCCCTATTTACTTCTTCCTGAAGTGTATGGGCGTTGGCTTGAATCTGCCATCCGTGAAAACCTGTTCCCTTATAAGCGAGCTCCAGAAAGTATCTTCTATTTTCCATAAGACGCAGCAAAGATACTTATAAATTAAAAGTGCTTCCTCTTCAAACCTTGCGATTAATTAAATAACCCGCTTTCTTTGTCAAAACATTTGAAGAGATGATACAGAGAGTCCAATCCATTTTCCTGTTTTTAGTGGCAGTCGCCATGTTGTCTGCCGTTTCCACGACCCTTTGGGAACAAGTCAATCCTGACCAAACCCAAAAAATCAAGCTCACGGCCTGGAACCTCAGCACCTATGCTATTGAAAACGGCCAGGAAGGGGCAATGCTGGCTGAAAAGAGTGTCTTTTATATCGGTATTCTGGCCATTGCTGCCGCAGCCCTTGCTTTATATAGCCTTTCCCAGTTCAAGAACAGAACCAAACAAATGTTCCTCAACATGATCAACTCCCTTCTGATGGGTTCCACCTTGGGAGTGGTGGTCTACCAAAGCTACCAAGCCAACGCCGATTTTAACCCTGCGGTACAGGGAGCCTTCGTTATCGGCTTTTACGCCATCGTAGCGGGAATCATCCTCAACGTCATCTCCAACCGTTTTATCAGAAGGGATGAAATGCTGGTAAAATCCGTAGACAGGATCAGGTGATCTTCTTATACAAAGGCCAATAATAGGCTGGAAATACCAGAGCTTTTACTTTCCAGGTGTTTTTCTCCTGCATAGGCAGTGTGCGGTTGCGGTGCACTGCCATATACATCCTGAACGCCATGAGGATATGGCCAATTAAGGCCAGGAATACCAGGGCATAAATAATCAATTCTAGCATTTCTGTCGGATAATAATGAGGTAGGAAAAGATTAAAGATTAATCCCGGCTCTTCAGGTCACCGTTTTTGATGGACTGGATAAACTTAGCCCA
>CAZHZP010000159.1:0-6370 GCA_964537165.1 uncultured Roseivirgaceae bacterium | reverse complement strand
CCGACCGGAAACCTCCTGGAACGCCAACCTCAACGCCGTACAAAAATTCTATACCGGCAGCGGGCTTTATGTAGGGTTAGACGCCAGTCTATTTTATACCTACTTTGACAACGCCATATTGCCCGACTATGAAACAGATCCAAACAAGATCATCTATGCCAACCTTCAAGGCAACGCCATTTCTCAAGGTATCTCTTTGAATGTTGATGCCTCGTGGGCAAATGGGCTTAACCTGACAGGCGGAGCGACATTGATGGATGTGTCTATTCATGAAGAAGGGAGGAAGAAGTACAGGCAGTTGCTCACCGAACAGTTTAGTGGGGTCTGGAGCATCAGCTATAGCTTTTGGGAATCCGGATTAAAAATCGACTATACCGGCAACCTGACCGGCCCGATGCGTCTACCGTTACTGGGAGAACTGGATGACAGACCGGAGTATTCGGACTGGTACAGCCTACAGAACATCCAACTCACCTACCCTTTTTCGGATCAATGGGAAATCTACGGCGGTGTAAAAAACCTGTTGAATTTCACTCCTCCGACCAACAGCATCGCCCGGCCTTTTGATCCTTTTGACAAAGAGGTAGTATTTGATGATAGGGGGCAGGTGGTACCGACGCCCGACAACCCCAATGCTTTGACCTTTGATCCTTCTTATGTGTATGCGCCGAACCAGGGAATCAGAGGTTTCGTAGGGATCAGGTATGCTTTGAACAGGTAAGAAAACATACAGGAAAAACCAGTGCCAGATGTTTATCCCTATCGGGGCAACAGCTGCCTAGGGCTGTACCAACACCCGGTAGGACTCGTACAGACTCAGTACCTCCCGTACGTAGGCCACGGCTACATGACCCTTCGCATAGCCGCTCTTGACCACCGGATCCTGATAAAATTCCCTTTGGGCTTTCCTTTCGAGATAATAGGCCACCTCAGACCAACGCTGGGTATCTTTGCCAAATTTTAAAGCAAGCCTCCAGGCGTCTTCCACATGTCCGTGGCCTACATTATAAGAGGCGAGGATAAAGCGAATCCGCTCATTGGAGTCGGGTACCCTTTCCTGCCAAAACTTATCTAGGTACTTCAGGAACCGAACGCCGGCTATTAGGCTTTCACCCGGATCGTTGGCATTCGTCACCCCAAAACGTTCCAAAGTAACAGGCATCAACTGAAGCAAACCCTGGGCCCCGGCGTAAGAAACCGCAGTCGTCTCAAACCGGGACTCCTTGTACACCAAAGCTGCCAGCAGTCTCCAATCCCAACCCAGCTCGTTTGCCCCTTTTTTGATGATATCATCATACACCGAAATGCGGTCACCAGAAATGGAAGAAAAAGCACTGTTGCTTCTAAAATAACTGTTCTTTTTATTTAGGAAGTACTTGCTGTATAAGATTGCAAAATAGGAGGACTCCTTTCCTTCTGCTATCCATCGGTTGATCTCCTGCAAAAGGGCCGGAGAGGTTTTTCGTACCGCCCAGCCGACCTCAGACGGTTGGCTGATCTCCAGACTAACATCAATATTGTCGTAGTAGGTAGCATTGACCAAAGCAATATCATTATCAACTACAGTATAGCCGATCTCATTTTCTACTACTTTATCCACCAGATCTTCGGAAGACTCTGAAACTTCTATGATTTCTATGTCGAGCATCAGGCTGTCCCGAAGCGCTTCCAGGCGTTCCTTATAGACCGACCCTTGCCGTAGATGTATGGTTTTTCCCGCTAATTCAGATAGGTCGGTTAAAATTTCATCCTCCTGCCGCTGTACTAGCACCGTACTGATGTTATTGGTCGCATCCGTAAAATCCGCATACCGCCGTCTTTCTTCCGACACCTCCAGGTTCATGGCGATGATGTCGGCCTTCCCCTCAGTCAGCAGCCTAAAAGCCCTCTCAATATCGTCGGTCACCACCAGTTTGAGCTGTACCCCCAGCCTTTCAGAAAGATTCCTCAGCATCTCAAACTCGTAGCCCATCCTGCGTCCCCGGTAGATGTAGTAGCTGGTCGAAGAATTGTCGACCACCGCCCGAAGGGTTCCTCTTTTGGTAATATCCTCCAAATCCGTCTGCACCGGGTCTTCCCAAAAACCCTTCTCCGTTGCCCCGTCCTCCGCACAGGAAGAGAGCAATACCAAGAGAGCCAAGACAGTATTTGGAATGAACTTCATCATTTTTTCGCTAAAGAACAGTTTTAGCCAATTTAAATTTTCATCAAAAATAGGTAGAAAATCCCAGATTATCGGGGAAGACTGACTCAGCCTTTGCTTTTTTATCTATATTCAGATTTATTTAACACCCCGAGCAATGGCGCAACCCCTTCAAAT
The DNA here is from genome assembly GCA_964537165.1 of uncultured Roseivirgaceae bacterium. GTDB lineage: Bacteria > Bacteroidota > Bacteroidia > Cytophagales > Cyclobacteriaceae > DATGMS01. Next base: position 4,050 of record CAZHZP010000159.1, on the reverse strand, counting down.
CCAGTCCAAGCTGCCCCGTGTAGGAACGACCATTTTTACGACAATGTCTAAATTGGGGATGGATTATGGAGCCATTAATTTATCCCAAGGGTTCCCGAGTTTTGATGGCTCGTCTGAATTGATTAATCTCATCCATAATTATACCAAAAAAGGTTACAATCAATATGCGCCCATGAGTGGGGTCCCGATCCTCAGGGAAAAAATAGCAGAAAAAACCTTCTCTTGCTACGGAGTCGGGTATGATCCGGAGGAAGAAGTGACCATTACAACAGGCGCGACGGAAGCCATTTACGCAGCCATTACCACCGTGGTCCGACCCGGGGATGAGGTTGTTGTATTCGAACCGGCTTATGATAGCTATGTGCCTGCTATAGAACTAGCGGGAGGTATCCCAGTGTATGTGACGCTAGAACCACCCTTCGCCATTCATTGGGAAAGGGTCAAGGAAAAAATTTCCCCCAAAACCAGGCTTATCATTGTCAATACCCCGCACAACCCCTCCGGCAAGCTGTTCTCTAAAGAAGATCTTAATGCACTGGCACAATTGGTCGACGGAACAGGCATCTTTCTGATCAGCGACGAGGTCTACGAGCATATTATTTTCGAGGGCAAAGAACATTGTTCTTTGATGATGCATCCTGTTTTGAAAGAAAGGACATTTATTTGCTGTTCCTTTGGAAAGACCTTTCATATCACCGGCTGGAAAGTGGGGTACTGCCTGGCTCCCAAGGAGCTTATGGCTGAATTCCGGAAAATCCACCAGTTTGTAACCTTCAGCGTCGTCACCCCCGTCCAATATGCCTTGGCTGATTTCCTGGCAAAACCAGAATTCTACCTGGCCCTGTCTGATTTCTACCAAGAAAAGCGGGATACCTTTCTGGAAGCCATTCGGGGTTCCAGATTTACTTATGAACCTGCCGAAGGAAGCTTTTTCCAGATACTTTCCTATAAAGCCATCTCTGATGAAAACGACTTTGACCTGGCCGTCAGGTTGACTAAGGAAATCGGGGTGGCTTCTATTCCGGTGTCTGTTTTCTATCATCAAAAAAATGACTATAAACTCCTTCGGTTTTGTTTTGCCAAAATAGATGGAGAGCTGCAGCAAGCAGGGGAAAGGCTGAGCAAATTATAAGAAAACGATCTGACCTACCTTAGTTTGTAAGGCAATAAAAATTAATCATTCTTGGATAATTTGGAGAAGTCCATGCAGATATACTGTATATTGCCTGGTATAAAGACCAACGAAAAAACCTATTGAGACCATTCCAGTGTCGCTGACCAGGATGCTGTCGAAATCTTGATGGGTTCTTTGGCCTAAACCAAAAACTCGACAACAATGACAAAAGCCCCAAAAACCACCCATACCTTTAACTTTTCGCGAAGGGATTTTATCAAAGGATCCGGAGTCATTTTAGGTAGCACTTTGGTAGGCGCCTCGCTGCCTCTGGTGTCAAGAGCTACTCCGCCCGTCGACAACCGGCAATTGAAAATCGCCCTGATCGGCTGCGGTGCCAGGGGAGCTGGAGCCGCAGTGAATGCTCTCCGGGCAGACAAAAACCTGAAGCTGGTCGCTATGGCTGACGCATTTCGGGACAAGCTGGATGAAACATATAACAACCTGACCAAAATAGAAGATATCAAAGGTGCAATAGATGTTCCCGACAAACACAAGTTCGTGGGCTTCGACGGATATAAGGAGGCCATTGCGCTGGCTGATGTGGTATTGTTGGTTACCCCTCCTGCTTTCCGCCCGTTACATTTTGAAGCGGCGGTACAGGCCGACAAGCATGTGTTTATGGAAAAACCGTTGGCCTCCGATGCTCCGGGGATCAGGCAGGTTTTGGCCACAGGAGAATTGGCCGAAAAGAAGAACCTGAAAGTCCAGGTGGGACTGCAGAACCGCTATGATCCCGGTTTTAAGGGCATGGTTCAACGTATCCAGGAAGGGGCTATAGGGGATATTGTTTCTGCCACTGATTACTATATGGTAGGCCCCGTCAAATTAATTAAAAGGGAAGAAGGCCAAACTGAAATGGAATACCAGATGCGGAATTGGCGGCATTTCAACTGGCTGTGGGCAGGTTCTCCGGCCGGGTTGCAAATCCACAATACCGACATCGTCAACTGGGCCAAAGGCTCCTATCCTATAAGAGCCCATGCGCTCGGGGGCCGGTCGGCCTTCAACGGGCCGGACCATGGGGATATCTTTGACCACTTTTTTATTGAGTACGAATATGCTGACGGCACCAAGCTAAACAGCCAGATCAGGACCATATTAGGAACCTTCAATAAAGGCGGTGCCTATTTCCAAGGCACTAAAGGAACCGCTAATGTGAGGGAAGGCATTAGAGATCAGGCAGGGAAATCTATCTGGCGCCACCGGGGAGGTGACGGGGAAAACCCTTATCAGTTGGAGCATGACCAGTTTTTTGCGGCCATCCGTCAGGACACGCCTATGAATGATACCGAATGGGGAGCAATGAGCACCATGACCACCCTCCTTGGCAGAATGGCCGCCCATTCAGGCCAGCTGGTAGAATGGGACGATGCTCTCAATTCCGAGTTAAGCATCTTGCCGGACACTTTCGCATGGGATGCTAATCCCCCGGTAATGCCTGATAAAGACGGTAATTATCCCGTGCCTGTTCCCGGAAAATCTCCTGTACTATAAAATCGCGCTGATGAAATCACCTTTCAATCCTTGGCTTGCTTTAATGGGGATAGCGCTGTTATGGACAGCATGTACAGTCAGAGGCTCCCAAGACGAACGTTTCACTAAAGATCAGCTTTCTAGTTCTTTTTCGGCATATACACAGACTATCCCCGGATCAGATGTGAGTTTTGACATGGTGCCTATACCGGGAGGACTCTTTACGATGGGAAGTTCACAGGATGAGCCCAACCGAAAAGAGGACGAAGAACCGGTTCATTCGGTGGAACTCTCCCCCTTTTGGATGGGCAGACATGAAATCACCTGGGAGGAATTCGAATTGTTCGTTTATCCTGAAATGTCGAAGGAAACCACCCAACATTTGGCTTCTGCCGAAATTGACGGTGTTACGCAGCCGACGCCCCCCTTTGTGGATATGAGTTTCGGAATGGGCAAAAAGGGCTACCCGGCCATCAACATGACCCAATATGCTGCTTTAAGTTATTGCAAGTGGCTCACTGCCCTGACAGGGGACTTTTATCGGCTTCCCACTGAAGCAGAATGGGAATATGCCAGCCGGGCGGGGACTACCACCGCCTATTCCTTTGGGGATGACCCCACGATGTTGGATGAATATGCCTGGTATTTTGAAAACAGTGATGGTGCCTACCAAAAAGTAGGAACCAAAAAAACCAATCCCTGGGGCCTGCACGACATGCATGGGAATGTTGCAGAATGGACCCTGGATGAATATCTTCCTGCCTATCCGGGGCAAGAGAAAGATGTCAAAAAAGATCCTTGGGTCAAACCCAGCAAGCTCTATCCACATGTGGTAAGGGGCGGATCCTGGGATGATGATCCGGAAGACCTTCGTTCGGCCGCTAGGAGAGCCTCCCATCCCAACTGGAAACAGCGGGATCCGCAAATACCAAAAAGCAACTGGTGGATGACAGACGCTTCTTTCCTGGGATTCAGGATTGTGCGGCCACTTAACCCGCCCTCGGCAGAAGAAATTGCCACTTACTTCAATGAACCGATACCCGATCTTTAATAATTGAAGGTTCTTATACGATACTAAGCGTCTCCCACAAAGACCGGTGTTTGTTTGCCTGTCATTTGTACCCTCGGCGAGACGTCAATCTTTTCGGATCAAATCACCGTCCCCTTATGTCGCCATCTTTGCGCTTCTGTAATTTCGCGTGGCAAGTATTCTTTCTGCCTCTCGTAAAGAAGCCAAGGCGCGGAGTATGCTTGAAATAAAACCACCATCCTCCTGACGTACGAAGCTTTGTGTTTTGCGCCTTCACGTGAAGATTTTAGATCTGGTTCCTCACCTTATTATAGGCAAATTTCAACAGCTCAATCGCTAGTACCGAACATGCAACCGCTATGGCGACCAC
>CAZHZP010000158.1:0-6454 GCA_964537165.1 uncultured Roseivirgaceae bacterium | reverse complement strand
TCAATACCCTTGCCCAAGTGTTGCACCTGGATTTCAAGAGGATCCAATTTACTCCTGATCTCTTGCCGTCTGATTTGATCGGTACGATGATTTATAACCAGCAGAATTCGGATTTTGAGGTAAAGAAAGGGCCTATCTTTGCCAACATTATCTTGGCGGATGAGGTCAACCGTTCGCCTGCCAAAGTACAGTCAGCTTTGCTGGAAGCCATGCAGGAAAAGCAGGTCACTATTGGTGAGACTACTTTTCTTTTGGACCGTCCTTTTTTGGTATTGGCTACCCAAAACCCGGTGGATCAAGAGGGAACTTATCCCTTGCCAGAAGCCCAGGTGGATAGGTTTATGATGAAGGTGCATATTGACTATCCATCAAAGTCGGATGAACTAGAGGTCATGAGAAGAATGACCAATATTCTCTATTCATCTAAGGTGAATCCTATCCTGGGCAAAGAAGAAATTTTTGCCATACGCAGCGAGATCAACAATGTCCGCATTGCAGAACCTTTGGAAAACTATATTATTGAATTGGTTTTTGCTACCCGTTCTCCCGAGCAATATGGCCTTAAAGAAGAAGCAAAATACATACAGTTCGGGGCATCTCCCCGTGCGAGCATCAATTTGAACCTGGCGGCACGGGCGGTGGCTTATATGGATGGACGGGATTATGTGCTGCCCGAAGATATCAAGGAAATAGCCGAAGATGTGCTCAACCACCGGATTATCGTGAATTATGAAGCTGAAGCTGACAATGTCAACACCCGGGAGCTGGTGCACAGGATCCTGGATAAGATCCCGCTCAACAAATCTGTCAGCTTTAAATAAACTGCTTGCTTATGGATGAATTTCCGGACAAGGAGCGGCAAGGGGAGCAAGGTTAGTGATAAGAAGCAGTCACATGTCACCAATCGCTTACCTCAGAACCGCTCTATTTCGGCGATTTAGTTTTAGCACCTGCCGGCTAAGGAACCCTTTTTTTTGTTAATTAGGCAGTCTTTTTGATGTGACGGTAAGTTGGGCCGAGAGATCCAGGTTTAGGTTCGGGAGCGGGCCATTATCGAGGATGACATCCACATTTATACGCAAACCGATGTTTTATGAATAAAAACTATCCTAGCAGTTTTATTTTAGCCTCTAGGCTGTTGGTGTTGTTTTTGGTAATTGCCCTCGCCTATATGTTGCAAGGGGTACTGGTTCCAGTGCTTTTTGCTGTGATTTTTGCCATCACGCTGTACCCGCTTTGCCGTTTGCTGGAAAGGGGAAGGCTACCGAGGGCCGTAGCCTCCATCATCTCCGTAGTAGTGGCTACCTTAGTGGTATCGGGGATTATTTATTTTATTGTTAACCAGGTCATTGTCATCGGTAAAAACGGGGAGGACATTGCGAAGAACTTTGTCAATATTTATGACAGCATTCAGTCCTTCTTGGAGGAGAAGTTTGGGGTCGAACCGGGAGCCCTTACCAGCAGGTTGAGAGAGGAAGGCCAGAATATTATATCGCATGCCGGCAGGTATCTTTCCGCGGCTTTCAGTTCGGCTGGCGGTACGCTGGCCAATGCGGTGTTGGTTCCTTTGTACATCTTCTTTTTCCTTTATTACCGGGATTTTTTCAAGGAGTTTTTTATCCGGGCCAACCGCTCTTACTCACCCGCAAAAACACTGGGTACCTTAAGGGAAATTTATGAGGTGATCCAAAGTTATTTGCTGGGAATGGTCATGGTAATGGGTATTGTAGCGGTGCTAAATACCGCCGGACTTCTGGTTCTTGGGATCCAATATGCCTGGTTTTTTGGGACCCTCGCCGCTTTATTGATCCTGATTCCCTACATCGGAATTGCAATTGGTTCTTTGATTCCGGCACTTTTTGCCTTAGCGACTATGGACAGCTACTGGTATGCCTTAGGGGTGATCATCTGGTTCCAGGTCGTGCAGTTTTTGGAGGGGAATTTTATTACGCCCAACATAGTAGGAGGCAAGGTAAGCCTCAACCCTTTGGTAGCCATTATGTCATTGTTATTGGGGGGAATGTTGTTTGGCCTGGCGGGATTGATTCTTGCCTTGCCTTTGGTAGCTTCTATCAGAATCTTACTCAATCTGGACGAAAGCACGCAGCCTTTTAGCTTCCTGATCGGGGAGCCCGAAAAATACCATGTGAGCGTCGACTCCCATGAGGAGCTTTTGAAGAGGTACAACGTCCCTAAAGAAGAGGAAATCAAGGCAGAGAAAGAGGCTGAGGAAAAAATGGAAGAGAACGAGGAATAAACTTCTACTGTATAAGATGACGAAGACCGGAGACGGAAGCAGTGTCCTCCAGGATGCTCCGATCCCCGGTTTGTTCTTTTAACCGTTCGATACTTGATGCTTTTCCCCTTTACCAGGTCAGCTTTTTATCCCGTGCCTTCATGATCCATTCTTCAGCAAGCTCTTGGTTCCGGATGGCCCGTGCCCGCTCGTATAGAGCTACAGTAGGGCAGATGTGGAAAGGCAGCCCGAACAGAATATCACCTGGTTTGAACGGGTGGTTTTCGTCCGTTTTTAACACCAGATGTTCTTCACTTTGGCTGACAGGTTCCAACAGCTTGTCTGTATTCAGGAAGCGTACACGATTGGCCAGGGGGTTTTCAGCAGCAATGGATTTATGGCCTAGGTCGACGGTAACCAATCCTTTGGCGGGCAGGGAAATCACCCTGGTAACCACTAAAGCCGCCGGTTCAAAAGGTTGTTCGGAAAGGGCTTCCCCGTAACCCACATCCCAATACACAAATGTGCCGGGACTACAGACCACATGTTGCCGCTGGAGGTGAATCGGAAAAGTCGGCGTGCCTCCCGCAATGATTTCTGGATCCGGATTGCCCTTGTCCTTCAGTGACTTTACCATCGCCTCTACCGGAGCAAAGGCCAGGTCGCACGCAGCTTTTCTTTTGGCAAAATCCGGATTCCTAAAGTGCCCGTCATAGGCATGAAACCCTTTTATCCGGATTCCTTCCGTGTCTTTGATGAGTTCGTACAGACCTTCCGCTTCCTCTCCTGGGGCAATTCCCGTCCGGTTAGTGCCGAGGTTCAGGTCGATGTACAGGTCCAGTTTTACCCCATTCTGTTGGGACAGCTTCGACAGACTAGCTACTGTACTTTTATGGTCTACCAGACAGCTAATCGCAATGTCAGGATAGTGGCGAATCAATTCGAACAAGCGCAAAGCCTTAGGTCCCACGGGTTGATAAGCGAGGAGGATATCTTTGGCTCCCGCTGTGGCCAGCATTTCCGCTTCTGCTATGGTGGCACATTTGAATTGGTAAATGCCCATCTCGAGCATCATTTGGATGACCTCGCTGGATTTATGGGTTTTGACGTGGGGCCTGAGTTTGGCCGGATCCCCGATCATATCGAGGGCCGCCTGAATATTGGCTTTTACCCGCTCCGGGTACACCACCAAGGCGGGTGTATCCAGCTTGTCGATGTCTTCAATCGAATACCAATTTTCAAAATCGTTTTTCATTTCCTGCTCAAATCAATTCAAATAAAGCTTCTATTTCCACGGGGATGTTGCCCGGCAGCGAACCAAAGCCCACTGCACTTCGCACACCCACGCCGTTTTCTTCCCCCCATACCTGGGAAAAGAGCTCACTGCAGCCGTTGATGACATAGGGATGTTGCTCAAATTCAGGGACACAGTTAACCATGCCGAGGACTTTGATCACCCTTTTGACCTTGTTGAGGCTACCGAGCTTGGTTCTGATAGTGGAGAGCATGGTCAGGCCCACCTGCCTGGCCGCTACCTTGCCTTCTTCAATGTCGATATCCTGCCCGATGCGCCCTACCATAAGCTTTTCATCGTCCTGCACCGGTCCATGACCAGAGAGATAGAGGTATTTGCCGTCGATCAGATAGGGTTTATAAACTCCCATGGGAGCAGGGGCGGGAGGAAGAGAGAGGCCCAGATTGCTGAACCGTTCTTCTGCTGATTGTATTTCCATGATGTTGTATTAATTAATGTAAAATGAAATCCATGGTAAGTACGCCGATTAAACCCACTATTGCTATGATCGTCTCCATCACAGACCAGGATTGAAAGGTTTCCTTGATGCTTAGGCTGAAATATTCCTTGACCAACCAAAATCCCCCGTCATTAAAATGGGAGAAGATCAAACTGCCGGCACCTATGGAGATGACCATCAAATTTGGATCCGCATCACCCGAAGCCACGATAGGGGCAATGATCCCCGCGGCTGTTAAGCCTGCCACCGTCGCCGAACCCACCGCTATTCTGATCAGAGCGGCGATCGACCAACCTAAGAACAAGGGGTTTATATCCCATTGCTGTAGGCTTAAGGCGATGGTGTCGCTTACCCCGCTATCCATTAGCACCTGTTTTAGCGCACCTGCGCCTGCTATGATCAAGAGGATCATGGCAATGTCCTTGACCGCAACCGCATAACTGTCCATCAGGGTTTTCATCGCCGTCTTCATGGCTAAGCCCAAACTGAAGGTGGCTACCATCAAAGACAATAACATCACCACGCCCGGGTCACTGATGAAAAGCAGGTAAGGGTACATCGGCGACTGATGATCTATCAAAAAAATGGCCAAGGAAGTGCCGATCAACAGAAAGACGGGGAGCAGGGAAGTCAGAAGGCTATTTAAGATTCCCGGCAGCTCTTCCTTTGGCTTCACCTGGGCCTGAAAAGTACTCAGCGGAGCTACGCTCATTTTTTTGAAGGCGGCGCCAAAGATGGGGCCGGCAATGATCGTAGTAGGAACGGCGACAATCAGCCCATAGAGTAGGGTGAGCCCCATATTTGCATCAAATTGAGCCACCAAAGCGGCAGGGGAAGGGTGAGGAGGGAGAAAGCCATGGGTCACCGAGAGGGCGGCCAACATGGGGATTCCCAGGTATACGGCCGATAGCCGAAACTGATATGCCACTGAGAAGACCAGTGGAATGAGCAAGACAAAGCCTACATTAAAGAACAGCGGGATACCGACCACAAATCCGGTGATCATCATGGCCCAGTTCATGTGCTTCTTGCCGAAGATAGCCATCAGAAACTCCGAAATCCTTTGGGCGGCTCCGCTATCCGCCACGAGTTTTCCAAGCATGGCACCCATAATGATGATGACCACCAAGCCTCCCAGCAAGTCACCGATTCCTTTCTGTACCGATCCGGCTATATGCTGCACCGGGATGCCCAAAAGGAAACCGGCAAGAATGGCAGATAATAAGAACGCAATAAAAGGATTGACTTTAGCCCGGACAATCAACAGCACCAGGACCAGTATGCTGATTAAGACATAAATAAAAATCATAAAGGCGGTGGCTTTTTTAAGAGGAAATAAGTTAGGGAAAAAATAATTGTAAAAAAATGCAGTGGGAATGTATATTTTGGATTTTACTTTTTTATCCACCTGATCACCTGCCAGTTGTTGTCGGTGGCGAACAGGATAAAATAAGCACCTGGGGAGGCCGCTTCCAGTTGCGCTTTAATTCTTGGAAGGATAGTTTTCACGGTTCCAGTCTCTTGTGCTATTAGAATACCGGAGGCGTTCTTCACCTTTACATGAGTGTCCTGCTTTTTCAATCCAGCAGGCAAAATGATGGTGAGAGGATGTTGGCGGTTCTGGTAAGGGTTGGGGTATATCTTCCATTGTTCTTCTGGTTCTTTCAAAATCAGCGAGAAGACAGGGCTGAAATCCTGCTTTTCGTCAAAATCTATCTGTAAGATCCGGTAATATATTTTTTTAGAAAGGTTAGGACCGATATCCAGAAACTGATATTGCTGCGCCTCGTTAGTATAGCCTTTGCCCGGCAATTGCCCGATTTCTTCAAAATGAACGGCATCACTGGATTTGAGAATGCCGAAAGCTTTGCAGTTTTCTTCTTTGGTGGTAGACCAATGGATCAGGTTACCCTCCGGAAGTTCCTCTGCCCCAAAGGACAGCCAGCTTACCGGTAGAATGGAAGCAATGCCCGTCGTGCCCAAGGTGAGGCGTTGTCCATTCAGTTCTGGCAAATTCACTGCCCGACGTGCCCATCCGTCGGTGGCAGGAAGATGGTATCCGGGAGCAGCGGATTCACTGCCGGTAATCCGCAAATGGTCATCCTCCGCAATGATAAGGTTGTCAGCTGAAATCCAGACTTCAAGTTGGTCCGTGGCGGGGAAATCGGAGAGGCTAAATTGAAAATAGCTGTTGAGCAAATATAGAATCGGCACGCCATCATCGTCAAAGCCCGGATCCCAATTAACACCCGGAAACTGCTGAAACGCAATGTCCAGGGTGACCTCCGGGCTGGAGAGCGTGCCGGATAGCTGGACGGTTCGTACCCCGCCCAGATAAGCATCAACAAAAGGAAACGTGCTGTTGGATGCCGTCAGGATGCTGGGGATGTTTTGATAGATTAATCGGGCTAAGTTGGACCAGCTCCCTGATCCATATTCATAGTCACCATGGATATAAAGTTGG
>CAZHZP010000157.1:0-6459 GCA_964537165.1 uncultured Roseivirgaceae bacterium | reverse complement strand
ATTCAAGCCGTATTTGACGAATAACTATGGGAATTTTTGACTTCTTTTCTAAAGAAAAAAAGGAGAGTCTGGACAAGGGTCTCCAAAAGACAAATGAAAATTTTTTCTCTAAACTCGGAAGGGCCGTGGTGGGCAAGTCCACGGTGGATGAGGATATTTTGGATGAATTGGAAGAAGTCTTGATTACCTCTGATGTGGGTGTGGATACCACCATCAAAATTATCCGTAAAATCGAAGCCCGTGTAGCCCGTGACAAATACGTTAACACCTCGGAGCTGGACCAACTCCTGAGAGAGGAGATCGCCAGCTTGTTGGAAGAAAACAAAAAGGAAGAACTCCAGGATTTTGAAATTCCCGCGGGCAAGAAGCCCTATGTGATCATGGTCGTCGGCGTCAACGGGGTAGGAAAGACGACTACGATCGGGAAGCTGGCTTATCACTATAAGCAAGCCGGAAAATCAGTTGTATTAGGCGCAGCAGATACCTTTAGAGCAGCGGCGGTAGACCAATTGATCCAGTGGGGCAAGCGGGTGGATGTGCCCGTGATTTCCCATGGAATGAATACGGATCCCGCATCCGTTGCCTTTGATGCCGTTAAGAAGGCGGTGGATATGGATGCGGATGTAGTCATCATCGACACGGCGGGAAGGCTTCATACCAAAGTCAATTTGATGAATGAGTTGGGCAAGATTAAGCGGGTAATGCAGAAGTTTATCGACGATTCTCCCCATGAGATACTGCTGGTGCTGGACGGTTCTACCGGCCAGAATGCCTTTATCCAAGCCACCGAATTCACTAAAGTCACGGACATAACCGCCCTGGCCATTACCAAGTTGGATGGGACGGCAAAAGGAGGCGTGGTCATAGGCATTTCAGATCAGTTTAAAATTCCTTTGAAATACATCGGGGTAGGGGAAAAGATGACCGATCTGCAGCTATTTAACAGCAAGGAGTTCGTCGACTCTTTATTTAAGAAGAAATAGGTTTTTCCAGTCCCGATACTACGCCGCTAAGAACGGTTTTCGATCCTTATCTCCATGGCATCAACGCGGCGTTTAAGACTTCCCCATGCGGTTTCACTCCATGGCCGGCTAGCATAACGCCCGTGTCCTCTTTCGCGAATTTCCTGAGTGACCCGGGGTACTTGGAATTGTTAATTGAACCGCTCCAGCCCACCCCACCTCCAGTAAGATGCCGGCCACATCTCCGCTGAAAACCAGCCTTCTGCCTTTTCAGTTTATGAAATAGGCCGTACAGACCATGCTGGGGCCGGGCAAGTGGATGATTTCAAATTCAGTCGGGCTATCAAATTTAAAAAAAGTTGAAGACCCATTGCTGATCACTGATGCGATTACCGGCATCAATAGCGGTTTAAAGCTTCACCGTTCTTTGTGTTGCCGGATTTTCGGCCCTACTTATGTGTTTTTTTGTCCTCTATCATTTCTTCCCTCTCCTTTTGCCTGACGTAGCTCGGTCTGATCAACAAGCGTAGCGAAGGGTCAAACGAGAAATAATTCCAGGCCCAGTTCATAAATACCAGGATCTTATTTTTCACACCCAAAATCGCCATCAAATGGACGAAGAGCCAGACGATCCAAGCAAAGAAGCCCTGGAATTTAATAAATGGCAAATCCACCACGGCGAGTTTGCGTCCCACGGTAGCCATGGATCCTAAATCATCGTACCGGAATGGTTTTACCGGTTTGCCTTTTAATGTGCGGGTAAAGTTTTCTGCTACATTGGCAGCCTGCTGAATAGCCACTTGGGCCACCTGGGGATGTCCTCTGGGATATTCCTCATTGGCTTGGAGGCATAAGTCACCCACCACATACAGATCCTCGGTACCTGCCAGTTGGTTATACTCATTTACAATCAGGCGGCCATTACCCGCAATTTGATCTTGCCGGAGACCTGTTATATGGTTGGGCTTTACCCCCGCAGCCCAAAGCAGCGTTTGTGTCTCTATGGGTTCGTGACCTTTGATCTGGATGGTGGTGCCGTCATAATCTTCTACAGCGGCATTGAGCAAGACCTCCACCCCAAGACTTCTAAGATATTCCAATGCTTTTTGGCTCGCCTCTGGGGACATCCCTGCCAGTAAGGCTGGGCCTGCTTCCGCCAATACCACCTTCATGTTTTTAAAGTTGAGCTGGGGGTAATCCTTGGGAAGCACGTTGTTTCTTAGTCCGGCCATGGCGCCGGCAAGTTCTACTCCCGTGGCTCCCCCGCCCACAATGACCACGTTCATCATGGGTTTCCTGATAGTTACATCGGAAATATTGACCGCACGCTCATAGTTCGAGATGATCTTATTTCTGATATAGAGCGCTTCAGACACCGACTTCATGGGAATACTGTTTTCCATGATACTTTCGAGGCCGAAGTAATTGGTGTCGGCTCCGAGGGCCAACACGAGGAAGTCATAGTCGACATACCCTACATTGGTAAACAGTCTCTTTTGATCCTGATCCACCTGAAGGGCCTCTGCCATTCGAAAAGTGACGTTTGGGGTGTTGTGAAAGATTTTTCTCAAAGGAAAGGAGATGGCGCTGGGTTCCAGCCCCGCCGTAGCGACCTGATAGAATAATGGCTGGAACTGATGATAGTTGTTTTTATCCAGTAGCAGCACCTGATAATCTTTTCCCCTCAGTTTTTTAGCCAGTTTCAATCCAGCAAATCCCCCGCCTACCACCACGATTTTCTTGTGGCTTGTCTCGGGGAGGTTGGGTATCGGTTCTAGTGGTCCCATTTTTCCTTCAGTTTAACAGTTGCTCCTGCTTATGAGGCAGGTTCTAAATCGGCGAGAGCCTGCTTCGCATCTTCATTGGCCGGACCGATGGCAAGTGCGCTCCGGAAGTTATTGCCGCTTTTTCGTAGGCGCATTTCATAGGTTCAAAGGCGGCCACGCCACACTAAGCTTCTACCAGATTGATTTATTTGGTTAATGGTGTTTTCTGTCTTTTGGTTCATGGTTTTACTAAAGCTCTTGGGTTTTTTTATTTTATGTTTTCTTGCGGAGGCAACTGGCGGAGAGGACGTCAAGAAAACGTGAAACTGGGCATAAAGAGGCTAAAGTTTTTTTGCTAAATGGATGGAATCAAAAGATTTGCTAATTTTACCCGGCAGTTATTTTTTTTTGTTATCTTCAGAGGAATGGCCGTACGGAGATAATCCAGATAGCGAAGTGGCTGCTTAAACAAAAAGTCAAAGACACGGACAGTGTCGTCTAGTAATCATATGGGAAGAGCATTTGAATTTAGGAAAGAAAGGAAGTTCAAACGTTGGAATAAGATGTCCAAGGTTTTTACCCGGTTGGGAAAGGAAATAGTCATGGCAGTCAAAGCCGGGGGACCTGACCCCGACACCAATGCCAAACTACGTACCGTCATCCAGAATGCCAAGGGGGCTTCAATGCCGAAGGACAGAATAGAAGCGGCCATCGCGCGGGCAAGTAATAAAGATGAAAAAAACTATGAGGAGGTGATCTACGAAGGGTACGCCCCGCATGGGATTGCAGTATTGGTAGAGACTTCCACTGACAATATCAACCGCACCGTTGCAAACATACGGCACTATTTTTCTAAGGCTGGAGGCGCTTTGGGCACTTCGGGGTCGGTTAGCTTTATGTTTGATAGAAAGGCGGTGTTCCGTTTTCCCAAAGGAGACTTTGATGTGGAGGAGCTTGAGCTTTCATTGATTGATTACGGGCTGGAGGATATCGCCGAAAACGAAGGTGAGATCTATGTCTACACCGAGTTTGAGGATTTTGGCAATATGCAGAAAGCCTTGGAAGAAATGAATGTTGACGTGACTAGTGCGGAGTTCGAATGGTTTCCCATGTCGACTACAGAGCTTTCGGCGGAGCAGGAAGAAGAAGTGAATAAAATGATCGAGCGTATGGAAGAAGACGATGATGTTAACCATGTATTCCATAACATGGCTTAATGACGCCTCTCCCATTTCTGTCTTCATATTGAAATAATAATGATTTTTCCCAAAAGAAAGAATTTACAGGAACCGCAGCGAAAGCAACTAGTAGTCGTAGGCAGTAAAAATCCCGTTAAAGTGGCATGTACCGAAGAGGCCTTTCAGCTCACCTTTGGTGATCAGGTTTTGGTGCAGGCCCTGGACGTCGATTCTGGAGTGAGCCCGCAACCTTATGGCGACCAAGAAACCTACTCGGGCGCTTATAACCGAGCGTCGAATAGTAAACTGGCTTTTCCCGAAGCGGATTTTTGGGTAGGAATTGAGGGAGGGGTAGATGATATGAATGGAGACATGACTGCATTTGCCTGGATTGTGGTTTTGGACAGGGCCGGTAAAATAGGACGTGCCCGGACGGCTGCCTTCTTTTTGCCGTCTGTGGTCACCGGTTTGGTTCAGAGCGGAACCGAATTAGGGGAGGCCAACGACCGGGTCTTTCAGAAGGAAAATTCCAAGCAGCAAGGAGGAGCTGTAGGATCGTTGACCAACGGTCTGGTGAGCCGGAAGGACTTGTACAAGCAGGCCGTGTTGTTGGCGCTGATTCCATTAAACCGTAAAGATTTGTATTAGGCCGTCCCAATGGCTCATAGATTTTATCAATTGGTTTCAGAAATAAATAGTTTTTATCTTTGTATTTGAGTCGATTAAAATAAAATAGTGAGATATGTTACAGGAATTAGAACAGGACAATCTAGAAGAAATCATTAAAGAGAATGAATTGGTAGTAGTGCAATACGGTGCCACTTGGTGTGGAAACTGCCGTATTATGAAACCGAAAATGAAACGTTTGAGCAAAGATTTCGACGCTATCAAATTTTTGTATGTAGACGCTGAGAAGTTGCCGGGTTCCAGAAAGTTAGCAGAAGTAACCAATTTGCCGACTTTTGCGGCATTTAAAGGGGGAAAACTAATCAGCCAAACCCAGACCAATAAAGAAGAAATCCTAAAAAACCTGATCAATGAGATTGC
Source organism: uncultured Roseivirgaceae bacterium (assembly GCA_964537165.1). Classification (GTDB taxonomy): domain Bacteria; phylum Bacteroidota; class Bacteroidia; order Cytophagales; family Cyclobacteriaceae; genus DATGMS01. The sequence goes on along the minus strand of CAZHZP010000157.1, from coordinate 1,506 downwards.
CGATAATTAAACATGTACTTGGATTCATAGAAGAGAATGATGAGGATTGGGTGAATGAGGCCATAGAACTTCTTGAATCCATGACCGAGATCGCTTCTCTAAAAGATGAGGAGATCGAAGTGATGGGTGAACTCCTTTCGAACCTCTACGGATCGCTGGAAGTCCATAAAATGATCAAAGAAGGTACGGATAAGAAGGAAGCCATGAATGCCTTTATGAAAAGGGTGATGGGCTCAATTGATAAATGATCACACCGGAATGTAAGTAAGTTGTTTATTCACCCAGATTCATTCAACTCGAAACAGGAGTGATTGAGGTATATCCACAGGGTATACCTTTTTTTATTGTCCGATATTTTGGAGGAAGTTAGACAACGCTACATCCCAACGGGGGTCTGCATCCCATTCTGGGCCAATATACAGCTCGTTACGTACCAAAAATTTGATATAATACTTGATCACGATACGGTCGCTGTCGATGCTTTCCGGAACGTCCAAACCCATTCTTTCCATTAAGTCCCCTTCTCTGCCTTCCATTCGCATCAAGAGGAACTGCACCCTTTCTTTGATCAAGTCAGCTTCGGACTTAGGTTCGGTTAGGAAGGAGACTTCAAAGGGATAATGGGCGTCAAAGATATTTTGTAGCCCTTCCCGCTCACGCTGCTGCTCGGCGAGTATTTGTTCCGTGGTTTTACCCAGCAGGTCATATCTGAACGTTGTTAAAAATCCCGATTCCCCTGCAGCGCCTGACAACCGTATGCCCAATTTGAAGACGTCGAGGTTTAGAGGGTTTCGGGCTATAAAAACTTCGGCTGTTTGCTGCGCTGCTACTGCCGTGGCTCCCTGTGGGAATTCAGGAACCTCAATGACCAAAAGGTTTTGCGTTTTTCTGGCGTTTCCTATGGCAGCGATTCTTTCTTTAAGTTCATGTATGTCATTGGCCGATGTAGACCAGGAGGATGCAGGGGAAGCGATGTTTTTGTCTTGTGTAAAAGGCATGATGTGGATGAATACCTCCCCATTGTTCTTTCTGGTCACTATGACAATGTTTTTAATCAGACGTTGGGAAAAGGCCGTGGCATACCCAGCCTGCGTCCCCTCTGAAATGATGACATCTTCTAATTCGTAATAGGCTACAGGATCCCCGCCTGCATCTACCAGTGAACCATGAATTTCTTGAGCCAAAGCCTCCCATGACATCACCGGCCGCGCGCCCGGGGCGGCTGAAATCAGCACCACAGCTTTTCCATCCATAAATCCATCCAGGGCGCTCTGGGTAAAGCCATTGCCTGTAAAAAACAACATAAAAAATACTCCGGCTATATGTTTTATCATTGAAGACATATTCTTGTCATAAGGATCCTTTAGATCAAGATTGGGCCTTTCACCACTGCCCGCTCGCCAATGGAAGGCGTACTGGATTCAAACAGGATCTTTTTTACTGCAAATTAGCATCCGAATTGCTAAAGTTTACTAATTTCACCCAGATACCCAACGCATGTTTTAT
>CAZHZP010000156.1:0-6516 GCA_964537165.1 uncultured Roseivirgaceae bacterium | reverse complement strand
GGACTCTCTGGATATTGGGTTGAGACGTGCCAAAACGGTCGATCCGCGTTCTCAAGATGTTGAAGGACCGGTCGATGGCGCTTTCGATCTCGCTGTCAAGAATGTTTAAAATCTCGTTATCAGAAGATTCCAAGCTGATTCGGCCCCTGTTGGCAGCTGTGGCGAAGATACTGCTCAGTTTCTGGTCGCCTGCCTGTTCCTGCCAGACATTGTAGAAGATGTTGACAAATTTGTCATTGACGGTTTTTGCTCTTTCTTCCGCTTCTGCCAGTACGGCCGTAAAGGTTCTGTTAGAGCTGTTGCCCGACATCCCTTTGACAATATCCACTGGGGAAATCGCCAAAGTGACCTGCATACCGCCCTGTATATCCAAGCCTTGGCCCAGTTCGGTTTCCTTCACTTCCTGATAGGTGAATTTAGCTCCCAAGAAGTTGTACACGGGCTGCCTCCAGACAGAGTCCAGATAGGTTTGTCTTTTGGCGAAGTCGATGTTACCGGACTCGTCCATCGCATAGGTGTCTGCCTTTTTTTCGACACTATTTGAAACAAGTGTAAATGACAGGTAATAAAGGCATAATGCCGAAACCACCACCGTCAAAAACACGATTATACCTTTGTTTTGCATGGTAATAGATAATAAGTAAGATTGATTTGATTTTATTGGGTATGGGTGTGCCTAGAGAAAAAGCTCAGGGCGCATTATTGGAAATGATATTTTCCAAAAGTACTTCAAAAAAGTCGCTGGAGTATCTGACCGTAGCTATTCCGGAGGATGCAACAGGCTCGAACTCTTCTATTTCATAAATCAAATTGAAAACATGGCTCACAGCCGCAAAAACAAAGGGGACCACAGCATCCACTGCTGCACTGATGTATGTTTGCCCTTCGGCATGGCCTTCGTCCTGATGGCTTTGCTGTTCCTTTTTAACCGTTAAAGGATCATCCTGGCTGATGTATTCAGAACTGGAAATAAGGAAACAGAAAGCCAGCACCACCAAAATGGTAATCCTTTCCCTAAATAACTCCTTATGTTCCTGCGTTCTGCGCATAGGTGACAAAGGTAAGAAGAATTTTACTTCTAAAGGCTAATTTTTGCAGAGGAATTTGCTCCTTTTCGTGAAAAAGATCAGGCGAAATAGATGGATTTTGCCGACTTATCTGTTCAAATCGATTGATCGGAGTAAGAATCGTCCTACAACGGGTCAGAGCTCAAAAGTTTAACCACAGCAAAGCACCTATGGCAGCGGCAAATATCGCCCCGTACCCGATGGCGATCATCTTTCTGAGCTCCTTGCTTCCAGCCCACAACGAAATGCCGATCTTGATCACGGTATTGGAGATGGTGGCCAAGATAATCGCATTTTGGGCGACGTTGATCGACAGGGAGTTTCCGGCCAGTTTGGATACAGAGATGGTAATGGCGTCAATATCTGTAAGACCTGCGATGATGCTAGAGATATACATGCCGCTTTGCCCAAAATATTCATTGGTGTAGCTCACCAGAAGTATGATCAAGGTATAAATGACGCCAAAGGTAAGGGCAGACTGCATATTGAGCGGCTTGCCGACAGGCAGGGAGGTGTCCACATCAATTTTGTTGTTTTTGCTGTAATAAAAGTACAATGTCGCACCCATTCCTGCCAAAAATATCAATCCTACGGGCAGGTACAGCCCCGGGGCCAGGCTTTGGTTAAAAATAAACGCCCAGACCAGTACCCTAATGATCATAATAGAAGAAGCTGCCAGGATAGCCGTGGCGCAATGGGGGGAAAGAGCCGGGGCATCTTTGCTCTTCTTGGCAAAGATCCAGGTCACCATGGTACTGGAGACCAGCCCGCCGACGATCCCCGTCAACAGGATACCCCGGTCATGTCCCAGAAATTTGATCAACAGGTAACCCAGAAAGCCCAGGCCAGAAGTCAGGACAATGATCCAGCCGATTTCCTGCAGATTGATCACGCCGAAAGGCCCCATTCCCTGATCGGGCAAAAATGGCAGGATCAACAATGCCAAGACGACGAAGCGGATCAGGGCATACATCTCCTCCTCCGTGATCTTGCCGATGATCGACTGCAATTTCATCTTGGAGGAAAGCAGCGCCATCGCAATCACCGTGATCATCAGGCTCAGTTCGATGTAGCCAAGAAAAGTTAATCCCCCCAGTAGAAAAGCCAAGAGGGCGGAAAACTCGGTGGTTCCTCCGATGTCCCCTTTGGAAGAGGTCATCCAATATGAAATGGCAATAAAACTGACGACGGCAAGCAGGATTCCCAGAAATACCCACGGAGTAAAGAGATAATGCATCATTGCGCCAAGGAAACCCAAAAGCACCACCAACACGAAAGTCCTTGTCCCTGCAAAAGCTTCCTGGCTGTTGTTGAGCGCGGCATGCTCCCTTTCCAGACCAATCAAAAAGCCTATACCGGTGGCAACCAGCAGGCGGATAAAAAAATCACTCTGCGTCAAGCGAAGATTGACCAAATCAATTACGTATTCGTCCATTCGATGGGATAAGCATAATTTAAATAACTTTCGGGCAATTTACCCTCTTTAACCTTGCAGTCTGCAAAAACAGGCAGAGCTGTACGCAGGTGCGTTTGACGGCCTTCTTATCGCTTTGCCTGGTGGCTGACCTTCTCCTTCAGATAGGATTTAATGATGTCTAAAGCCTTGTCAAAACCCCTGTTGTTAGGGATGATGAGATCCGCATCGTGTTTAAAAGGTTCGATGTATTTCTCGTAGGTGGGCATGACATGCTTTTCATAGCGGTACAGCACATCATCCAGGTCATAGCCCCGCTCTATCTTGTCCCTTAGAATCCTCCTTTTGACCTTGATGTAGTCCTTGGCATCGATAAAAATCCTTAAATCCAGTAGGTTGGCCAGCTCAGGATAATAAAGTACGAAAATCCCTTCCACCAACACCACAGGAGCCGGCTCAAAGGTCAGCATCTTGGGGGTCTTGTTGGGGTTGTTAAAGGTGTATTCCTGCCGGATCACCGTTTCACCGTTTTGGATCTTGCGGATGTCCTCCGCATATTGTCCAAAATCAATGGACTCAGGGGTGTCAAAATTAGGGATCCCCATGTCATCGACTGGCTGAAGATTCCGGGCTTTGTAATAGTTGTCTTGCGAGATCAGACAGATCTGGTCAGTTTCGAAGAAGTTTAACAGCTTGTCAAGGAAAAGCGTTTTGCCGGAAGCACTCCCTCCAGTAATCCCCACGAGATAAGGTTTGTTCATGGGGTGCAAATTTAATAAAAATTATCCGGATACCCAGAAAGCCTTTTATTCCTCATCAGCCAAAAAGGCCACCAGGCGGCGCACCGCTTTCCCCCTGTGGCTGATGGCATTTTTTTCCTCCATGCTCAGCTCTGCAAAGGTTTTTTCATGGCCGTCGGGCTGAAAGACCGGGTCATAGCCGAAGCCTTGGGAGCCGACCTGGAGACCGGTAATCCTCCCCTCGGCCGTTCCCTCAAATTTGTATTCCTTTCCCTTAAGAACCAAGGCTATAACGGTGCGGAAGCGGGCTTGACGGTTTTGCTCCCCGTCCAGCTTGTCCAACAGCAGCTCGATGTTCCGGGCGTCGCTCCGCGGTTCTCCGGCATATCTTCCGGAATAGACTCCGGGTTCACCGCCCAGAGCCTCGACTTCCAGTCCGGTATCGTCGGCAAAGCAATTGACGCGGTAGTTCTCACTCACATACCGGGCTTTTTGGAAGGCGTTATCATCCAAGCTGTCGCCGGTTTCGGCTAATTCTTCCCTACACCCTATGTCTTCCAAAGAAAGAATTTTGATGTTTTTTCCCTCTAATGCCGCTTTTACTTCTTCCAGTTTCTTTTTGTTGTTGGTGGCAAAACAGATTTCCATTTTTCTAGATTTTAGACGTGAGATATGAACAGGAGAATGGGGTGACATTGGATCCAAACACAGGCATTATCAGCGACACTTCCGTCTCCGGTCTCCGGTCTTCCAACTTTATATCTTCCCCTCAAGAAACAGCATTAACTGCTCCAGGTGCTTTTGATCCGTTTGATCAAAGTCGTTGAGCTGGTCACTGTCGACGTCCAGCACCATGACAACTTCCCCGTTTTTTGTGACAGGGACAACAATTTCTGATTTGGAAGCCGAACTACAGGCGATGTGGCCGGGAAATGCATCCACATCGGGTACCAGCTGCGTTTTCCCTTCTTTCCACGCCGTTCCACAGACTCCTTTTCCGTAGGCTATCCTAGTGCAGGCGATCGGTCCCTGAAAGGGTCCGAGGACAAGTTCACCGTCTTTCACCAGATAAAAACCCACCCAGAAGAAGCCGAAGGCCTCTTTGAGGGCCGCACTGATATTGGCGAGATTGGCAATAAGGTCCTCTTCCCCACTGATCAAAGCTTCAATCTGCGGCAAAAGTGCCCCATATTTTTCTTCCTTGGAAATTCCGACGGGTATATACAATGATTCTGACATGATACGCTTAAATAGATGAATGTTTTTTGTAAATGCAAAGCTGGTCGCCCATGATGTCCCTTATTTCATCCGGTTTTTGATTCAATAACGGCGCAGGAATCCCACTGCCAAAGCGGCCTTCTCCAATGAACACCCGGGCTTCATCCCAAAGTTCTTCGCTGATAAACATTTGAAGCAAGAAACTTCCTCCTTCCACGATGAGGCTCTGGATATTCCGACGGTAAAGGTCGTTCAAGATATCCTGGATGACAAAATCCTGGTCCAGCCTGACGAAGCTGAGGTTTTCTGCTGCCTCGTCTTTTTCCAGGTTGTAGCAAATGGTAGGTTGGCTCTGGTCGAAAAGGTGAAGGTTATTGTCCAGAATCAGTTTCTTGTCAATGACTACCCGGATCGGATCCTTTCCTTCCCAGTCTCTGGTATTCAGTCGGGGATTGTCATAATAGGCCGTCTTTGTCCCCACCATGATGGCATCTTCCTCTGCCCTCCAACGGTGCGCCAACTGCCGGCTATGCGAATTGCTGATCCATTTGCTGCTGTAGTCCCCTCGGGCCACAAAGCCGTCTTGGGTCTGTGCCCATTTCAGGATCACATAAGGTCTTTTTTGCTGGATTTGGGTGAAGAAACGCGTATTCAAGGCGGCCGCTTCCCTTTCAAGCACACCTACTTCCACTTCAATCCCTGCCTCCAGGAGCATTTGAATGCCTTTACCTGCCACCAAGGGATTGGGATCCTTTACTGCTACGACTACCTTTTTCACCTGCTTCTCTATCAGAAGTTGTGCGCAGGGTGGGGTTTTGCCAAAGTGGGCACAGGGCTCCAGGGTGACATAGACCGTGGATTCCTTCAATAATTCGGGTGGTGCTACGGAATTAACCGCATTCGGCTCGGCATGTGCTCCGCCATATTGCTGGTGGTAGCCCTCGCCGATAATCAGGTTGTTATGAACAATGACGCAGCCGACCATTGGGTTGGGGCTGACCTGCCCTCTTCCCAGTGCCGCCAGCTCCAACGCCCGTTTCATGAACAGTCCATCCGTATGCATAAGCGCTTATTGAGGGGTTGAAGGGGGAAGTTTAAGAAGGATATTGTCAAGAATGGTGGCTTCCCCTCGTTGGGTTTCTACAGTAAATACGGTGTCCCTGTAGGGCTTACGGGGTAGGACCTGCAAGGTATACTTTCCTGGGGCCAGACCTCTTAGTGAATAATTCCCCTGGCCATCTGTGAGCGTCGTCACCGTGTCCCTAGCGTCGGTGGCATATATAACGGGCTTGGAAGCGGCAGGCTGTATCCTGCCTTTAATGATGGAGCGGTCGTTGCTGACAAAAGACCGAACCCGTGGCTCAAGCACAAACCGGGTGCTGTCGGAAGTAGGCCTAATTGACTTTTCAAGATCAAAATCAAGATAGATGTCGTAAGATAAATTTCGTTCCAGGCGATAGTTTACGTCCAGTTCGATAACGGACGCTTCTGGATCTGATAGCGCCAAGGACCGTTCTTTGCCGTTTTTGGTTAAATAGTGATCATTGCCTAGCATGAGCCTGATTTTGAAGATCCCTCCCACCGGGACTTCCTGCCGTCCCAATAAGAGCACTCCTTCTCCCACCAATTTGCTGACATCCACCTGTTGGTCGGCCTGGTCGTAGGGAAGATGGATCCATTCGCCTTCGACGGCTTGTCTGTCTGTCCCGTGAAGCAGTTCCACTCCTTCAAATTCTATCCAGGCTTCGTCAAAGTCTCCCGGTGCGTCGACAAGCCGGATATTGACCAGGGCCATCCCGGTCCCTTCCGTGGCATCGGTGCAGGCCACCCCAAATGCAATGGAAACAAGTAGGACGAGGGACAATTTTGTCAGGAAATAGCGCTTTATGTGCATTTTTGATTATCTAAATTTCGTCCATTTAAAAAGGACATTCTTTAAGAGGATCAGTCCGTCGCCTCCATTTGCCATTCTTTTGAAGCAAGAAGGCGTAATAGCGAGGTGAGTTTCCCTAATTCAGGCTTCCGCTCTTGTTTCCTCAAAGTTAAAGCATATTTTTGGTCCTCCTCAATCTAAAGC
>CAZHZP010000155.1:0-6524 GCA_964537165.1 uncultured Roseivirgaceae bacterium | reverse complement strand
TAAAAGTCTGGGAAAATTGGGGCATGGGAGTGGTCAGCATGGAGTCCATCATAGAGGGACGGGCAGTGATTCTCCTTCTGCTTACCTGGAGTTGGATGGGCTCGATCCGCTGGAACAAGGTGGCCCGGAAGCTGGTATCCCTCGCCAGGGCGCTGAGCATGATCTCGCTGGTCTCCCCCTTCTCCAGTTTTTCTATGGTGGAAGTCAACGATTGATAGATGTTCTGTTCGAACCGCTCCTGGTTGATTTTTAAAGCGTTGTTTACCCAGTACAGCTGAAAACCGATCAAGCCCAGGCAGGCAACAGACATCAACAGGATAATAATTTTGATCTGGGTTTTCGACATCTTACAAATTTAAACCTTAATTGCCATGCACTCTTTAACTTAACAATTTTTAACTTGTTTTGAGGATAGGCGCTGTGTAGGGGGTGGAAGAATAGCCTTCCCCGGTCGACGTTGTCCCCGTCTAAGTTTCCTATGTGCCTAGCCCGGAACCCTTTAGGCCAGGGTAGCATGCCATATGACTGAATGGGAAGAGGTATGACAGCTTTAAAATTCCATATTGTTTTGCAAAAATACAATGGATGCTTTTTGGTGGACCTTCGGGTCAATGAGCAGAAGAGCCTGCCCGCGATGGAAAACAACCCACCGCCCCCGCCCAAGCACCAATCGGATTTGTGGCGCTGTGAAGTTGTTCCGGCCCTGTTTTTTCCGATGGCAGGATAGGGCAGGACACTTCTTGTTGGTTATAGTGTTTATATTACGACTCATAAACTAAAATTTACCGCATAAGAAGTTGATAAGAGCGCTCCAAGACCCTTCTGCAGCTTTCCAAGCGGTAAGTCCGTCCAGTAAAAGACCGTTAAACCCAAAAATGATGCGCAAATACCTCTTCGTCTTGGCGGGAATCGCTGCCCTGCCGCTGATCTCGTTCCAATCGCCCGCCCAGACTCCCGCCGTGAAGTTCAAAAAACAAATGATCGCCCCCGAAAGCGCCGAATCGGTCGGAGTATTCGATGTGAATGGGGACGGTGCCTTGGACATTGTTTCCGGAAGCTTTTGGTACGAGGGCCCCGGTTTTAAAAAGCGCACGCTCATTGGCCAGATCAAGCGGGAAAACGAGTACTTTGATGATTTCTCCACCATAGCCATGGATGTCAACGGGGACGGCCACATGGACTTTGTAACGGGGGGCTGGTTTAACGGTAACCTGGTGTGGAAGGAAAACCCTGGGGATAACAAGCAATGGACAGAACATGTGATTGCTAAGGCTGGAAATATAGAAACAACCAGAGCCTGGGACGTGGACGGCGATGGGTTTGAAGAAATTGTGCCCAATACACCTAATGATCCCTTAGCCTACTATAAGCTGGAAAGAGATGCTTCAGGAAAGGCTACCGCAAGATTTACCCAGGTAATAGTTGCCGGGAAGCAGGGACACGGATTGGGTTTCGGTGACGTCAATGGAGACGGCCGGGGCGACTTTATCGTGCCCGGTGGCTGGCTGGAAGCACCCAAAGATCCTGCAAAAGGGGAATGGAAGTTTCATCCGGCTTTTGATCTGAAGCATGCCAGTGTTCCCATTATTGTGGCCGATGTCAATAAGGACGGCCTCAATGACCTGATCGTCGGCAAGGGGCATGACTATGGGCTGGATTGGTATGAGCAGGTGAGGGAGGGGGAAAATATTCAGTTTGTCCGTCATCCCATCGATCCTTTTCAATCGCAATACCATACAATGGAATGGGTAGATATTGACAATGATGGCGAGATGGAACTGGTCACCGGCAAGCGTTATAGGGCGCACAATGGTGGGGATCCCGGGGCGGATGACCATCTGGGACTTTACTATTTCAAATGGAACGGAACATCCTTCACGAAGAATATCATCAGTTATGGGCCTTTTGGTGAGGGAAAGGGCGCGGGGATCTTCTTTTCGGTAGCGGATCTGACCGGGTCTGGCTGGAAAGACGTGATCGTGGCGGGCAAGGACGGACTCTATGTCTTTTTCAACCAGGGAAACCAATGAAGTAAGACCCTGACTGGAATGGGATCCTAAGTGTTTTATTATATCTATTAAGCTTGTTCATAATATTTTTCAATTACCCTTTGGGGTGATGAGATAGGTTGCCCGGTCCTTTGGGCAGCCTATTTTAATTTGGAATGTGTTCAATAATATCCTAAATTTTGAGTCTTACAGGAAGGTACAGGTAAGTATGTTTCAGGCAATTGAATAATATTGCAAATAGGTCTGGGGAGAGGTGTATCTTGGGGACAAGATGCGTGCTGGATAGAGAAACGCGTTTCTGGTGGAGGTTTAGTGAAATTAAATTTCCGAAGGCTGGGTAATATTGTTGGAAATTAATCCGTGTTATAATGAAATTGAACGTAGGGACGGTGCTGAGAAAGGGGGGAGGGATAAGCTTGTTGCTGTTCTTCACGCCTTTGTTCATTAGTAGCGCCATGGCCCAGGCGGATGATGGAGGAGATGCGGCTTTTTGGCTTTGGCAGTTTTTGGGCCGCCTGCATCCTTTGGCCGTTCATTTTCCTGTTGGCCTGTTGCTGTTTGCGGCGGTTATTGAGCTTTTTACGATCAGAAACTTTCATTCCCCTTATCGTGCCGGGGTCAATTTGATGATTTACGTTGGCGCCTTCGCAGCGGTTTTGGCGGCTGTTTTGGGTTTGGTGTTGGCCAATGTAGAAGACTATGGGGGAGACACCCTGATGCTACACCAATGGACCGGCATCGCCACCGCTGCCTTGGGTTTAATCACTTTGTTTTTATTGTTGAGAATAAAAAAAGGGCATCAGTCTTCCCAGATTAGAGCCTATCGGGGTTTATTGTTTTTCACTGCTTTAGGGGTGTCCGTGGCGGGGCATTTTGGTGCATCATTGACGCATGGGGATGAATACCTGACCAGTGTGTTGCCATGGGGCGGCGTGGATAGAAGTAGCGCGGCCTCATTTGACTTTGCCTCTTACGAAGCGGATTCTGGCGGCTTGAGCGAAGAACAGCAGCTCAAGCTCCTCGGTGAGGTAAGGGCAATCATGGCGCATAGCTGTTATAGTTGCCACGGTGAAGAAAAAGTACGGGGAGACCTGCGGCTCGACGCACGGAAATTTGTCTTTGCCGGTGGCGAATCCGGGCCTGCGATCATTCCGGGTTCCGCATCGAAAAGCGAATTTGTGCGTAGGATCAGTCTTCCCAAAGGCCATGATGATGTCATGCCTTCTAAGGGCAAGTTACTGACCGATAAAGAGATTGCGCTCATCAGCCTCTGGATTGACAAGGGGGCACCCTGGCCCGAAGGCGCGGAAAACCGTGGCATTTTCCGTGTAGCAGAGCTAGCCCCCAGGATGCCGGACCTTCCTCCCGCCGAACCGGGTCTGGCGACCGAAGTGGACCGTTTTGTTAATGCTTACTTTGAAGTCAATCAGATTGAATGGAAAGATCAGGTGGACGATAGGACCTACCTGAGAAGGGTTTATCTGGATATCATAGGCTTGGTTCCCACCCCGGAAGAGCTGGCGGAATTTGAGAGCGATACCAGGGCGGATAAAAGGGAATTGAAGGCCAGGGAACTGCTGGGGCGGGATGATGATTATGCCATGCACTGGCTGACTTTCTGGAATGATGCGCTGAGGAATGACTATACCGGTACGGGATACATCACTGGCGGGCGTCATAATATCACGGATTGGCTGTATAAATCCCTAAAAAATAACAAGCCTTATGATGAGTTTGTCAAAGAACTGTTGAATCCTACAGATGCCTCCAAAGGTTTTATAGAAGGAATACAGTGGCGGGGGACGGTCAATGCCAGCCAGAGGAGGGAGATGCAGGCGGCACAAAATGTAGGGCAGGTTATCCTGGGGCTCAATCTTAAATGTGCTTCCTGTCATGACAGTTTTACCAGTGATTGGAAACTGGACGACGCCTATGCATTTGCCAATGTCTTCGCTGAAGAGCCGTTAGAGGTGGCCCGTTGCGAAGTGCCCACTGGAAAATATGCAGGGACTAGGATTCTATGGGAAGAGCTGGGTGAAATCGACAGTACCGCTTCCAGGCCCGAAAAACTTCAGCAAATGGCGGAGTACCTCACTCAACCTGCCAACGGCAGAATATACCGCACCTTGGTCAACAGGATTTGGGCGCAACTGATGGGCAGGGGCATCGTAGAGCCGGTGGATATCATGGACAATGAGCCCTGGAGCCAAGACCTCTTAGATTGGTTGGCGTCGGACTTCGTTGCCAACGATCACGATATCAAGGATCTTATCTTCAAAATCACCACATCCAGGACCTACCAGATGCCTTCGGTAGGCAAACAGGATGTCAACGAGCTGCTGGCCGAAGACTTCAAATTTGAAGGCATGGTGCGGCGCAGGATCACGGCTGAGCAATTTTCCGATGCGATCAGTCAGGTGATCAGTCCGGTATTCCCGGATTCTGTCATGCGGTACAATCCGTTTCAGCTGGTTAATCCGGAGCAGTCCAGCTTCTCCTTTGTAAGGGCATCATTGGTGGCGAACAACAGCTTTCTGACCGCGCTGGGCAGAACGAGCAGGGAGGTCGTGCAGACCACCCGCGACACCCAGGCCAACTTGTTACAAACCCTCGAATTGACTAACGGAGAGCTGTTTAATTCGGTACTCAAAAGAGGTGCTGCGCAATGGAAAGAAAGGTACAGGCAAAGCGATGTCATCATAGAAGAGGTTTATGTAAAAGCTTTGGGAAGGAAACCGGAAAAGGAGGAATTACAGGTAGCGAAAGCAGCCTTGGGTGATTCACCTACAGAGGAGTCCATACAGGACTTATTCTGGGCGGTGCTGCTGCTGCCGGAGTTTCAGGTAATACATTAATGGAGTAGCGAGTAGTGAGAACAACTCGCCAACTCACCAAATCACCAACTATCATGGAGAAGGAACTAAACAGGAGGGAGTTTTTGAAGAAGACCAGTGCCGCGGCGATAGCCGCTATGGCCGTGGGCGCGCCGATGACTGGATTGCTGTCTTCCTGCAACCGAAATAAAATCGCCTCAAAAGCAGACTCCGTCATATTGCTTTATATGTCGGGGGGAATGGCCCATACAGAAACCTTTGATCCCAAGCGGTACACGCCTTTTACTAAAGGGATGCAGGCCAACGATGTACTCAGCACGTTCAAATCTGTTCCCACCATATTGGACGGGATCAGCTTTTCGGAAGGCCTGGAGTCTATAGGACAGGTGATGGACAAAGGCACCCTGATCCGGTCTTATGTAGCCGCCGATATGGGGCATATACTGCATACCCGGCATCAGTACCACTGGCATACCTGTTATGAGCCTCCCCAATCCGTAAGTATGCCCCATATCGGCGCTTGGATCGCCCAACAACTGGGGCCGGTAAATCCGGTGATCCCTGCGTTTATTGACATTGGCCAACGATTTACCGTAGGAGAAGGAGAGGAGCTCAAAGCCTTCCACAGTGCTGGTTTTTTGGGAAATGAATTTGGACCTTTCTTAATCCCTGACCCTTCTTCAGGGCTTGAAAGTGTACAGCCTCCGGTAGGCATGTCGCCGAAAAGATTTGAAAGCAGAAACCGATTATACAATGATTTGATCAGCAAGAGCGCCATGGGCGAATATGGCAGTGATTATCAGAAAGAGTCACTTAAACGTTCTATGGAGCAGGCTTATATGCTACTGAATTCACCTGAAGCCAAGGCTTTTGATCTTAGCCAGGAGCCGAAGGAAAGTTATGACAGCTATAATACCGGCAGGTTTGGTCTCGGGTGTCTGATGGCCAAAAGGTTGGTGGAGCAGGGAGCCAGATTTGTCAGCGTCACTACGGAATATGAGCCTTTCTTTGGTTGGGATACCCATGATAATGGCCATACCCGGCTGAAGGACATGAAGAAAATGGTCGATGGGCCGGTGGCGCAGCTGATCAGGGATCTGGATAGGACGGGGCGTTTGGACCGTACGATGGTCATTCTCGCCAGTGAGTTCAGCAGGGACATGATGGTGGAAGGCCGGCCAGATGCTACGGTCAAGGAGCAGGTGGACCAACCGGATATCATCCATGAGCTTAAGCACTACGGGATGCACCGCCATTTTACCGACGGTTGTTCCATGTTGATGTTTGGGGGAGGAATTAAGAAAGGCCATGTTTATGGAAAGACCTCCGACGAAAGGCCTTGCAAAACGATTGAAAAGCCCATTAAGATCGAAAGTGTGCACCAGACGATTTATCAAGCCCTTGGAATCGCAGAAGATACCCATGCGGTAGTCGAAAAACGGCCAATTTATACCACTCCCGATGGATTGGGCAAACCCGAACCTGAACTTTTTGCTTAGCAGCACAGAAAAATGACAGATTATTCCATGAACCCACAAGATCCATCCCGAAGAGGCTTTATCAAAAAGGCCGGCACTGCCGTATTGGCGGGCATCGTATTGCCAAATATTATCATCAAGAAATCTCACGGAATGAAAGAAGATAAAATATTGGGGCACGGCTCCCATCGGTACAAGGTAGT
>CAZHZP010000154.1:0-6544 GCA_964537165.1 uncultured Roseivirgaceae bacterium | reverse complement strand
TGTAGATTTCTTTTTGGGTGAAATGATAGGCGGTCTGCAACATGGCTAGAATATTTGAGGAATTCAGTTTTCTATCCCCTACTTCAGAGGGAAAACCATTGACATACTCAGGGTTCCAGCGACCCCAAGTAGTCGGCTTGCCATCATAGTCTACCAGATACCAATCATTGTCAATGACATGCCGCATCAGCGTGTCGATCAAGGTAATGGCCAAGTCTTTCATCTCCTCATCATCTACCAATTCCGCCACGACACCATAGGCAAATATATGTCCTATGGCCTCGTCACTGCTGGTGGTCGCCTTCCAGTCCCACTCGGGATCTTCTGCATGTTGCCACCTTTCCGGATCAGAAAGCCGGTCGATATAGCCGCTTCTGGCATAAGACCTGGCTGGAAAACCAGGCACTGGATTGACGGTGAAAAGTCGCTCCATGGCCGTCAGCGACTCTCTGATGTTCTGCAAGGCCTCATCCGAAGGCTCTACTGCATAGCGAAAAGCCTGCCCTCCGAGATACATGGCGGTCCAAAGTCCATCGTTATCGGAATCACCCAGCCTGCCTGAGTTGACATTACCTTTTTCCATACCCACTAAAGATGCGTTGAAGCCATACCGGATATGACGGTGACGTACCTGTTTTTCGTAAAACATCGCCTTGTCATATAAGGTCATGTGTTCAAAGACGATTTTCGCTAACCCGGCGTCGGTCAACACGAGTACATTATTATCCTCCGCTGCGGCGATATCGACCACCTGCTCTCCCGGCAACCAGCGCTCGCCGTAGTAGTAATTGAACCCTCCATCATCTTTGATGGTATAAGCACCCCTCGCGGAACCGATCCAAACATTGCCTTGTATCTCTCTGACTACCGTAATATGCGGCCAAGGTAGCTTTCTGTTGATTTCACCCAGTTGCTTAAAGCTCTTGCCGTCCAGTTCAAGATACCCCTCCTGTGTTCCTATGCCAATTTTCCGGCCATCCTCAAGAACATCAAAGCTGGTCAAGACATCGCCCGAAAAAACCTGCTCTAGCGCATGGTCTTCAGGGGAAAACTGATACAGACCTTTTCCGGTCAGGACCAAAAAGGACTTGGAGGAAGAATGGTATTTTATTTCATGAATGTCTTCGTCGTCCAAACTTCCTTTCCATAGCGATTTGGAATCAGAGAGATACTCCAGTGACTGTCCGTCGGAAATTAAAAAATCGAAGTTCTGACCTGTGGCCACCAAGCTTGGAGGAGCCAGTTGATGCTCCATAAACAAGGCGCCGGTCCAGGCATTCCCGAATACCGCCTCATCGTCCAGGTAGAGAAACTGATCCTGGTACATGCCCATTCCCGACAGCTTTTTATCCGCCATGGGAAGATAGGTCCGGTCCGGGATCAATTCTCCCGGATAAAGAAAGGCTCCTCCATGAGGGCGGTACAGCCCTTCATCGGTCAAAACCTGGATGGTACCATTCCGGTCTTCAAAGACTTTCTTGGGATCAACCTGTCCATCAAAGTAATATTTGATGCTGTAGTCCTGTAGAAAAGGTTCATCCACCGGAGCGGAAGGTAAAGAAGGATTGCCTTGAGGCTTATTACAGGAAAGTAAAGAAATAAAAATCAGGAAAATAAGGCAGTGGGTAATCTTCATCATTATATCGGTGATTAGGGCTCATTCACAGGCATGAAAGACCAACCTCAACAGGTGGACCATCGACTGTGACTCGCTGTTAATACCGCTGAACCGCCCGATTGTACCACTGGTGAAGGTGTTATTTTTTCGAATGAAGTATTCCCAAAGTACATTATTCACTGGGAAGATCCCGCATGGGTTGAATTGAAACATCGCACGAACTTCAACACCTGCCAACGGGGCAACAAAGGAATTCCGGCATTTCCGATCAGCAATTTTGGCAACATGAGTCATTATCCAACAAGCTGAACAAAAGAATATCAGGACAAGTGAACTTTCTCCAATACGGTAGTTAAAGGAAGGCTACTTATTGATCCAGAACAAAAAGCATGAGGAGAGAGGAGGGACGAGGTAACAATTTCCATTACAATACAGCATTTTAACCAAAGCTAAATCGATAATATAAATTATTAATAATATTTTATTTTGAATACTATAATTATATCCATAAATTGTTCCCACTATTTTTCTTCCCTTTCACCATGTTAAATAAACCCTGCCATGGCTAAAATTTCGAAGCTTGAATGGCTTTCCATTGAACAGGCTAGCCAGGAATATGAACTTCATGAAGCGCGGATAAAAAAGGCCGAAGCAGACATTGAACGCCTTAAAAAGGGCTTGATAAAGCTGACGGACATCTCCGCCAATCATGACCGGGTAGAAGCAAGGTTAAATTGGGAGAGAAAATTATCCCCACTTTCCGATCAATCTTCTGAGGTAGTTCTGGAAAGGGTTATAGGCAGACCGGATTTTCAGGATGCGTCCATCCTTCAAAAGCTGGTAAATTACGCTAAGGCGGTAGGCAGGGTCATCTGTAGTGATGGTACGTTTGGCACTGGCTGGTTAATAGGAGAAGGCCTCCTGCTGACCAATCAGCATGTATTACCCGCTGCAGATGTAGCGAGGTCAGCTGAACTTAATCTGGGTTATGAAAGGAATATTGACGGATCGATTTCAAATGGCGACAATTTTAAGCTTCGGCCAGATGTATTTTTCCTGACCCCTCCCGGTCCCACATCCGTCAACAAGGAATTCCTAGATTTTACAGTCGTCAGTGTGGAACCAACCAACCGTTGGGGAAAGTCCTTAAGGGACTATGGCTTTGTCACTGTCAATCCTCAAATAGGAAAAGTTATCGAAGGCGAAAATTGCATGGTAATCCAACATCCCGAGGGCAATTACAAAAAGGTTGTATTGCGTGATATCCGGCTATTGCTAGTAGAAGACGTTGCGGGTGCTGACCTACATCTTTTCTACGAAAGTGACACCCTTAAAGGATCCAGCGGAGGCATGGTAATAGCCTTAGGAACAGGGGAAATAATCGCCCTTCACAATGCAGGGGTGCCACGCAGAAACAGTCAGGGCAGGTATTTAAAGAAAGACGGGACAGTCTGGTCATCAGGGGATCCCGAAGACACCATTGACTGGATCGCCAATCAAGGAGTAAGGATCAGCCGGCTTGTAAAAAACATTAAAAATTTACCTCTGCAGGATTCGAACATGGAAGTCATCAGACGAAACCTCATAAACTCAATGGAGCCAAATCAAATATCTCTCGAACCACCTACTGTGGACATTATACAAAACTCCGAGCCGGAGATAACCTCCGGTAACCCGGCTAATGAAACTGACACCGTTCTCATGCCGCCGACCGGGAGGTCAGATTATCTTGTCCTAATCAAAAACGGGGCTTACAACTTTGACTTTGTCAGGGAGAATATCCGAGCCACGTTTCCGGATGCGAAAATTGACCGGCTGTCGATTTCTGCGACTTCAGATCTCTATGACAAGTATATGAAGGTGTCTCTTACACATCAACGGGATGTCTGGCAAACGGCGGGTGAATTGGAAAAAGTGGACGGGGTCGAGGAAGCCGAGCCGGAGATAGAGCGTTTCACTACGTTGCGGAAATTTGAGACGGATGAACAAGCCGGTAGTCCGCTTCTTTATGAATCTTATTCGTCAAGCCAGCCAAAAACAGAACTGGATCATTGGCCAAACAGCGCGTATCTTAAAGGTCTGAGCAGCACCAACCCGGCGGATTTACCCAAAATACGAAAATGGAATCACGATGCGGTCAATTTCGATGGTGCTAAAATTAAGTCTGCTTTAAGTGATAAAGAAAAGGCCAATTTAGAGAAAATTAGAATTGCCCAATTCGACACGGGATATACTATCCATAGCAAAGTTGCCGAGGGCTTTGACTTTCTTCTGGATTATGATGCGGTAGACGGTGACCCTGATGCCCAGGACGAAAGAGCATGGGTCAATATCTTGCGGCATTATCGACACGGCTTACGAACAGGAAGCCTGATCATCGGAAAAGATTGGAGCGACCTACCGCCGGAGAAGGAAGGTAACCTCGGCCTCCTTCGGGCTATATCCGACACGTTAAAAATAACCCCTTATCGTGTCACAAGATCCGTTATTCTGATAAGACGTATCGCTGAGCTCGTGGAGGCTGCTGACATGGCCATGGGTGTTCCTCATCATATCTTCACCATGAGTCTAGGGATACTCCCCGGCACACGCGCCTTACGGGATATCGTCAGAAAAGCGTACGAAAAAGGAATAATATGGTGTACAGCCGCTGGTAACGAAATAGGACTCGTGGTAGCTCCCGGCACTTATCCGGGAACCATATGTGTCGCTGCCTCCAACCCCGATGATTTGCCATGGAACAAAAGCTGCCGGGGCATTGCGGTCGATATCACCGCCCCTGGAGAAGACATCTACGTGCCCACCTTTGATAAAAACCTGCGGGAAGACATGAGTTACGGGAGTGGTACCAGCTATGCCACCCCACATGTGTCCTGCGCGGCAGCACTATGGCTGGCAAAAAATGCAGCTGCGATCAATAATAAATACAGCAGTGGTTGGCAGATTGTAGAAGCGTTTAGATGCTGTCTGCACAGGTCAGCAAGAAAAACCAGCGGCTTGCCCGAAGGGTTCGGGGCTGGCATACTAGATATAGATGCGCTACTTAACCAAGAACTGCCAAATCCCCTAGAATTAAAACATGCTTATTTAGAACAAAAAGAAGCAGGCAACTTCTCTACTTCAGTAACCCATAGGGAACTATTACACCGGGATTGCCTGAATTACATCAACAAAAGCCTGGGGGGACAAAGCCCCTTCCCCGATCTGGTAGAGTCAACTGGAAATAGATTTCCTGAACGCCAATCCGTAACACTTTATAAGAGGTTACTTGAAAAGGAATTGGCACCCCAAAACAGTGTTTCATTTACAGAATCTACTTCCTCCGACTCTGATGCTTATGATTCCCTAGAACGAATAAGGCTACTACAAACTTCACTCGAATATAGCAAACCAAAATACTCACCAAATAATGATCAAAAATGAGCCAGTTCTTCGACCTCCATTTTCATCCCCTTGGCAAACATTTTCTGGGCGAGTTTAATCCAGTCAAAAGAGAAACTGCCGCCTATCGCAGAGCAGTTCGGATCCCATGGTTAGGACGTCCAACAGACCGTTTGATCGGAAAAATATTGAACAGCCAGGCTTGCGTGGACCAATGTCTGGAATCGGGCGTCAGTTTGGGGGTAGCGACAGTAGTAGCGCCTGAACTAGTGTTTGCTTCACGCAAAGGGTTGCTCTGTTTGTTAGAATTCGATCTTTTTAAAAAGGATGTTATAGCTCCGCTGGATAACGAAGTTTTCAAGTTTATTCGAAAAGAGAGAAATTACAACTACTTATTTGAACAGGAATGCAAATTCTATCTCTGGGCCAATAGCTATACCCAAAAAGACCGACCAGAACCCGCAATCCATCTACTCAATCGCAAAAGCGGTCAACTTGACCTGAAGAAAGATAAGCTCAATCTAGTCCTGGCAATTGAAGGCGGGCATAACCTGTACAGAAACGTCGGTATCATGAATATCCTTGCAAGCCCTGTTGACGTGGTCCAGATGTACAAGAAGAACAACGACGAAGGTAAACAATGGGATTTTTTGTACCTTACCCTGACTCACCTTTCTCATATTTCAGAACAACCCTTATGCAATCATGCCTTTGGCTTTAAGCTGGTCAAAGGATTAGCGGAAGCGTTCCCCCAAGTAAACGGACTGCTTCCCCTTGGCAAGGAGGTAATAAATGCGTCGATGACCGGCGATCACCCGATCCTCATCGATGTGAAACACATGAGCTTGAAGGCTCGGCAGGACTTTTATGAACACCGGAGGGAACAACTTCGTGCAGACGATTCTCAGCAGCACTCCCAAAAAGACCTTGGGGAAGGCTATGGAACGGAAAAACGATATCCAAAAGGCTGGCCGATTCTAGCAACCCATATGGGCGTAACAGGCTATCCAGTGAGAGACATGATTGAGTACATTGATGATGTCAGCATTGACCGTGAGGTAAGACAATGCGTCCGCCTCAAAATGAAGCGTGTCAAAGCCGGGAAGATTCCAGAAGGTCTTGGGTTTGACAACGTGCATTTCAATCCGACCACCATAAACCTCTGCGATGATGACATCGTGGAAATCGCAAAGAGTGATGGACTGATAGGAATAAGTTTAGACGCCCGGATCCTTGGTTACGAGTGGTTAAAAAAGAGAATATTTAACAATACCTATGATTACATACAACTTGATGAATTCAAATATCTTTTTCCTACTTTGTGCGACAACCTTTCCCTTTCGCCAACGGTGCTTGACGACGAGCCTCTTGAAGAAGTCATTGAACCAAACGAGAAATTCCTAGGATTCGCTGATCGTAAAAAACGAGAAGCTTATCTATTTTGCTTTAACGTCCTCCACGTAGTGGCAGTCATCAACAGCATGCCTGCAGAGGATAGACATCACAAACCAGGCTGGGATTTTTTGTGTATCGGCTCTGACTATG
>CAZHZP010000153.1:0-6566 GCA_964537165.1 uncultured Roseivirgaceae bacterium | reverse complement strand
TGAGATAGGACAGCAGTTCGCGATAAAGACCCGCGGCGCCTCCCAGGCTCATGAAAACCCGCACCACCATGACGATGAAATACAGCAGGATATTGATGGCCAATATCTTATAAAGGCCATTGTTTTTATGGTTAAACGCGTTTTTTAAATTATACCAGAATCCGCTGTACATGCTAATAAAAATTTGTTCTGCTCCTTTTCCACATGGTTACCAAGACCGCTCCAATTATCAAACCACTTAGGTGGGCAAAGTGGGCAACATTGTCTGTAGGGTTGCTGACAAAAATATTATAAACCGTATATAAGCCATAGAATAAAACCAGATATTTTGCTTTGATCGGCATGGGAGGAAATAACAAGAACAACTGCGTGTTGGGGAAAAGCATACCGAAGGCGATCAACACACCAAACAGCGCACCGGAAGCTCCTACCATCGGAATGTTGGATTTGAGCTTGTACACACCTTCCATATTTTGATAAGCCCTTTGCTGGAGTCCCTCATCACCGGGATTTCTGCTATAATCATCGATCAGATCGTAGATGCCGGGACCAAAAAGGTGTCGGTTGTCTGATACAAACCGGTTAAAATCCTCGGGGTCAGGGTTGCTCTGAAACTGTTCCACGCGCTTTTCCAGCGCATTCATTTGATAAGCGGTGTAGCCGGAGTAAAGCACACCGGAGCCGATGCCACAGACCATCCAAAGGATAAATAATTTCTTCGGCCCTAAAAACTGCTCCAGCAAAGGCCCAAAGATAAAAAGGCCCAGCATATTGCTAAACAGGTGCCAAAAGTCCGCATGCATAAACATGTAGGTCAGCAACTGAAAGGGCAAGAACCTCTCGCTTTCGATATAATACAAGGCAAACATCCCCTGCAGATGCGGCAGGAAGTAGGAGGTAATGACAAAAAAGCCGATAGTGATCAGCAATAAGTTTTTAACTACCGGGGTTAGTGCTCTAAACATAGTTTATTGGGAAAAAAAACTAGAAATTCTATTCGTATCCAATTTGATGAAAGTCTTATTGCCCGAAAGGCCGTAGTTAGGGTTTTGGCAGGCAAATAATTGGCCAACCAGCGTTTCCATTTCACGGCTGTTTAATTTTGTTCCTCGTTTAAGGGAAGACTTCTTAGCCAACGACCGGGCGAGATTTTCTTTTTTATCCAGGGATAGTTCGGACTTAAAATGCTTATACTGTTCCAGCAGTGCTTCAAACAACGCCTTTTCATTGTTGATGGTGACATCGGCTGGAACACCGTTGATTAGAACCGCATTTTGCCCGAATTCGGCCACTAGAAAGCCCAAGTTAGTCAACTCTTCCTTTAAATCCATTACCAAAGCAAAGTCCGCGGGACTTAAATCGATGCTTTGCGGAAAAAGACACTGCTGGGAGGCACCGGATGAGTTTTCCAGTTCGCGCTTGAACTTCTCATAAAGTATGCGTTCGTGACTGGCTTGCTGGTCCAGTATCAACATTCCAAACGACATCTGTGCGACTACATGGGCCAGTCCCACCTGAAAGGTAGCCCCTGTATCTTCCGTGTCTGCGAAAGCTGTCAACGGATCCCTTTTCTCTGATGTATTTGCTTTGCTTGAAAAGGTGAGCAGTTCTGTTTCGTCTTCAGTGTTGGCCATGCCAGGACGCTCGAATCCTACAGGCGCATGGTTTCCTTCGAATAACTTTTCCCAGCCGGCCGGGTCCTGTTTTTTGAACGTAGGGGTGCTGAAGGTTTTGTAGCTGTTTTCCCTGCTGACCTCCTGCTTCTTTGTTTCGTCATTCTTCCAGTTTTCGGTAAAGTTGACATCGATACTAAAATCCAATGTCGGCACCACATTATGGGCGCCCAGAGCCTGTTTGACAGCAGAACGGACGAGTCCATAAATGGTTCTTTCGTCATCAAATTTGATCTCTGTTTTGGTGGGATGGACGTTAATGTCAATATGGGCCGGGTCTAAATCGAGGAACAACACGTAAAAGGGGTGTTGGTCTGACGAGATCAGCCCCTCAAATGCAGTGAGTACCGCATGGTTGAGGTAATTGCTTTTGATGTAACGGTTGTTGACGAAAAAAAACTGTTCGCCCCGTGTCTTTTTGGCTTGCTCGGGTTTTCCGACATAGCCTTTGATCTTGAGCAGGGGCGTGTTTTCTTCGCAGGCCACCAATTGCCCCTGATAGGCCTTTCCCAACAGTCCTACTGCCCTTTGGCTCAGCTTTCCAGGGGCCAGGTTGAACAGCTCCATATCATTTTGGTACAGGGTGAAGGCAATTTCGGGGTAGGAGAGCGCCACACGCTGAAATTCATCCACGATATGTCTCATCTCTACCGCATTGGATTTCAGAAAGTTCCTGCGGGCGGGAACGTTGTAAAAGAGGTTTTTTACGGCAATAGAAGTGCCGACCGGACAGGTAGTAGGTTCCTGTTTTTTTACTTCCGACCCTTCTATGCAGAGGAGGCTACCGAGTTCCGCATCTTTGGGGCGGGTTTTCATTTCCACCTGTGCCACAGCGGCAATCGAAGCCAGGGCTTCTCCCCTAAACCCAAAGGTCCGGATGGCGAATAGGTCTGCGGATGTACGTATTTTGGAGGTAGCATGCCTTTCAAAGCTCATCCGGGCGTCCGTCATGGACATGCCTTTGCCATCATCAATGACTTGGATAAGCATTTTGCCTGCTTCCTTTATCAGGACCTGAATCTTGGAAGCGCCTGCGTCTACTGCATTCTCTAAAAGCTCCTTTAACGCCGAAGCCGGCCGTTGCACCACTTCTCCTGCCGCAATCTGGTTGGCGATAGCATCCGGCAGCAGTTGGATAATGTCACTCATTTTTGTTTCTCCTCCCTCTCGTTTTTAACCGCTTCAACATCATCCACAAGACGCCGCCCATCGCCAGATAAAGGATATAGTAGAGGACTTCGTTTCCGAGGTACAAGTATCCTCCTAAGGCCCCCAGAATAACGATAAAAATAAAAACCCGCAACAACCCCGAATTATCAAGCAAAGAACTCTTTTTCGCCTTACTTTTGGCCCTGAAGGCGCCCCGGATAGCAGAACCGTGGCTATAAGAATCGCCGGCGCGGAAATTGTCTTCCGCACTCAGAACCCCTTCCTCTTCAAGCTCTCTTCGAATAGCTTTGGTACGCTCTTCAATTTCTTCTTTAACCGGATCGTAATGTCTGGGCGTGTAACTGAATCGATGGTATTTTCCTAATCTTACTATGGACGGGAGTTTCATTATCTAACCTTGATTTATGTTAAGATGGGCAGTATGTGATCTTCATCGGAAACCGATCTTAATGAGCGTGTTCAGGGAACGTTAATTCGGATATCGGTTGTTTATCCTATCACTTCATCCCTTTAAATAAACATACAATAAATTATCCTTTTTTGGTAGGAAAAAAAGAGTGTTTTTGTGTATGTTTGAAATTAACGATGATGCCAAGACAAAGGTATTTCAAATATTTTGCAATAAAAATCTAACGATTTCATGGTTCAAAAAGTTTTAGTAGCCCTTTTTGTCCTTTTGTTTTGTTTGAACCTGTTGATTGCCAAAGAAGAGGTTCCTCCTGCGATTAAGACACCAGACCCCTTGGAAAGTTATGACAGCCAAAGTCAGGCCCATTGGGTGGACAGCGTGTTCAATGCGTTGACCTTTGAGGAACGGTTAGGGCAGTTGTTTATGGTGGCAGCTTATTCGAATAAAGATAACCGGCACAAGGAAGAGCTTTCCAGGCTTATCCGGGAGCAAAATATTGGCGGATTGATTTTTTTCCAAGGCGGCCCGGTAAGACAGGCCCACCTGACCAATCATTTCCAGGCCATTACCCAAACACCGCTTTTTATTGCCATGGATGCGGAATGGGGGGTAAGCATGCGGCTGGACAGTGTGCTGCAATTCCCCAAGCAAATGACCTTAGGGGCCGTTCAGGATAGCCGTCTGATTTATAAAATGGGGCAGGAGATCGCCGGACAATTCAAGGAGTTAGGCATGCATATCAATTTCGCTCCCGTGGTGGACGTTAATTCCAATCCGGACAACCCGGTGATCGGGTACCGTGCATTTGGAGAGGAAAAGACCTTAGTGGCCCGAAATTCCCTGGCCTACATGAAAGGCCTGCAAGATGCGGGCATCATGGCCAACGCCAAGCATTTTCCGGGCCATGGGGATACCAATGTGGATTCCCACTATGCGACCCCGGTTATAAACAATTCCCGCCAGCAAATTGTCGACATTGATTTATATCCCTATCGGCAGCTGATAGCTGAAGGGCTGATGAGCGTAATGGTGGCCCACCTGCATGTACCCAGTCTGGGAAGCACGCCGAATCTGCCTACGACTTTGTCCAAAAGCGTAGTGACTGACCTGCTTAGAAAGGAAATGAACTTCAATGGACTTATTTTCACTGATGCGTTGAACATGAAGGGCGTAAGCAACCTGCATAAACCCGGAGAGGTGGACTTGCTGGCATTGTTGGCCGGTAACGACATGCTGCTGTACGCGCAGGATGTACCCAAGTCCAAGAAGTTGATCATGGAGGCGGTGGACCAGGGGCGGATCAGTCGGGAAGAAGTCGACCAGAGGGTAAGAAAGGTCCTTAAAGCAAAATATTGGTCTGGTCTTCACCGCCCACAGCAAGTAGATACCCACAGGCTCACTGAGCGAATCAATAGCTTTGCGACGAAAGCTTCCATCGAAGAATTGTATGCGGCCGCTCTTACAGTCGTGACCAATGAGAACGAATTCCTCCCGTTAAAAAACATAGAATTGCTGAATATGGCCTCCATCACCATAGGGGGAGAGGGGGACGTTTTCAAGAAGCACCTCAATAAATATGGACGTTTTGACCACTTCGGCCTCAAAAAGAACAGCAGCGACGCCGCTTTTGCGGCTTTGGAGCAAGAGCTTCAGGAGCACAACACCATTGTGGTCGGCTTGATGGGCATTACCAACAACCCCAAGCGTGACTTCGGAGTGAATCACAAGACCATAGAATTTATCAAAAAGCTGGGAGAGAAGCATACCGTGATCACGGTGCTTTTCGGAAATTCCTATGCGGCCAAATTCTTGGATGATATGCCGCATGTGCTCGTAGCTTATGAAGAAAATGAATTTACCGAAAAACTGGCCCCTCAGGTCATCTTCGGAGGGAGGGCTGCCCAAGGCGTGTTGCCGGTGACGGTGAGTGCCAAGCTTCCCGCTGGCAGTGGCGGTTATCTAGCTGGCAATGACCGGCTGGGCTATTCCGTTCCTGAAAGCCACGGGATGGACAGTTATACCTTGATGGAAATCGACGGGATGATGGAAAGGGCCATTGCCCGAAAATCCACCCCTGGGGGAACTGTATTGGTCGCTAAAGACGGCCAGGTGGTTTTTCAGAAAGCCTATGGCCACCACGATTATGAAAAAACCGCCCCGGTGACTACCGAGACCATTTATGATCTGGCATCCATTACCAAGGTGGTGGCTACCACCCAAGTGATGATGTTTTTGGAAAGCCGCCAGCTAATCGACCTGGACCGGACGGTGGGGGATTATCTGCCGGAACTGAAAGCGACTAATAAGGGAAAGCTGGTGATTAAGGATATCATGTTGCATGAAGCCGGGTTATTAGGGTATATTCCGCATTTTGCCAAAACCTTAGAAGGGGGCAAATGGAAGAGTGGCTATTATAAAACCCGGCCCGAGGAGGGATACACGGTGCACGTGGCAGAAAACATGTATGCGATGGATGCGTTACCGGATAGCGTGTGGAAGTGGACCATTGAGTCCGATCTGAGGAGATTGCCCGGTGGCAAGAGCAAGCACAGCTACTTGTATTCGGACTTAGGCATGTTGATTTTGCAAAAATTGACAGAAAGGATTGTCAACCAGCCCCTGGATTTATTTTTAGAACAGAATTTTTATGACCCACTCGGGATTTATAGCCTAACCTATCACCCATTGGAAAAATTCGGGAAAGATAGAATAGCGCCTACCGAGCGTGACCGGAGCTTCAGGAAGGGCTTGGTACAGGGTTATGTCCATGATCAGGGCGCGGCGATGTTAGGAGGCGTGGCGGGGCATGCCGGCTTGTTTGGTACAGCCAATGATTTGGCGATTATCATGCAGATGATGTTGCAAAACGGCAATTATGGCGGCCGGGATTTACTGGAAGAACGGACAATCAAGAGTTTTACGGACCGGCAATCTACCCAAAGCAGGCGTGCTTGGGGCTGGGACAAGCCGGCCGTTGAAAGGGACAGAGGGGGCAATGCGGGAGTCCTGGCATCGAAGAACTCTTTCGGGCATACAGGGTTTACCGGTACGGCGGTATGGGCAGATCCGGATAACAATTTGATATATGTGTTCTTGGCCAACCGGATATATCCCGATGCCACCAACAACAGTCTGAATAGAGACAACGTCAGGGCCGAGATACATAACATCGTCTACCGTTCGCTTAACAGCTGGAACAAAAATATATTCTTAAGTGAACAAAACTGAGGCCTTGCCGTGTTAATACTAAATTATCGCTAAGATTGTTTACGTACGCGGCATATGAAAATTGGAATTGTCTGTTATCCTACTTT
>CAZHZP010000152.1:0-6591 GCA_964537165.1 uncultured Roseivirgaceae bacterium | reverse complement strand
TTTTTAAAATTAATATTGTTATTGCATTTAAAAAATATTTTGTTTTATCTTGATGCCTTCGTAAATAAAAAACGCCGTTGATGGAATTTAATTCTAAACTGCCCCCTACATCGGGATGTCTGCTTTTATCAGAGCCGTTTTTGCAAGATGAAAATTTTGTAAGATCGGTAATTCTGTTGTGTGAAAACAATGATAACGGGGCGTTTGGACTGGTATTGAACAAGTTGTCCATCCTAAAGGTGAGTGATCTTCTGGATGATTTGGACTTTCTGGATGTAGAAGTCTATGTCGGAGGCCCTGTAGAACAGAACACTTTGCATTTTATCTACTGCGGAGAACCTGTCCTTCATGGCAGTGTTCCCCTAGCTGAGGATTTATGGTGGGGTGGGGATTTTGACGAATTTGTCCAGAAATTCAAAAGCGGGGTGCTGGAGTTAAATAACTTCAGGTTTTTCATCGGTTATTCGGGGTGGTCAGAGGGTCAGTTGGATGAAGAATTGTCATCCAATACCTGGATAGTCTGCGACGGTGTATATGCTAAAAATATATTTCACTCGGCACCTGATGATTTATGGCGTGTCCTTTTGAAGAACATGGGGGGCGATTTTCAGGTATTGGCAAATTATCCGATAGACCCAAGGCTTAATTAGCGCAATTTTATTACTTTTGTTTTAGAAGAGGTAATATAGGAGTACTCATAATAAGATGGAGAACGACAAAGAGATGTCTGAAGACAACAAGGTGACGCAACAAGTTGCGGAAAATGAATCAGGGCTTGGACGAGAAGAACTGGATGCCCATGCTGCGGAGCAACGGGATGAACAGGAAGATCATGCCGTGGATTTTAGTGGATGGACTAAGGGACAGCTTTTGGATGAACTGAAAGGGGAGCTCAAAAAAGGGCACTACATCCAGGCGGACGCATTGGTGAACGAGTTAAAATCCGCCTACGATGAAATTTTTGAAAAAGAAAAAGAAGAGGCACTTCAGAATTTTGTCAGTGATGGCGGGATAGTGGACGATTTTGAATACCGCAAGGCCGACGAGGATCATGAATTTTTCCAGGCTTTCAGTGAGTTTAAGAAAAGAAGAGCGACAGCGTTTAAAGAGCTTGAGCAGTCGAAGGACAAAAACCTTGTGGTCAAAAACCAGATTCTGGACAGACTAAGAGAGTTGGTAGATGGGGAAGAAACTACAGATAGTATCAGTACCATCAAGAAGATACAGGAAGAATGGAAGAGTATCGGGCCCGTGCCTGCCAGTCAAAATAAAAATCTTTGGGCATCCTATAATGCTTTGATGGACCGGTACTACGATAACCGGAGCATTTATTTTGAGCTTAAAGAACTCGACAGGAAGAAAAACCTGGAGGGCAAACTGGAGCTTTGTGCGAAGGCCGAGGCGCTTCAGGAAGTAGAAGATTTAAAAGAAGCCATTAAGCAACTGAATGATCTTCATGAGGAATTCAAACATATGGGGCCTGTTCCCCGGGAGGAGCAGGAGGAGCTTTGGGTCCGGTTTAAGGCAGCCTCTGATGCGGTTTATCTCAGAAGAAAGGACTATTATGAAGATCAAAAAGAGACATTCAAGCGTAACCTGGAAGTGAAAGAAGGGCTGATCCAAAGGCTGGAGTCGCTGCAGGACTTCAAGGCTGACCGCATCAGGGAATGGAACACCAAAACCCGGGAGGTGCTAGATATCCAGAAAGCATGGGAAGCAATTGGTCCGGTTCCCAAAGAAAACGGAAAAGAGATCAATAGAACGTTCTGGGGATACTTCAAGAAGTTCTTTCATAACAAAAACCTCTTTTTCAAGGAATTGGATGAGCTACGTCTGGCCAATAAGGAGAAAGCGGAGGCGCTGATTGCAGAAGCTGAAGGCCAGATGAACAGCACCGATTGGCATAGTTCTTCCAACACGCTCATCAAATTGCAGGAGGAATGGAAGCAGTTGGGCCCTACGCCTGAGAAAATTCGAAATGAATTATACAGGAGGTTTAAAACGGCTTGCGATACCTTCTTTGATAACCGTCGTCAAGCCAATAAGGAGGCGACGAAAGAATATGAGGAAAATCTAGCGTTGAAAACGGATGTCTGTGATAAGATTGTTCAGGAGTCCCGGGGCGATAACTTGTCACCTGATAGACTGGAAAGTCTGATTAAAGAATACAATGCTATCGGTTTCGTTCCCCGTAAGCACATCAAGGAGGCCGCCACGAAGTTTAACGAGGCGGTGGAAGGATATATCGCTGCAATGGGGGCTGAGGGTGTCGATAAAGATGATTTTATGTTCCGCTTGAACCTGAACAAAATCCAGGCTGACCCGAACAGCAACCGTGTGTTGAATAAGAAGGAACACGGTATCCGCAAGCAGATCGCCGATTTGGAGAATAACATCACTTTGTGGAAAAACAATCTGGAATTTTTCGCGGCGTCTAGGACCGCAGATAAGTTAAGGGACCAATTTGATGATAAAATTGAGAAGGCCGAACTGGAGATAGAAAAGTTAAAGAAACGGCTTTCCATTATCCGTGAGTTTTAATTTATTCATGATTAACCGAATAGTCCTATACGAGGGGTATTTTGAAAGGCAAATTGGGGGCGGCGGGGCAAGGATATAAGAAAAAGTGTAATAGCTCCGATATGATCTGACTGCTGGCAATTTTAGCCTGCGTTTTTTTTAGGATATTATTCCCAAAATGATTGAGAGACAAGGGGCATTTTTATGGCTCCCTGTTCCCAGGGCTTCTCCCCGTTGGAGTTTGAGGTTGGCCAGCAGGGCGTTCTCCTCCGGGATCAATACCTTCCCGTAGCCGCCTTGGTTAGTTGATCCACAGGTTGTTCTTTAAAACCTGTTTGGGTGTGAGGTCATCTTAAGTTGTCGCTGGATCCGTTGCGCTATTTTGCAGGGGATTTGAGCATGAGCCTTCCTTCGAGTATTTGCCCAGTCAGGGGCCGCTTTTCTATGAAATGTTCTTCCATCAATTCCGGGCTAATTCCCCATTCTGACCAGAAAAAGCTCGATACCTTCAGGTTCTTCCGAAAAGGCAGAAAATTGATTTTTCCGCTTGTATTATCTACTTGGAAGGACAATACCGTTCGCTCGGTCTTGTTGGTGGAAGCAGTTAGGGGAATAAAAGAAGTCTGGTCTGATTTTTTACTTGTGCCTGGGTAATAGATTAAGATATCACGTTCCTCCTCAGGTATGATCTCCCGGAATTCAATGCGGTTGGTGTAAGCGACCAGTTTTCTGCTGTTGTTGTCGAGTGCCGACTTGGAAAAACTAAAGCTGTTGTAGCCAGAAAACTTAACGTCTTCAAAGTCTATCGTATCCGACCATAGCTTTCTGAACTCATCCGTATCAACGCCTACAGCATGGGCGACGTATCCCTGGTCTCCGAACCGGTTTATCACCTTAAGGGATTTCAGGAACTCAATGTCCCCTATACACACCTCGGTAGTTGACAGCATCCAGTTTAGGTAATCAGGAGAAAGTAGGTATATCAAACCTATTTGAATTCCGTAATATTTTCCAAAAGGAATGGGGTCGGTAGCATGTAGTAGCATATGGGTGATGGATTTACTGTTGACGGATTCTGTTTACACAAAAATTAGTTGTAGCAGCCCTTTCTTATAGGTTCTGGGAGCTTGAATTTGCGAGCTTAAATGGGAGGTAGTTTGATAGGCGAAATCCGCATTGTTCTTGGGCGCCAGCCTTTCAGACTGGCCGAATCGTTCATCACTGTTGTTGAGCGGTTGGTAGTCGCCTTTCCCGTATGCCGAAAACGACGGGTTTCTTCAATAGTTCCCATTTCACATCTCATTATTGATTCATAACGGAGTTGTGCGAATATAGTTGAAGAAGCAAATTTTTGAGGTGGGGTTTGGAAGGTTAAAATACCGCATCGCCTCCCGTTTCTCCTGTTGTGTTCTGCTATCATTTCGTCACTCGCCAGAAGCCGTACCAGCCCCGGGGGGTTAGGTTCGGTTGTCACCGACTTTGCTCTCTACGGAAGACCTTCTATAAACATTACACTTTCCCAATCACATAAAAAGGAAAAGTCTTCACTTTTACCTACCTCGCGTGAATCAGAACTGAATTTCTTTCCCGCAAATTCATACACCACCTCGAACCTGTAACAAGTTTTCGTGTTTGTATCGAAATCCTTGAATGGTTCCAGGGTTATCCACATGGAATGACCCAGATTGCGATGGACTATTGGGCTCTCGAACTCGAAGTACCGCCCATCCTTTAAAGTCGTAAAGAAATCACCGTCACCCTCTTTCCCGTAGAACCAGGCTAGATTAAATTCATCATCCACAAGTGCCGGTTCAACACTGATTTTAATTTTCACTTGGCCTTTATCCGGCCATTCATCCTCTTTTTCCTCATCGAGAGCTGAACAACCGGAAAGCAGCACCCCTATTACCGCAAAAAAGAACAAGTATTTTTTTTCATTGTGTATTTAAGTCAGATTTTCCGCAAAAGAAACCCGTTTCGACCAAAAAGCACAGTGCGTGTTGTCCAAATGCGTATAAATATGATGTACGGCAAAATAGGAGAGACTTCAGTCCAATGCCTCCTGCGCCCTGTCCAGCTCGTCGTTGTCAAAGGAGTCAAGGTATACCTGTGTGATGTGTTCTGAACTCTGGCCGAGACCTTCTGAGATTAACGAGGTCTTCACCCCGGATTTTTTCAGCACCGTTGCATAGGTGTGTCGTGCAACCTGGTAACTGTAGTGCTTTAGTTTGTTTGGGACCTCCATTTTTATGGTCGCACCCAATTTGTTTCTTGTCGAAAACCTGTAGTCGTTGAACTGCTGGAGCTCTTCTTTGTCAAGTTCAACGATTCCCAGGGTGACCAAGATCTCACGCAGGTCTTTGTTGAGCATTTTGGCCCTGCTGTCGCGGCGCTTTTTCTGTTGCTCCTCCGTCACGTGCAGCTTGGGGTCCACGTACACCGGAAATACATAGCCCAGCGGTGATGAGTCCCTCGCTTCCCGGCATTCATCCAATATGGTCCGCAGTTTGCCGTTAATCTTCACCGAGAACATTCCTCCCGATTTATTCTTCCGGTAGACAATCCGGTCCTCTACTATATTGTCTTTCCAGGTGAGGGAACAGAGGTCTTTGAATTTGATTCCCTGACAGTAGTAACTAAAGACAAACATGTTCCGGGATTCGTGCTGCCTCCCTACTGGAAGCGCCGCATGGATGATCTTCATCATATTCCCCTTTGAAAGAGCGCGTTTTGGTGTGGCCTCTGTTTTTACCTTGATGCCTTGTCGGGCATCATGGGCAGGGGAGATGATGCCGTCGGTAATGGCAGCACCATACACTGCGTTCATCGCCCGCAGGTACACTCCGATCCCGTTCGTACTCTGTCCCGACTGTTTCATAAAGCCCGCGAAACCGTTAAACACCGCTTTGTCGATCTCTATTAGCGGGAGGTCCTTGTGCTTTCGGTAGGCGCTAAATTTCCTGAGTGCATCCTGATAACTAGATGCCGTTCCGGAGCGGTTTTCGTTGCGGAGCTTTTTGACATGCGCCTCCCAATACTTGATGAACATCACACCGGTGGGCTTCTGCCTGAATGACTGGTCGAACTTCTCGAAGCTGAAATTCCCGAAGTTGTGGATCACGCTGTCCACGGTCCTTTTTGCCCTGGTCTCAAGTTCGCTCAGTTCGCCGTTGAGTTTCTTGTTCCTTTTGAACCGACTCTGTTCCTCATCCCATTTGCCGGGAGAGCTGCTGAGTCCGGTAGCATAAAGTTTTTGTCTGCCGTTACTATAAACCCGGATCACAACGGGATGTTCCCCGTTCTTCAGCGTCTGGTATTTTTTGAGCGTCAGGCTCACAACTGCCTTGTCAATTCGTCCCATGGGGTCTAATTTAACACGGTTAGATTAAAGTGTCAAATAAAGTGTCAGGACCTCAGGTGCCAAAACAGCGCCAGAAATG
This sequence comes from uncultured Roseivirgaceae bacterium, assembly GCA_964537165.1. Taxonomy (GTDB): domain Bacteria; phylum Bacteroidota; class Bacteroidia; order Cytophagales; family Cyclobacteriaceae; genus DATGMS01. Next base: position 631 of record CAZHZP010000152.1, on the reverse strand, counting down.
GTCGGGAGGGTTAAGGCAGAACATGCGTTTGCAGATTTAAAAGGGCGTTTCCGCAGTGACCCTTCATAAAATAAGGCGGAAATTTCTCCAAAAATGCTTGTACAGTCCGTAAACCCGCACTACATTTGTGCATCAATAAGGGGGAACGCCCCGGATTGGTCAAAAACGAAGGAATGCCTCCTTAGCTCAGCTGGTAGAGCAACTGATTTGTAATCAGTAGGTCGCTGGTTCGATCCCGGCAAGTGGCTCCCTTTTGGTTCTGAAGTTTAATTTCGGATATAAGGTTAGAAAAAAATGGGTAGATGGCCGAGTGGTTAAAGGCGGCAGACTGTAAATCTGCTCTCTTCGGAGTACGTAGGTTCGAATCCTACTCTGCCCACATTTTTTATCTGGCGACAAGAGTTTTTGTATGCGGAAGTAGCTCAGTTGGTAGAGCGACAGCCTTCCAAGCTGTAGGTCGCGAGTTCGAACCTCGTCTTCCGCTCCATAACAGGTTTTTAAAATTGCTTTTTGTGGTATTTTTTATTTAAATTAAAAGTACGACAAGCAGTTTTTTAAGCTGTTGTAGCTCAGCGGTAGAGCACTTCCTTGGTAAGGAAGAGGTCGGCAGTTCAATCCTGCTCAACAGCTC
>CAZHZP010000151.1:0-6600 GCA_964537165.1 uncultured Roseivirgaceae bacterium | reverse complement strand
GTGGAAGGGGGCACCTCGGAAGTGGGTGGAATTGGTGATTAGGTTGCTTGGTTATTGGGTGAGGGGGTGACACGGTCGGGAGAGGGCCGAAATCGCAACGGAGAAGCCTGTTCTTTTACCTGCCCTTTTTGCGAATGGCCTCCGACTGCTTTAAATTTTTTGTGGGGAATACGAAGTCCAGAACTCAGCATAACGGCACCCAGCGTCAAGCACTCGGGATAGGTACATCTTTTCTGACCGCCCTAATTTGTCATTAAACAGTGCGTTTGAAACCAGGATAATGGATGTTCAAATTCGCCGGTCTCCCCTCTTCGCTCTCCGGTCCCCGCTCTTGCCACCTCCCTCCGCAAAGCTCTCCCCGATATTTCTCCGGAAAGCCTCCAGCGAGAAGTGCTCCAAGACCCTCTCCCGGCCCTTACGGCCCATTTCTTTTCGCAAGTTCTCCTGCTTGATTAAAGGTTGGATGATTTCTACGGCTTGGGAAGCATCGTCCCAGGGGATCAAGTAGCCCGTTTCATGATCAACTACCATCTCGCATGCGCCGCCATGGGCGGTAGCCACCACAGGCTTGCCCGAAGCCATGGCTTCTAGGATCACCGTAGGCAATGGATCAGGCAATATGGAGGGCAACACAAAAATATCAAGCGAGGCCAGGATTTCCGGAACGTCAGTCCTGAAACCTAAAGTATAAACCTGCTTTTCCAGGCCCAAGGCTATAATTTTCCGCTGCATTTCCGTCACCAGCTGCTCACTTCCCGGAAAGGCATCCCCCGCGATCACAAAAGCCACATCAGGATGGATCTCCGTGATTTTCTTAGCCATATCCAAAAAATAGCCTTGCCCCTTCCAGTGGCTGATCCTGCCGATCATTCCCACCAACAAGCGCTCCTCCGGAACCGCCAGCTCTTTTCTTAAAGAAGCCGCTGCGTTCATATAAGAAGAATAATCAATACCGTTATAGATCACGGTAAGATCTTTATGGGGAATGATCTGGTTCCAGAATTCTTTCACAGCCTGCGAAACAACAATGACCCGATTCGCATATTTCCCCACCATTTTCCCCAGAATCCAAGCCAGCCATCGGGGTTGGGCAATGATCTCATGGATATGCCAGGTGTGAAAAATCCGGAGATCCCTGGCCACCCAGGCCCCGACCAGAACAGCCGTTGTATTGGAATAAAGATGCGTGATTTGTTTTTCTTTGACGAGTGTCACCAACTCACGGTGGGCATTCCTTATTACCTGTAGGCGGTTGAACAGACCACTTGGATTAAAATACTTCCTTCTCAAAATACCCAGACGGATAATATGCACCTCCACGCCTTCCTTCCTTATGGCTTCCGCCAGTGCACCTTCTTCCGAAAGCACGACATATACCGCATGCCCCGCGTCCTTCAGCTGTAAGAGGGTGATCAAAAAAATCTTGCTGGCTCCATACATATCCGAAGAGCTGTGGAGCATTAATATTTTCTGGGGCATCTATTTATTATCAAATGGCAACACAGTCCCGGAGATCATTCTTTATCCTTTTTCAGCCTGTAAAAAGCGCCTAAATGACCGCCATGGTCAGTGAATTCAACCTGCACAGAGGAGCTGTATTTTGAAAACAGATCAAATAACGCTTGGGGGGAATAGTGGTTCATCTGCCCGACCGGTTCCGCTCCCAGTTTCCGGTTTTTGATCGAAGAATAGAGATAATTATAGGGGGCGAATTTTCCCCGCAAAAAGAAATTCCAATAAGTTAGGGCCGGAAGACGATGGCCATAGGTGATCTGCACCTGCATCACGCCTCCCTCATTAAGGAGCTCCAGGAGCTGCCGTAGAAGGGCAAAGCCCAAGGTCGTTTCAATATGCTGAAAGACGATATAAGAATTGATAAAGTCAAAACGCGGCAGCGCAGGAATGGTGACGCCGTCAAAAGACATCAATTCCAGGTTGGAAACATCCGAAGCCCGCATGTGGATATTGGCCTTTTCGATAATATCGGCAGAAACGTCGAGTCCCAGGACTTTTTGGGAGGAAAGCTGGGCAAATGGAATGACCAGCCGTCCCACCCCGCATCCAAAGTCCAAAATCGAAGAATCTTTCAACGACTTATCAAATAATTGAAACAGCTTAGCTTCCGTCTCTCGAACAAAAGCTTCACCGGAGGCAAAAAACTCGCGCAATCTTTCCTCTGTGATATTTTGGTTCTTGTACTTTTCTTCGGTCAAAACGCCGTAGTAGGGATCCTGTTTTCCGAATCTCCTCCAACTTTTTATGGAACTTACTTTCATTCAACTGCCTTCATTCGTGTCATGTCAATCAAAACCTGACAGGTTTACTTCCTCGTTTTTACCACGGTTGCCGGGTTCCCTGCTACCACACTGTAAGGGGGGACATCCTTAGTCACTACACTTCCCGCTGCCACCACAGCCCCTCTGCCAACCGTCACCCCGGCGAGAATAATAGCATTAGCGGCTATCCAACAGTCATCTTCAATCCTTACAAAAGACCGGGTCACTCCCTGGTCAATCATAGGAATGTGGATACCAGCGAAATTGTGGTTTTCGGAATAGATGCTTACCCTTGGAGAAATCATCACGTTATTGCCGATTTCGATGTATCCCGAGCAGCCAATATAGGAATAGGGGCCAATGCTCGAATTGTCCCCCATCTTTAGCCCGAGCCCCGGTTCCCCGCCATAAAGGTTGGTAGGCCGGATAATGGCATAACTGCCCACTGTCACCTTATCTCCCAACACGATGCCATTCTTCGACAGACAATTGATTTCACAGTTGTCCTGGGCGATAAAACTCTTTCCCACTACCAGATGATGGGCTTGCCTGATCGTCACTCCTTTGCCTATCAACAAAATCCCTTTAGAAGATTTGAAAAAAAACCTCCGGACCGTGCCCCGCACCAACCATATAGCCAGCCTAACCCATACCCCTAAGGTAGAACGTGTATCCCAGTCGTCACCAAACCGATCCGAAAGATCCACTCCTGTGAAACGGGCCAAAAATTGGTTAAGAGAATTATTCATTTAAAATGCTTCTGAAACAAGCCTGTAAAGATAGAAAAAAATCAGCGGAGGAAAATTGGTCTAACCGCCGGTAACCCCGCTCCACCATGTCCTTCCTCAAGTGTTCATCCCTGGCGATCAAAGTGAGTGCGGCCTCGAAACCCGCAACGGTATTTTCCGCTACTTTCAGCACGGCATCTCCTCCTACTTCCACCAGCGTCCCTTGCTTGGCGATGATCACCGGCAACCCATAAGAAAAAGCCTCCAGCACAGGCATGCCAAAGCCTTCGTTGAGGGAGGGGAACACATAGCCTGTGGCATGCTGATAATAATTCTCCAGCGCTGCCTGGCTTACATAGCCCGGCAAAAGCACTTTTTGCTGGAGCTGGTGCTTTTGGATGAGGGATAAGATGTTGTCATAATCATCCAAATATCGTCTCGGCCCCGGCTGCCCTACCAACACCAGCCGATAATCCCCGAATTCAGGATGTTTTACAAGTTCGGCAAAGGCACTGACGAGCATGGTTAGGTTCTTTCTTTTTTCCATTACCCCCACATGAAGAAAATAAGGGTTTTGGACAAGAGGCTGCCTGGCTACGGCAGTACCTTTCCGGGTGAGATTGGAGGAAGGATAAACCACATCTATGGTCAAATCCGGAAGATCCAGGTATTTCTGAAGCTGATGCCTAGAGTGTTGGCTGACCGTAATGACATGGGCTTTTTTCTTTAAGCTGGCGGTTAAAAAAGCCAGGTAGACCTTTAGCCACAGGGGATTATAATGGGAAGGGTTTTCCCAGAAAAAAGCATCATGGATAACAGAGACTTTTTTTCCCCTGGCCCAAAGTGGGGACAATATATCGGGCGAAAACACGATGTCAGCCCGGTGTCTGAAAGAAAGCCAGGGCATGACAGTCAGTTTTCTAAAAAAATAAACCAACTGGTATAACAGATTTTTCCAAAAAGCGGTTTTTCCTTTAAAAAAGGCACTGTCCCTGATCGTCTGCCGATCCGGGCTGAGGATAAATTCAAAATCCACTGATTCTTGCCTTTCCACTTCATCACAAAAGCATTCGATATAGGTTTTGATCCCCGTCTGCGCTACATGAAGGTAAAAGATATCTACCAGGACTTTTTTCTTTACCATCTAATTTTCTTTTAGCTCCAGTGTCCTTGCTGCGAGTCTAATTTTGTTGTATTCGGTCATGCTATATCCTAACATCCACCAAGTCACAAGGGACACATATAAATAAAGCTCCGCATTGGCGGTAAACAACGGCAATAACAAGCCGAATTTAGTGACGGCAGCCACGAAAGCCACCCTGGCTTTGTTCACATCGGGAGACTTCCTGAAAACTTTCAAGGACTTTGATATTCCCAAAGCCAAAATGGCAATATAAAGGGCCAGGCCTATGACACCCAGCTGTACCCCATAGATCAGGAACTGGCTCTCTCCGCTGATCCTTAGATCCTCCTCTACACTGGAGCTGTTGCCGCTCATGGCCAAGCCAATCCCCAAGGGGTTGGATATCATCGATTCCAAGCCTATGATCCACTCTAACAGGTGTCCTGCACTGGAAGCGTTTTGGAAAGTCAAAGTATCGGAGACAAAATAATAAAAATCATCGCTGGCCCAGAAGAGGACATACAGACAAAAGAAAACAAACAAAGAGGCTCCCAAGGCCAGCAAGCGGTATAACTTAAAAACCACGGCAATAAAGAATACCATGATAAAAAAAGAGGCGAAAGCCGCCCTTGAGGAGGAAAAAGCCAGACTTCCTACCGCCACCAACATCACCACCAAATAAAAAGAAGCATCCTCTCTTTTGGTGGTGAGATACCAAATCAAACCCACAGAAAAAGCCATCAAACAAGAACTGGCGAGCTCCAGGGGGTCGGAGAAGAAAGAGGCCAGACGCTTGGCCATGGTTTGGGTTTCAAAAGTCCATGCCAGACCATAATTGCCGGAAGGCTCCCTCCCGTTGATGTCATGATTAAAAGCTGCATAGCCACTGAATTGCTGAAAATGGGTGCCCATAATCGCCTCTACCAAATTCAGGCAAACGGCAGCTACAGCTATATACATAATGCATCTGAACAGGTAGCCGATCTCTGCCCCATCAAAAACGGTATTCCTCCCAAAAAAATAAAAGACACCTATCAAAAGCGTGTTTTTCAAATAAACCAGCTTATTGATAAAAGAGGCTTCCCCGAGTGGCAGAAATACGTAAAGCGTAGCCAAGCCCAGAAAGGCGATAAAAAGCTTGTCAATGAGGTTTAGCCTCACCACATGCCCGAAAGGATCTTTGTGATACGCTATAAAAGACACTACTCCCAGCCCTACTACCAGTTCCTTTAGATATTGAAAAACAGCTACCGCTACCGTAGAACCCGTCGCCTGGTACACAATACTTAATATCGTAATATAAAAAGGCAGGTACAGACACATGAAAAAAATCACGTATTCCCACTTGCCTTTGAGCACAATCCTGTTGATCGAAAAAAAGAGTAGGCCGATTACATAAAGGACTACTAACGTAAACAGCATCTATAGGGGTATTTCTGTGTTCATAATGAAAAGCAGGTCACCTGTCAAGTGGCTTTTGGCATTTGATGGTGACCGTAAACCGGATGGGGCACCGCCCATTAATTTTTATACGCCGAAAAAAGCTGAGCCAACTACTGCTTTTTTCGATGTTCAAGATCCAATCAACCCCTATCCGGACGTTTTTGAAAATACCATATTTCAATTTTGGTATGGGAAGAACCGTCTTAAAATTGCGGAAACCTGCCTCTTGAAGACTTTCCACCATCTCACTGTAAGAGGATTCGTTCAAATGCCCCCCTTGGGCCGGGGTCTTACCGGAACTGGAATTGTCCAATATCCTGGTGATGTCCGAGGGGCCGAAAAGCCGGTTCGGCATTACCAAAATAAAATGTCCTCCCGGCACCAAAGAATCATAAACTGACTTCAGATGGTCTTTCAAATCCATGGGAGACAGGTGCTCAATAACATTGTCAGAGAAAGCAACTTCATATTGCTTGCTGGACTTAAAATGAATGATCCCGGAGGAGATAAACTCAATGTCGGGGTGATTTTTTAAAGACTCTGGAATATAAACATCCACTCCAGTTAACGATTTGTAAGGAAGGTTTTCCCTGATGTTCAACAAAAAACTCCCTTCCCCACATCCAAAATCAATGATCGATTTGTTTTTCAAATCACTTCCAAAAAGCCTCACCTGTGGATCCTTGGACCGGATATGATCGACAACATCGCTATTTGAAGCGTTCCTCCCGTAAAACTGAAGCAATTTGGAATAGAATTCCTGATAGAGCAATTCCCGTTTTGCCTGGTCTTTTTCCCGATGCAATTTTTTGTGGTAAAGATTTTCCAGATGGAAGGCCTCTATCAGTAAATCAGGGGAAGTGTCCATTTCTCTAGCATATTCCTTTAATCCTGGATAGTTCCGGTCTTGATGTATTTCCATATTCTTCTATGATTTTTTCAGAAAAGCTATTTTTTTTACCCTGATGACGGCTTTGGCCTTTTCTGTTCTGCTTCTAACATGACAAACAGCATGGGCAGTAAGTTTTTT
>CAZHZP010000150.1:0-6631 GCA_964537165.1 uncultured Roseivirgaceae bacterium | reverse complement strand
AGGCGTAGGGATTCATGATAGTTCTTCTGCCCTGGCCGCCTACCTGGTACGGACGGAGGAGCCTTTTATCTTGATTTCCACCGGCACCTGGAGCATCACCTTAAATCCTTTTACCGAAGAAAACCTCAGTGTCAGCGACCTTCAAAACGACTGCCTGAACAACTTGACTATTCATGGAAAATTGGTAAAGGTCTCCCGCTTCTTTTTGGGCCATGAGTTTGACCACCAACTGAAGAAACTGAACGAACTGTTCGGTAAGGCATCCGATTATTACAAATCAGTAGCGCCTGATGAGGAGCTTCTCCGCCGAATAAAAGAAGGGCAGGTTCAAAATACCTTTTATCCAGAAACCATCCTTCGATCACCGTTCATTGTAGAACTGTTCCCTGCCGACCAGTGGAAACCGCAGGAATATGGCAGCTTTGAGGAAGCTTATCACCAACTCGTATGGGGACTTACCAGAATACAGCTGGCCTCTCTTCTGTTGGCTAAAGGAAACTCCAATATCAACAAAGTTTTTATAGATGGCGGCTTTGTTCACAATGAGCTTTTTATTAATTTGTTAAGACATTTTCTAAAAGGCTATTCTCTAGAATTCTCGGAGGTGCCTTTGGGCTCCGCCTATGGCGCCGCATTAATGCTGAATGTACAATGACCCAAAATACGTGACCTATGAGATGGATATGCTGCAGCCTCCTGTTATTCTTATCATTTGCGGTACAGGCGCAATTTGATCCGATCACCCTTCCCTTATATGAGAAGGTACCTAACGCAAAGGCCTCTGACGAGGAGGAAACCGTCAGAACCGACGACATTGCTTTGGTGGGTAAGGTGCAGGAACCGAGCATCCAGGTCTTTTTACCGTCAAAGAGAAATGCCACAGGCCAGGCCGTGGTCATCTGCCCGGGTGGAGGATATTCTGTACTGGCTTATGATTGGGAAGGAACCGACATAGCCAAATGGCTTAACAGCCACGGCATCGCAGCCATCGTGTTGAAATACCGGTTACCCTCTTCGGCCAGTCAGGTGGATCCGCACGAAGCGCCCTTGATGGACGCACAAAGGGCGATGCGCCTTACCCGGCAACATGCGGAGAAGTGGAACATTGATCCCGCCCAGATCGGCGTAATGGGATTTTCCGCCGGTGGACATCTGGCTTCGACTTTAGGCACCCATTATGACCAAGGAAACGCCAATTCCCAAGATCCTGTGGAGAAATTCGGCTCCAGGCCGGATTTTATGATCCTAGGCTATCCAGTGATTTCCTTAAAAGAACATGTGGCCCATATTGGGTCGAGAAATAACCTGCTGGGAAAATCCCCTTCAGACGGGTTGGTGGATAGATTTTCCAACGAACTCCAAGTGACAGAGGATACGCCTCCTACCTTTATCTTCCACTCCCAGGATGATAAGGGAGTGCCGGTGCAACACAGCCTGTTGTTTTATGAAGCTTTGCTTCAAGCCAATGTGCCAGTGGAAATGCACCTGTATCCCAAAGGCGGACATGGCTATTCTCTTGGAATCAATGCCGAGGGTACCTTCACGCAATGGCCGGACACCTGTATTCAGTGGTTGAGTAAATTGGGCAAATGAGGTGATTCTATTTTTTTCGGAAATGGCCGGGGTGCTGCCTTTTGCGCAACCATTCATTCGGGCAATGGCTACGGCCGTAGGTGTAAAGGAGCATCTGTCCTTATGGGAGTTATGGATGCATGGCTTTGCAGGCTACAGCGTGGTTTCTTTCCGGTTGCCTAAAACAGAGGGTAACAATTGTTTTTTCTATAAAAATGCAGTAGATTATTCGAAATTAGATTTTGGCGCATCATCGTCCAAAAACACTGGTTCATTGTCTTCCAAAATCCTATCCGCCATGAACAAAAAAATCAACACTTACCTCTATTATCTTTCAATAGTTGCCGTTGTAGGATCGATTGTATGGTATGTGGGAAGCGATGTCCTGCTAAGCCAGGTATTTACTGTCCTCATTTTGTCGATCACCCTCCTTGAAATTGTCAGCCTGGTGTTAGTCGGCAAGCTTTTTCCGGAAAGTCATACCCAGTTTAAAATCGGCCTCATTGTCGGCTTGCTGGTGCTTTTGGGAATCAAGCAGATGGCTCCCTCCTTTTTTCCTTCATTAACGGTAGCCGTATTGGCCATTAATTTTGTTTATAATTTTTACACCAATGCCAAAGCAAAGAAAGGTGCGTTCAAGAGAAGGAGAGGTAAAAAGCTGCAGTTTTAAAGTCACTTATAATACATGCTGGGGAGGCAGGGGAAGCTGTGGGTCTCTAAGATCGATAACAAAACCGTTGACGACCGCATAAATTATTTCTCCCTCCTGTTGTAGAAAAAAATTGGCGGAATTGCCGATTCGATGTCCCGTGTTGAAAGCTTTTTCCTCCGCTACCACCACCAGCGGCAACAGGTGTCTCTGGCCTTTGTTTTCCTTTTTTACACTGATGGCCAAATAGCCTTGCCTTAACAGTTCCAGCGCTTTTTCCTCGGTAATGTCTTCCACGGATGAGTAAGTACCTTTCCAGATATTCCCTGTTTTAAAAGCCAGTCCTGCTGCATTGATCTCTTGATAGCCATAGAAAACCGAAAGATCCCCTTTATCCACAATCGAACCGGAGATGCGGTAGGCGCTATCCATTTGGTGTTCCTGCTGTTTGATTCCAAGATCCACCGGATAAGCCTGTCCCCGATGTTCCACCTTTACCTGCCTTATAATCAGGTCCATTAGTTTATTGTCATTGTCCGGGATATTGAAATAATCCTCTATGGGATATTGAAGATAATTTTCAGTAGCGATCTCATACAGGGCGTTTAGGATAATCATAAAATTCAACTGACGGATATACTGCTTTTCAGGATCGCCGGGGAAGCCACCGGACTCGATCAGAATCGTACTGGTGCCCCATTTTTGAAAATTATCCCCAAAAGCCCGGGGTTCGAAAGCATCATCATACTTGCCCACATGGCCTGGAATCACCTGCTGAAGGATACGGTTCATCCCCACAATGGTTTGCATGGACTTTTTCCGAACAGAGTTGATCTCTTTTGACTCATTATAAGCCGGTGCTAGTACGGAAATGGTTGCCGGCTTGTTGGTTCCTTGGGCATTGTAGTAGATTTGTTGGTCGTGGAGGTTAAAGCCGAAGGCAGGTTGGAAATCCGCTCTTGCAGCCTTCAATATCCGGGCTTCTGGAGTTACCTCATCGATGGCATCCCGGTTGAGGTCAATGTCCAGGATATTCCTTCTTTGAAAAAGCTCCGCGCCATCAGGATTCACCATAGGGATAAACCGCAGACTTAACCGCTCATTGATCAGATGCCTCAGGGAATCAAAAGCATCATCTCCGCCTTCCAGAAAATTAAACAGATCAAACAAAGCCATCGTCGCTGTACTTTCATTGCCGTGCATCTGTGACCACAGCAGGACCTTGACAGGACCTTCTCCATAAGCCAGTTGGTAAATGTCCCTTCCCTGGACGGATTTACCCAAGGCTTCCACCTTAACTTCCCCCTTCCGTTTTTTGATTAAGGATACAATATCACTGTGCTTGAACCTGCGGTGGTTAAGGCTGGGTTCCCTGTAGGACTGAAAAGCAGCTTCAAGTTGCTCTGGGGAAAGCCCCGACCGGAATGTCGGATCATGTTGGCAGGAAATCACACCAATCGCCATCAATAAAAGAGACAGCAGACACCTCAGTTTGTTCAGATTGCAATACATCATAAAGACCTGATGGGCGAAAACCAGGCTAAATATTGCTATTATTCATTGGATAAAAAAATCCGCCTATGGGCATATTCCGGCTCTTCCTTCTGTTAAAGCTTTAGAAACGCTTATATTTGATCAGTATTCACTGCTACTTTCTAATCATGAAGCTCAGCTATTTTGTCAAACAACTTCCGCTAAAGCACACCTTTACCATTGCCCACCAAAGCCGTGATGTGCAGCAGACGGTGATTGTAAAGCTGGAGGATGGGGCCCATTATGGGCTAGGGGAATGCACCACCAACCCTTTTTACGGGATGACAGCGGAGAATATTATCCAGGCTTTCGAAAATGCCAGGACACTGGTAGAAAAGGGACAATGGGAAATACCCGACGAGCTTTGGGAACAGGGCAGGGAGATTTTCAGACACAATCCTTTTGCCCAGTGTGCCCTGGATGTCGCTGTCTGGGATTTATACGCCAAGCGAAAGGAAAAAAAACTTTATGAACTGCTGCAACTCGACCCTAAGCAAATTCCGACCACCAACTTCACCATCGGCATTGCACCCATCGAAAAAATGGTCGCCAAAATGAAGGAAGTGGCTTGGCCCATCTATAAAATAAAACTAGGCACCGACGATGATCTGGAAATTGTCCGGGAACTGCGAAAACATACCGATGCGGTTTTTAGGATCGACGCTAACTGTGCCTGGACGGCAGATCAGGCCATCGGCTATTCAGCAGAACTGGCGCGGCTGGGGGTGGAGTTTATGGAACAGCCCCTGGCCAAAGATGATCTGGGGGGCATGAAAGCGGTGTACCAACACAGCCATCTTCCCGTCATTGCCGATGAAAGCTGCATTGCCGAAGTGGATGTGGCGAAATGTAAGGGACTGTTTCATGGCGTTAATGTCAAATTGATGAAAGCCGGGGGGATTACGCCAGCACTCAGGATGCTTCGTGAAGCCCGCTCTTACGGCATGAAAACCATGGTAGGCTGCATGACGGAGTCCTCTGTGGGTATCACGGCCATTGCCCATATCGCTCCCTTGCTAAACTATGTGGATATGGACGGAGCCATGTTGCTGGCGCAGGATATTGCTGAGGGCGTGGTGATTGCACCCGATCAGGTGACTTTTCCGGATCGACCCGGTATTGGCGCTAAACTGTTTTAATAGAAAATAGAAAGAACACGACATTTTTCCATCCAAGCTAGGTGTCAGTATGGTGCTTATCCCTCTGGGAATTGTTAGAGGGGTGGCTCTGGTGATGGCGGTACAAGAAATTTGGTCAGGGTTGATTCCGTTGCTTCTTGTATCTGCTTATCTTTTTCTAAACACGTTTTATGTCATAGAAGGCGAAAACCCCGCATCCGGCGCGTTTATTTTTTAATCAGCCCCCCATATTGCAGGCGTCAAAAAGGCCAGGCCGGCCCGTTTGATGATGGGCGCACCCGTGGTGTCGCTTGACCGGCCGGAAATTGTGTTCAATCGCTTTGACGCCGTATTGGTTTCGCAAAAGACAAGGAAGGCTTAGTCAGGCAACTGAAAAGTATAAATTCTGTGATAGGGGCAACTTTATAATGACCTCAATGAAGGGTATGGCTAGGGCTGTTTTAGATCTTTATTCCCTGTTAGGTGAACAAGACTTTCTACTTTTCCTCCATTTCCATCACAATAAAGGCCATTTCGTCCATGATGTTTTCGTAGAGGTAGAGCTTTCCTTCTTTGGCAAAATATCTCCAATAGCCCTTTTTAATCGGCAGTTCATCCGTCTCAAACAACTGGTTAAAGTCCTGATCAAAGACCGAAAGGACGGGTTTAAAAATGGGGCCATCTGCTCCTTCACGTACCAAAAATTGGCTTAGGCGGTAATAGCGCTGCTGTGTGGTGTCATACGTGAAATGCATATAAGATACCTCCTTTCCTCTTTCCTGAAGCGCTTTATTAAATTCTTCGTTAGAGTGTACTTGGTTTTTAGAGAGATGCTTCTGGCTGTTGGGAGTAAGGTGGCTATGAAAAGTGAAATGCCGGACACTGTCCTCTTTAGGATCATAAACGAATAGCTCGTTTACTGCATTACTGGATAACAGTAATTTTCCGGACCGGTAACTTATATGAGTTGTCGGATGAGCAACGGAAATACCAGAACCCTCAGACAGTTCCACCCTGAATTTTTCTAATTTAACTAATTCAGGAACCGGGATTTTGGTTAGCGTATAGTCGCTAAGGCGTAGCTTAGCTATTCCTAAGGGTTGTCCAAAACCTTTGCGGTAAACGGTTATAAAATGCTGCATCCCTTCATCCAGAATGCCACTGGTTTCCAGGGATTCATTTTCCAATAGTGTGTCACCCGCATATTCTTGATCTTGGATTTTATGGGTCGCAAGTTTGGTCGCGTTGATGTCAAAAATGCCCATCTGATGATGTTCGGCTAATGCGATATTGCCGTCACCTGCATAGTACATGCTTTGCACATATCCACCTGTTCCATTAGGACCTTCTTTTTCAAAAAGAACCTTTTTCTGCAGTTTCAATTGGTCAAGGTCAATGATCTCGACAGCATTATCTGTTCTATTGAAGTTATACAAGTACCGGCCGTCATCAACCCATTGGGCACCCCAGAGATTTTCCTGTAGATAAAGAAAGTTATCTCCAGGATCGACAAAGACAGTATCTGAAACGGTAAAGCTAAGATGGATCTGATCGCCTGCTTCTTGTACGTCTTTTTTCGAACAGGCTACCAAAATCAACAAATAAATTCCAAAAGTAAATGGTCTCATAAAAAGCTCTAATCGATAAATTATGATAAGATAGTAAATATCAAGGTATCCACAAAAAACTTTATGGCCAGGTTAAAAGCGTTTAGGCTTTTTTATGTATAGCAAAGTGCCGAAGTGGACACCGCATATTG
>CAZHZP010000149.1:0-6640 GCA_964537165.1 uncultured Roseivirgaceae bacterium | reverse complement strand
CCGTGGTATAATTGTCTTTGTTCAGCGCATTTAAAATCCAAAAAGTGGTAGCCGCTACAACGCATAGGACTACCACTTTTATGTTTGATGCTTTTTGCTTCTTTAAATACTTTTTGAATGTATTCAAGACAATGGTTATTTAGTTCCGTTTGCCCTTTTGGTGAAATCCAATGATATGGCAGATTTCTCTACTTTCACCTTAAAGCCCCTATCCAACTCCAACCAGATAGTCTCTCCCTCTATGCTGTGGATCCGTCCATGGATACCTCCTATGGTGACCACATTATCTCCTTTTTTGATTTCAGAAATAAAGTTTTTGGCTTCTTTCTGCTTTTTCTGTTGTGGCCTGATCATAAAAAAATACATGATCAGGATAATGCTTCCGAAAAGGAAAACCTGCCCAAGAACGCCGCTACCGGCCGCGCCGGCTTGTAATAAAATAGAATTAATCATCATTTTCTTATTGTCTGATAGGCCCCTGAGTCGGGCTTGATGCTGATCTTTGGTTTACAGTTCCTTTCAATCTCAATCGGGTTACGCTGGGAGAAGTATTGGCCTGAATAGAAACCGTCGGGCTTTGAACGCCTGATTTCGCAGCAGAGTTGAATACCACTTTGATAAAGCCCTTGTCTCCTGGCTTTACGGGAGTTTTGGTCCAGTCGGGGCTGGTACAGCCGCAGGATGCCTGCACATTGGAAATTACCAGAGGAGCCTGGCCCACATTGGTAAATTCGAACTGGTGCTCTACCACTTTACCCTCAGTGATTGTACCAAAATCGTATTCAATATTTTCGAACTCAAACTGGGCGACAGTACTCGGATCCACCGCAGAAACGCTCTGGGCGTTTGAAGGGACAGACACCTGACTTTGTTCCATCTGGGCGATCTTTTGCTCGAGGGCATCGATCCGCTCATCTTTCTCACTGGATTGGCCGCAGCCAGATATCAATAAAGCTCCTGCAAGAAGGTACGCAGGCAATACATGTAGGTATTTCATTTTCGAATGCTTGGTTTTATGTGTTGACATGAACCCTTTGCGGTGTTCATTACTGGCTATAATGATACAAAAAAATCATTATAAACAAGAAGTTACAGATTGGATTTACTTTCATTGTGAATTTGCTCAATGAGCCTGTTCACATCATTAAGCAGGTTTTCCGCCTTATTCTTGGCGTCAGTGATCACTTTATGCCCTTCTGACTTCGCCTCATTTAGGGGGAGATTTTTGCTGTCCATCAGTTCTTTCACCAATTCCTCCAGCTCTTCTTTGTACCTGATCAACTGATAAGACAACCTGTCTCTCGTGTTGTTTCCGGAATCAGGGGCAAACAGGATCCCTAAGGTAGCCCCGATACCGGCACCTAAAATAAAAGTCAAAAGAGAATTGCTATTCTTGCTCATATAAAATCTAAATTTATTTGTTATCTAAAAGACCTCTCCCACTCTTACGGATTTCTCCGCTTTCGGTTAGCTCTTTTGCCAAAACATCCAACAATCCGTTGACAAACTGCTTGCTCTTTGGCGTGCTGTAATTTTTAGAAATATCAATGTATTCGTTGATACTCACCTTTGTCGGGATGCTGGGAAAATTGGCCATCTCCGCCAGTGCCATCGTAATGATGATCTTATCCGTGGAGGCAAGGCGGTCAATATCCCAATTCTTAGTCTTCTGGGCGATCAGGTCTTTGTACTTTTCCTCACTATCAACACTCAAGTTAAAGATATTTTGGAAAAACTCCTTATCTTCTTCCCAGTTTATCGCTATTTCCGGCAAGGTGAAATTTTCCGGCTCCGGGGTTTCTTCCGCATTTTTCAGTACTTTCAAGGCCAGGCTCCTTACAATCGGCTTGTTCTCAGCCCAGTTTAAATCCTTTTCGTAAAAGAAGCTTACAATGGCGTCAGTTTTAAACACGACCTTTTTGAGAATTTCCTGAAGGATGGCATTATCCTCCTCCCAGGTAGGAGAGTCGATTTTAAGATAAGCCTGATAATCCTCGTGGGGCTTGACGTATTCCCTATACCATTCCTTTATTTCTATTTCCAGTTCGTCGAGATAAGCCCGATTTCGGATGACCGCAGCTTCATACTGGGGCGCCGCCTTAAGGTACTGCAGGACTTTGTTTTCAGCGAGGTTAAGTTCCCCTACCGTGCTCAGCAATACGTCCTTGGAGAGCTTGACCTTCCTCTCATATTCTGACTTGACATGGTCACCAAAGGCAACAAGAAGCTGGACAGCCCATAGATAAAGCTGTGGGATGTCGTCCACCGCTGTTATCATGTTGTTTCTCAGGAAATCCAGGTCCTTTTCACAGGCACGATGGTACTGGTTGACCGCCTTGATGGCCGTGGACTTGATTTTGGTGCTGTGGCCGGATTCGGCGATGACTCTGTTGCTATTCAGGTTTTTGGCAAAGAGCTCCATGCAGATTTCAGCCTCTCTTCTCAACTGCGACTTGTCCTGCACCTCCATGCTATTGAGATCCGGCATAAAAGAAGCGGAAATAAAATCTTTTGCCAAATTGAAATTCGAAGCCTTACACTGCGAATAGGCGTATAAGCTCTGAAAAGCCTTTACCCTTAGTATTCTTCTGTTTAACATTTACCTGAATATAAAAGAACGCAAATATACGATATTAATAAGATAATTTGACCTTGCCCATGGCGGTAATTCGATCCATCGCCATCTGCATCGCCACTTGCTGTGAAGGAATGTCCTCCCGGAAAGACCGGTCCAGTACAGCCAGACAGGTATCATAGATCTTCTCCGCCTGGTGCATCGACCAGCTTTTCTGGTATCCGCCGGCATATTCCGCGTATACATGCATCACGCCGCCGGCGTTGATCAGAAAGTCCGGTGCATAAATGATGCCTTTGTCCATGATCAGCTGTCCATGACGCTCGTCATCCTCCAGCTGGTTATTGGCCGCTCCTGCTATCACGGCACATCGGAGGCGCGAAAGGGTATCGTCATTGAGGCTGCCTCCCAACGCACAAGGCGCAAAGATATCCATATCCACATCATAAATTTCTGCCGGGTCTACCACTATCGCCCCTGTCTCTCTGGCCACTTTTTGGAGCTTGTCCTCAAACACATCGGTGATATACACCTTCGCCCCTTCTTTAACGATATATTCCAGCAGCCCCTTCCCGACTTGTCCGATGCCTTGAACAGCTATTTTTTTCCCGTTCAGAGAGTCTGTTCCAAAGGCCTTTTTAGCTGCTGCTTTCATGCCTTGATAGGTCCCAAATGCGGTGACCGGAGAGGGGTCCCCGTTGCCTCCCTTGACATCCGGCAAACCGGTGACATGCCTGGTTTCCATGGAGATGTAGGCCATGTCCTGTGTATTCATATTGACATCTTCGGCGGTAATATACCGGCCGCCCAGGCTTTCCACAAATCTCCCAAACCGGCGCAAATAAGCCTCAGTTTTCATTTTGGGGTCACCGATCAGAACAGCTTTGCCGCCTCCAAGGTTCAGCCCCGAAATGGCGGCCTTAAAAGTCATGCCTCTGGACAAACGCAGTACATCTTTGATGGCTTCTTCTTCCGACTGGTAGTTCCACAGCCGCGAGCCACCCAGTGCAGGGCCTAAGACGGTGTTGTGGATCCCGATGATGGCTTTCAAGCCGGTGGGCTCATCGTAACAGATGACCACTTGTTCGTGACCCATCGAGGCGATCTGTCCGTAGATACTTCCCTCTTGGATCTTTTCCTTTGCATTAATCCCTGCCATGCGAACTTAGTAATTTAGTTTGTGTTATCTTTGGGTATTGGATGCTTATTTAAAAGCTTTTGCAAAATTAAATGTTTTTGTTGGGCTTTACTAATACTGACAAAGGAGTATTCTAAAACTTAATAACCCATTTAAAGATTTTTGTTTCGTGAAGTCGCTCTGGCGTTTAAATAAATACCTTTACAAGTATAAGGGCTACCTTTTGCTGGGAATAGTGTTTACTGTCATTTCCAATGTCTTTGTAATCATTCCTGCCCAGCTTGTCCGGATCGCCATAGATTATGTGGTAGAAAGCTTTAGCTTTTACCAGTTTTTTGATGAAGGCGCGCTCAACCAAGAAGCCAGGGGAGTATTTCTCCAGTTTATTTTCATTTTTGGACTGCTCATTCTATTGATGGCCTTGTTGCGGGGATTCTTCTTGTTCTTGATCCGGCAGACCATCATCGCCATGTCGCGATTTATAGAATATGATCTGAAAAATGATATTTTCAGACACTACCAGGAACTTCCCCTGAGCTTCTATCGAAGCAACAGTACCGGGGATCTCATGGCGAGGATTTCCGAAGATGTCAGCCGGGTACGGATGTATCTCGGCCCGGCTATTATGTACGGGATCAATTTGATTATCCTGTTTCCCATGGTGATTGGCTACATGCTCACCGTCAATGTCCCCCTTACCCTTTACTCCTTATTGCCATTACCCGTCTTGTCGCTCAGTATCTATTTCGTCAACACGATGATCAACGAGCGATCGGAGAAGATCCAAAGGAGCCTTTCGGGACTGAGCACCTTTGTACAGGAAGCTTTTTCGGGAATCAGGGTATTAAAAGCCTTTGTAAGGGAAGAGGACAGCGCCAAGGACTTCCACAAGGCAAGTGAAGAATACAAGGACAAATCCATTCGCCTGACGCTCGTACAATCCCTTTTCTATCCGCTTATTCTTGCTTTGATCGGAATAAGCACCATCATCACCGTCTATGTCGGGGGTATCCAGGTGATAGAAGGAGCGATCGGCTACGGCGTGATCGCCGAATTTATCCTGTATGTCAATATCCTGACCTGGCCGGTGACCTCCTTAGGCTGGATCACCAGTATTGTCCAACGGGCGGCGGCTTCCCAGACCAGGATCAATGAATTTTTGGATCAAAAAACCGACATCCTCAGCACCGAAAACCTCACCGGAAAAATCCAGGGAAAAATCACCCTTAAGGACGTCTCCTTTATCTATCCCGACTCCGGCACAAAAGCCTTGGACCACATCAACTTTGAGGTAAAAGCAGGCCAGTCCTTGGCAATTATAGGCACCACCGGATCCGGCAAGTCAACTATTGCGAACCTCCTCATGAGGATGTATGACGTGTCATCCGGCCAGATCCTGATTGACGATGCAGATATCAAAGCCTATGACATCAAGTACCTGAGAAAACAAATCGGATATGTGCCCCAGGACATATTTCTATTCAGCGACTCCATCACCAACAACATCGGTTTTGGCCTGGATGAGATAAAAGAGGAAAAGATAATGCAGGCCGCCAAAGATGCGGAGGTGTATGAAAACATTGTAAATTTCCCACACCGCTTTGAGACCCGCCTGGGCGAGAGAGGCATTACGCTATCGGGAGGACAGAAGCAAAGGGTTTCCATTGCCAGGGCCATCGCCAAAGAACCAGCAATCTTGCTGCTGGATGACTGCCTGTCAGCGGTGGACACCAAAACAGAAAATGCCATTCTCAATGCGCTGAAAAAAATCATGGTGGACAGGACCTCCATTATCATCTCCCACCGGGTCTCCTCTGCCAAGCTAGCGGATATAATCGTGGTGCTTGATGACGGCAAATTGGTGGAAAAAGGCACCCATGAAAACCTTTTGGAAAGCAAGGGCATATATGCCGAGCTCTATGAAAAACAGACCACAGGCGGTGAAGCTGTAGACTAAGGGCCGGAAAAAGCCCTACAGCCTATTTCTCAGAAACAATCCCGGCAGACCCCATCTGTGAGGCAAGAATTTTTAGACACCGGAAATAATATCACCAGAATCTTGCATCAACCATCATCATCAGGGCCATCCCCAAAACTATGGCAGAAACCACCAAGGTCCATTCTTTTCTGTTGGTCCCAAACATGCCGACCAAGAGAGAGGCGCACAGCAGAAAGACCGTAACAATCACCAACTGCCCGACTGCCAGTCCGATATTGAAAGCCAACAAGGGTTCAAAGAAAGGGGCATTGCTGCGCAACAACGGACCTAGATAGGAAGAGAAGCTCACCCCATGCACCAAACCGAAGAGCAGGGCAAAGAGGTAGTTCGCCTGCATCCCTTTGCCATTAGTAGGTCTCGGCTTCAGGAGGTTGGAGAAAGCGGTGATGGCTATGGTGACCGGAATAAGGAATTCCACCACCTCCCGGTTGATCCGGAGAACCTGAAGTGTGGCTAAGGTGAGGGCGATCGAATGGCCGGCAGTCACGGCAAGGACCAGAATAAGGATTTTCTTCCAGTCCCTGAGGAGGTATACCGCACATAAAACAACCGCAAAAAGAATATGGTCTAAGGCATTGAGATCTAAAATGTGGTAAATCCCTGATTTAAAATAGTCCGAGAATAGATTCATGGGGCAATATTACGGCATAATTTCCAAAGTTGGGGATCAGCCAGCTCCAAACCTGGTGTTAAGCATTCCAATACATCTCGCCACGTACTATTCCTGAGCATTAAAACCGCCGTTCCAAATGTTTATTGATATGCTAAAAAAAACTGCATAAAAAAAGGCTGCCTTTTTCGGGCAGCCTTTTTTTTCTTCATTTTTACAAAGGGTTCTGAACCATATGCTCATTGGCATTCAGCTCATCCCTCGGGATCAGCCACTGCCAGGTCTTGTCACCCGCTGGCACCTGATATTTCTCATTGA
>CAZHZP010000148.1:0-6641 GCA_964537165.1 uncultured Roseivirgaceae bacterium | reverse complement strand
CTATGTCCATTTTATTTAAATCACTCCAGTTAATTGATGGCCAAGTCCAAGATGCCGCCGATTATTTTTTCGGGAACAACGAAATCCGTAAAGTGTCGGGGGAACCGTTTTCTTCAGAGGAAGTTCAAGTGGTAGATTGTAAGGGCCTACTTGCGTCAGAGGGGTGGATTGATTTACGTTGTTTTGCCGGCGAGCCTGGACTGGAATCCCGGGAAACTTTAGATAGTCTGGGGGACAGCCTTAAATATAGCGGCTTTACTGAAGCAGTATTACTCCCCAACACCTTGCCCTCTATTCAGAGCAAAAACGAGGTTGAATATGTGAAAAGTAAGGTAAAAGACTTTTTTAGTACCATTCATCTTCAAGGGGCGGTAACTAGAGATACCGAAGGTGAAGATTTTACAGAGATTTTGGATATGCATCACCATGGGGTTTACGTATTCGGAGACGGAACCGTTCCTTTGTCTAATTCTGACCGAATGATGAAGGCCCTACAGTATCTTCAAAAATTTGATGGGATCTTGTTTGACCACTCATACGACCCTTTACTGGCGATCTTTGGACAAATGCATGAGGGCTTAACTTCTACCCGGATAGGGCTGAAGGGGATCCCTTCCATGGCCGAAGAGGTAGCCGTTAAAAAGAATATTGATATATTGAAATATACGGGCGGATCAATTCATTTCCAGACCGTAAGTACTTCCGGAGTGGTTAAAGCTATCCGCGAAGCAAAAGAGGCGGGCTTAAAAGTGACCTGTGATGTTTCGCTTTATCAATTGCTGTTTTCGGACAGGGATCTAATCAGCTTTGACACCAACCTGAAGGTCATGCCCCCATTTCGAGGGGAGGATGACAGGGAGGCGCTTATTGAAGGATTGAAGGATGGTACTATCGATGCCGTTGTGTCTAACCATCAACCATTGGAAGTGGACACCAAGCACATGGAGTTTGATCTGGCCTCATTTGGAATGGCGGGATTGTCCACTTTTCTTCCAGGTATGGTCCAGCTGGTGAATGAACTAGGATGGCCATTGTTGATCGATAGGGTTACCAAAGGGCCGTCCAAAGTATTGCGACAAAGAACGTCTAGACCCATTTCCCTGACGATCTTTGACCCTGAGGAGGAGTGGTTGTACGATCGAAGTACCAATCCGTCGCTTTCTTATAATTCTCCTTGGTTTAACAAGAAGCTAAAGGGTAGGGTCAAGTATGTTTTGAATCATGGGAAATTTGAAAAACTAAATGGATAGATACTTTAAAGGAGCGGTTTGGTTTGGAGTGATCGGGGGGGCTTTTTGCGGATTGGCTTTTGTGGTTTTTTATTTTGTAGGAGCGGAGCCGATCAGCTTCACAGAGATTTTTGGCTATATCATTATCCCTATTTTTGTTTTTTTGGGGATAAAGAACTTCAAAGACAGCATGAATGGCCGAGAGTTGTCATTTGGCCAAGGGATGACAGTGGGATTTTTTGTTTATTCTCTTTTGGCTTTAATTTCTGCAATGGTTATATTTATCATGTTGCACATGGATACGGCCGTTTTCGAAGAATACAAAGCAGCGGCCACGTCTCTTCTACAGGAGAAGAAGGAGGTTATCATGCAACAGCTGGGTAATGAATCGTACGAAGCTACCGTGGAAAGCATGTCAGGAATGACCATTTTTGATGTCGTTCTTAATGATTTTTTACGGAAGCTGGTTCCCGGTTTATTTTTCACAATCATTCTTTCTATTATTCTTAAAAACTCAAAAAACTAAAAAAATGGAAACCGCAAGCACCCCTTCCCAAGCCGCAATTAAAGCAGGTCTTATTATTGGTTTACTCATGACGGTAATTACCTTCCTTCTTTATTTCGTTAATTATGAATTGTTGGTTTCAACCTGGTATGGCGTAGGTTCATTTGTCATTTATATCGGGTTGGTCATATATTTTGGGATTCAATACCGGGCGGAAGCGGGTGGTTTTATGAGTTTTGGAAACGCCTTTCAGTTTTCCTTCGTAACGCTTATTGTTATTTTGTTGATCAGTACCCTCGGCAACATGTTGTTATACGTGGTGTTAGATCCAAGTTTAGGAGAGAAGATAGCAGATATCACCATGGAGAAGACGCTTACCATGATGGACTCCTTTGGAGCTGGGGACCTTCCTTCAGATCAAATAGATGAAATGAGGAAGAGTATGCTAGATGGTTTTTCAGCATGGGGGTTGATTAAGGGAGCAGGGTTTATGCTCATTATATATGCCATTCTAGCGCTTATTCTTGGTGCGATTATCAAGAAAAAGGATACGTCTCTTGATTATTAATTTGAATGGTTGACATTTCTATAGTAGTCCCTGTTTACAATGAAGAAGAATCCCTCCCTGAATTAGCTGACTGGATCGGGAGGGTCATGGCTGAAAACGGCTATTCTTATGAAGTGATTTTTGTGAACGACGGCAGCACAGACACTTCCTGGGAAGTAATCAGACATTTAGCTATAGGCAATGTTGCGATCAAGGCAGTGGGATTCACCCGCAATTATGGAAAGTCGGCTGCGCTGGATGTAGGTTTTAATAAAGCCCAAGGCCGTGTAGTGATAACAATGGACGCTGACTTACAGGATAGTCCCGATGAGATACCGGCATTGTACGAGATGATTGTACAGCAGGATTATGATATTGTCTCAGGCTGGAAAAAGAAAAGGCATGACCCTATCACCAAGACGATCCCTTCCCGGTTTTTTAATGGTTTTACGCGATTGATGTCCGGCATCAAGCTACACGATTTCAACTGTGGTCTAAAAGCTTATAAAAATAAGGTGGTGAAAAACATCCATATCTATGGCGAAATGCACCGTTATATCCCGCTCATTGCCAAGTGGAGTGGCTTTGGGAAGATAGGTGAGAAGGCCGTGGAGCACCGACCGAGGAAATATGGCTATACCAAATTTGGTATTGAGCGATTTATCAATGGATTTTTGGATCTGATCTCGGTCTCTTTTGTCAACCGCTACAAAAAGAATCCCATGCATTTTTTCGGCTCATTGGGGTCTTTATCCTTCCTGTCAGGTTTTGCCATCACAGCCTGGCTGATTTTTGAGAAAATCCGTGGGCTTAGAGAGGGTCTTCGTGTCAGGGAAATCACCGACCAGCCCTTGTTCTTCCTGGCTATCGTTGCGGTCATCATAGGGGTGCAATTATTCCTGACGGGGTTCCTAGCCGAAATGATGACCTCCAACAACTCAAGGAAGTCGGATTATAACATCGATGAGGAAATAAATTTTATAGAAGAATGATCTTTTCGGTTGTCGTTCCGGTTTATAACCGTCCAAAGGAACTGAGCGAGCTACTGGAAAGCCTGCTACATCAAGATTACCCAGGCTTGGAGGTGATCATTGTAGAAGACGGTTCTTCCCAAACGGCTGAAGCCGTTGCGATACATTACCAAGATCGCTTGAGTTTACGATATTATTTTCAGGACAACCAAGGACAGGGATTTGCCCGTAACTTCGGCATGGAGCAGGCACGGGGGGATTATTTCGTTCTATTTGATTCTGATTGTATCATTCCTCCTCACTATTTTTCGGTATTACAACAGGTGATATTGGATAAGGGGCTGGATGCGCATGGAGGACCGGATGCGGCAGCACAGGACTTTTCAGTTTTCCAGAAGGCCATCAATTTTAGCATGACCTCCCTTTGGACGACGGGGGGAATAAGAGGCAAGCTGAAGGATCCTGCCAAATACCAGGCCCGGGGGTATAATATGGGCATGTCTAGGGATGTATTCCAAGCGACGGGTGGCTTTGTCGATCCCAATAGGGGCGAAGACATCGAGTTGAGCATCAGGATCAAACAGACGGGCTATCGACTGGAACTGGTCGAAGAGGCCTATGTTTACCATAAAAGAAAAAATACCCTGTCGTCCTTTTTTGCGCAGAGCTTTTCCTTTGGAAGAAACCGAATCAATGTGAGCCGGTATCACCCTGGTTCAGTCCAGCTGGTCCACCTACTTCCATTATTCTTCTTGCTGAGTTGGTTAGGGTGGTTGTTGAGTTTGGCTTTTCAACCCGGTTTAATGGTGTTGGGAGCTGTTGTCTTTGGGTTTTGGACCTTAGGTGTGTTGGTAACTGCCGCTGTCCAGAACAGATCCCTCACGGTAGGCGTACTGGCTATTCTTACGTCCTATGGTCAGCTATTCTCCTATGGGGCGGGTATTTTTTGGGAAAGTATCAGAAAAGTGACCCGAGGTTAGCTTCCTTTGGTACAATAAAATATAATTTCATCCGGTGCCAAAGCATATCTTTGAACAACATCTTCCTCCAGCGACTTTACGAAGTGATTTTCCTGTACTTTTAAGCCGGATGTACTCAGCCTCCGGGCATAATCTTTTCCGTATTTTCGGAGATGGTCTCTTTGTCCGAACAGCTTTTCCCTTTCAGCAGGATCAGTAACCGTTTTGTCTTCAAGGGTTTTTTCTTGGGGATAAACGGGCGACTGGATAACACCCCATCCATTGGGTTTTAATACCCGGTTGATTTCGCCGCAGGCCAAGATATCATCATCCACATGTTCCATGACATGGTTGCAAAAAACCACGTCGAACGTGTTGTCCTCAAATGGAATTTGGTGAATATCCATTTTGACCTTTGCCAGAGGAGATTCTATGTCGCCAGTGATATAATCCAAGTTGTCCAAGGCATTGAACCGATCAATAAAGCACAGCTCAGGCGCCACATGCAGGACTTTAAGGGGGGCATGGAAAAAGCAGGTCTCTCTTTGGAGAAAAAGCCACATCAGACGGTGCCGTTCCAGAGAAAGACAATTGGGGCAAAGTGCGTTTTCCCTTGCTTTTCTACCGTAAGGCAGGAATTTTTTGAAGGTGTGATCGCATACCGGACATTGTACCCTGTTGCCCCTATAGAACACCGCCATGATCCTCAGGAAAAAATGGCTGACGAGCTGGAGGTACTTTCGGGGGATATACCGGATAACGAAACTAATGATTGATTTCATGAAGATGAATTGCGGTAAAATAGGGCCTTACCCGGCTGTTGCAGGTAGGCTTGTTCCACCAGTCCGGGTAGCCACTTGTATCAGCCTATTCGATGCTGTATTTTTCCAATTTGTTGTATAGTGTTTTCCGATCCATATCCAGGATCTTGGCTGCTTTGGATTTGTTATATTTAACCTCCTCCAGGGTTTTTATAATCAGGGACTTTTCTTGTTCCTCATAAGAAGATTTTAGGTCCTTGGCGCCACCGATTTCCACCACTGAGTTCTCAGGAAGGCTCAGGTCTAACGGAATCACATCCGCGGTGACTTCACCTTCTCCCGTTAGCAGTACTGCCCTTTTTATAATGTTTTTAAACTCCCTTAAATTTCCCGGCCAGCTGTAGTTCATAAAAATATCCTTTACCTCATCGCTAAAGCCGGTGACGTTCTTCTCGAGGCTTTTGTTGCTGGCATGTAGGAAGAGTTCAGCAAATTTGAAAAGATCTTCTTTTCGTTCCCGTAAAGGACTGGCTTCCATGCTGAATTCATTCAGCCGGTGGTACAAATCTTCCCGGAATTCTCCGTTTTTGGCAGCGACAGCCAGGTCTTCATTGGTCGCGACAACGATCCTGACATCAATATCAATATCCTTGTTTCCCCCGATTTTTCTGATTTTGCGTTCTTGGATAGCCCGAAGAAGTTTAATCTGGACCTCATAGCTTAAGTTGCCGATTTCGTCCAAGAAAATAGTACCGCCTTTCGCACTTTCAAAATGCCCGGTTTTGTTGTCTGAGGCACCTGTGAAGGCTCCTTTGACGTGTCCGAACAACTCACTTCCGGCAAGATCCTTAGACAGTGCTCCGCAATCGATAGCAACAAAAGGCCCCGAACTTCTTTTAGATTTTTGATGGATCCGTTTTGCAATGTACTCTTTGCCTGTCCCGCTCTCGCCCAGGACGATCACGCTCATATCAGTAGGTGCGACCAAGTTGACATATTGCTCAATCTGAAGGGCTACCCGGCTTTCTCCAACGAAATAGTCATCCTCGGCATTTTGCGAAAGGATAGCTTCTCTGTCATCTGTCTCTACCGTTTTGGCGGGCAGGTGTTTGGTGTTAAAAGCCTCATTGACGGTAGCCAATAGTTCGTCGGGGTTCACCGGTTTGGTGATGTACTCAAAGGCACCCATCTTCATCGACTTTACCGCCGTCCGGATGTCAGAATAATTCGTGATCAGGATAACGGGCGTGTGCATTTTGCTGTTGATAATTTTTTCCAGGATCTCCATTCCTGTACCATCGGGCAAGCGGTAATCAGTGATGATGAGTTCTGGCGACTCCCTCTCCATAATGCTATAAGCATCCAGTAGCTTGGTAGCGGTGGTCACTTGGTATTGATTTTTCTCTAAAAATTTTTTGATAATCTTAGAGTAAGTGAGATCATCTTCAAGGAGAAGTATTTTTTTCATACTGAAAGCTAACATTTTCCGGTCACAAAAGTAAATATAAAAAACAAAAGCACCGATTAAAATAACCGGTGCTCCTGACGATTATAAGTAAGTTGATTTTTTATCCCGGATTATTTCTATTTTGAAGCAACTGGCGCCTCGGTTACTGTTGTAATTCGGTTATGGGACAATTATTTCGCCCTTTTCATCATAAAAAACCAT
>CAZHZP010000147.1:0-6644 GCA_964537165.1 uncultured Roseivirgaceae bacterium | reverse complement strand
TGCTTCCGAAGCATCCAAGTCCGCGCCGGGAATGCCTGATGGATTAAAAGTGGACAATCAAGGAACTGTTTTTGCCACCGGTCCGGGAGGAATCTGGATATTTGGTTCCTCCGGAGAGGCGCTGGGAAGAATCAGGATCCATCAGTTGGTGTCCAACGTTTCGCTTTCCGAGGATGGAAGGGAAATATATGCCACCGCTGACGGGGAGGTGGTGAGGATTCGGCTACACCAGTAATGTTTTTTATATCACCTACCCACCAGGCATTTTTTAGATAAATAACCATTCCTTAATCTCTGATAATTGTTTGTCGGAAGAGGAAGCGGTAGGTTTGTTCTTCCTATGGACAGATCAGCTGATGGTTTTGGGAAGTAAAACGGTTTTTTACGGGTCATGAAAGTTCTGAATCTTTGAAAAATTCGACTACAGAAACAGTAAGTATGAATATTTAATAAAATATTTTGGAGATGACTAAAATATTCCCCACATTTCTGAATCGCCCAAATAACCCAGCATGAAAACAGATTATAGTTCTCTGGATGACGCAGCATTGTGGGATTCCATAGTCAAGGGAAACCAAGCTATCTTTGCTTATGTCTATAATGCCCATTCGAGAGACCTCTATACCTATGGGAATAAAATTACGCTTGATACGGATTTAATTGAGGATGTGATTCAGGATATCTTCGTCCATTTATGGGAATCAAGGGAGAGGTTGGTAATTCAAAAATCCATAAAGTTTTATTTGTTGTCATCCTTCAGAAGGGAGTTGGTAAAGCGATTAAAGACCAGCCAAAACAGAGAGTCGTTAGAAGATTACCATTCGAACATGTCTTGGCAAGAATCTTTTCAGGAGATTTTAGTGGAAAACCAAATCACCCTTGAATCCAGCCAAAAAGTTACGAGAGCGTTGGATACCTTGTCCGCTCGCCAAAAAGAGGCGATTTTTTTGAGATACATTCAAGAACTTTCTTATGATGAGATATCGGTTTTGATGGGGATCCAGATCCCTTCCTTATACAACCTGATTTTTAAAGGAATAAAAACCATGAAGGATTTTCTTTCTTCCTCTCGTTTTACTGCCAAAACAATGGCCTTGATTCTGTTGCTTGTCCAGTAAGGTTTAGCTCTTCATGAGGAAGCTTATGGTTTGATCGCCAACTGGAAATCAAATTGATCTATTCAGCTTTTTGTTTGTGAATGCGGAGCCTTTCGGCCTCTGACTGGGGCTCTACCAACAGGGTATTTTATTGGTTTCGGCTAAAGGCAATTTTTTTTTGATTTTAATGGTGAGATTTTACTTTTATTCAACTCTTTATAATACACAACCCTCAATTGGATGAATTCTTATCGTCAAATAGAAGATCTTTTATCAAATAAATCCTTCAAAAACTGGGTGTTGAAGAACGATTCTTCCGAACAAGCATATTGGGAAAAGTGGCAGACGGAACATCCGGACAAAGTGGAGATGCTGATACAGGCAAAAACAATTTTGATTGAAATGGACGAGGCCGGGGATAAAAACTGGGATCAACGGCAGGATTTGTTGTTTTCGAAGATTACCCAAAGGATAGATGCCACCGACAGGGCAGGTACGCTACCACGGTATTCAGGCTATCAATCCTACAGCTTAGGGGTAGCCAAAAAGGTGAGGGCAGTCCTAGCCATTTTTCTTCTCCTGGCTGTTGCGTCAGGGCTCTTGCACATCCTGGGAATAGATGCTGATGAAGAAGCACCCGGTGAGAATGAAGGAACGGGGGAATGGATAATCAAGTCCAATCCCATCGGTCAAAAGTCCGTCATACAGCTTTCGGACGGCAGTAAGGTGACACTTAATGCGGACAGTGAACTACAATTTCTGGATAGCTTCGGACAGGATCACCGCAACATTTACTTGAAAGGGGAAGCTTTTTTTGAAGTGGCTCATGACAGTCTGTTGCCCTTTAATGTCTATAGTGGCGAATCGGTGACTACCGCTTTGGGAACATCCTTTAACATCAACTCTTATGATCGCAAAAAGGTACAGATACAACTGGCTACAGGGAAAGTCAAGGTGATTCATGAATATAATGACGACGGGCCGATTTACTTGAACCCCGGAGAGGAGGTTATTGTGGAAGCTGATCAGAAACTGAACAAAGCTACATTTGATCTCGATAAAGCGTTCCTTTGGAAAAAAGGCGTGCTCCTGTTCGAAAAATCACCCTTTCAAAACACCATCTCGGACTTAGAACGATGGTATGGCGTAGAAATAAAGGTGTTTCACCGGCCGAAAAAAAATCTTAAAATATCCGGCGAGTTTAAAAACACCAGTCTTTCGGCAGTGCTCGAAAGTTTGGGTTATGCTTATGGCTTTGACTATTCCATCCATAATAAACAAGTATCCATCCATTTTAAACCCAACAAATAACCTATGAAAGAATAACCAAAAAAGCCGATGAACCATCCGTTCATCGGCTTAACCAGCGGAGGGAAAGTTTCTCAGGCTGCGCCCTCCCGCTGTCGTTTTAGTGCCTTTATTAACAATAAAACTTTCGAATTTATGAAAAAAACATTACATCTGCTTGGTATGGTAGGAAAATATTACCTATACGGCTTTGTCTTCCAGTTGTTGTTCTTGAACCTGATGTATGCCTCCCCGACCAAAGGGCAGAGTTCTATGGACATCAAGGAAGTGCATTTGAGTCTGGATCTACGGGAAGCGACTTTGGAGGAGTCCTTCAATGCCATCAAAAAACAAACGGAGTTTTCTTTTATTTACGATCATAATCTCGCGACGAGATCCCCCACGGTGAATCTCCAGGTTAAAAATGAATCATTAGAGTTTGTCTTATTGTCACTGGCAGCCAGCCATCGGTTGTCCTTTAAGCAGGTGGACAATAGGATCAGTGTGAAGGAAATTGAACGGAATCCGAGGGAAGAGCCGGTGGTTGTCGAAGTCACCATCAGTGGTACAGTCACAGACGCAAATGGCGAACCTATACCTGGGGTAACTGTCTCGGTACAGGGAACCTCTACTGGAACTGCTACAGATATGGACGGCCGGTATTCCATCGTGGCACCTGATGGCTCTACCTTGGTGTTTTCTTTTATCGGTTTTGTAACCCAACAAGTGGCAGTGGGAAATCAGGCCGTGGTTAATGTTACCTTAGTTGAAGACATGGCTTCCTTGGAGGAAGTGGTTGTGGTGGCTTATGGTACCCAAAAGAAAGCCACCTTGACTGGAGCTGTCGCTACGATTAATACCCGCGAGATCAAACAAAGCCCTGCGGCCAATCTAGCAGTTACCCTGACAGGTCGGTTGCCGGGTCTTTTTGCCCAACAAACTTCCGGGGAGCCAGGAAGGGACGCCACCAACCTTTTTATGCGGGGTAGGGGCACCGTCAACGGGGCGTCCCCGCTTATCCTGGTTGATGGTGTGGAAAGAGAGCTTACTTCCATTGACCCCAATGAAGTTGAAACGGTTTCGATCTTAAAAGATGCTTCTTCGACCGCACTGTTTGGTGTG
The DNA here is from genome assembly GCA_964537165.1 of uncultured Roseivirgaceae bacterium. Lineage (GTDB taxonomy): Bacteria > Bacteroidota > Bacteroidia > Cytophagales > Cyclobacteriaceae > DATGMS01. The sequence continues at coordinate 3,138 of CAZHZP010000147.1, read as the reverse complement.
AGGGGAGCTAATGGCGTGATATTGATTACCACAAAAAGGGGGACAGAAACTACCCCTACAATAGGCCTCTCTATAGAAACCGGAATTCAGACGTTTACCCGCTGGCCTACCCGTTTGGATTCTTACGAGTGGGCGCAACTTAAAAACCAGGCTTGGCACAACGATTTTCCCAATCCAGACCCGAACGACGCTCCGCCATATTCCGACTATGCGTTGGAACGATTCAGGTTGCAGGATGATCCAGAAGTTTATCCCAACAACAACTGGGTGGACATGCTGATGAATAAATGGGTGCCTCAGACGCGGTACAACTTAACCCTTAACGGCAAAGGTTCCAATGTGGGATATTTTGTAAACGTAGGGTTTTTAAACCAGAGTGGGCAGTGGAAGATAGATCCCTCACTTACGGAGTATGATCCTTCGCAGTACATGAAGAGATACAACTTCCGATCCAACATCGATGCGACGTTGAATAAGGCAAAGACGCTAAGGACTTTCCTGAACGCGGCAGGTTCTTTTGAAAATGTTAACGGTCCATTTGTCGATGCGCGGTTTAATAACAATTCAGCTACCGCTGAGATTATAAGCAGGATCCTTACCAGGTGGCCTTCTATCCAGCCAGGACCCACTACGCCAGAAGGAGAAGTGTTGGTCGGTGGGGGAAATTACGGCGAATCACCTTGGGGCTATATCAACCGGACCGGCTTCCGCAAAGAGAATAGGAGCAAGATCACAGCCAGCTGGGGATTGGAACAGGATTTTAGTTTCCTGACAGAAGGCCTGTCAGCAAAATTCATGTTGTCCTTCGACACCCAGACCCTGCACTATCTAAATGCCAGGCGTCAGTTCCAGTATTGGGTTCAAGTTATCGACCCCAACACCGAAACCGAGGATGGACGCGACTACGTTTATTATCAGAGAACCCGTACCGATTTCGACAATACTCCATTAAGCACCAGCATTTCGGCTTCGTTCCAGTCTTTCACGGACTTTCAGTTTCACACCAATTATAACCGGACATTTGACAAGCATACCGTCACCGGTCTCTTGCTTGCCCAGCAACAGGCATTGATCAAACCGTCCGATGCGTTGCCTTTTAATGTAAGGGGATTGGCTACGAGATTGACCTATTCTTACGATAACAGGTATTTGGCGGAAATCAATGCAGGTTATAATGGCTCTGAGCAATTTGCGGAGGGTCGGCGATACGGTTTCTTCCCATCAGTATCGGCGGGCTGGAACTTACACAATGAGGGGTTCTTCCATGCTAACCAGGTAATTGATCACTTGAAGATCCGGGGCTCGTATGGAACGGTAGGAGGAGACCAATTAGGCAGTCGGCGATTTTTATATCTTGATGAAATCAGCCGTGGAAGCGGAGGGGGGTATTCAGGTACTTTGGGCAGAGGTTCCAACATTCAGGAATCCTTTTTTGGAAATCCGAATGTCCAATGGGAAGTGGCCAAAAAGACTAATGTGGGACTTGAGTTAGGCTTACTGAATCAACTAACGCTGACAACAGATTTCTTTCATGAGCGAAGGGATAACGTGCTGATTTACCGCGGGTCAATTCCTCTGATCATCGGCGTGCCTGCCTCTACGTTGGCTCCTGCTAACATAGGTGTGATAGAAAATAAAGGTTATGAAGTTGAGCTGGATTACAACAGGACCTTCAACCCGAGCTTTTCGATCATATCCAAGCTGAACTTCAATTACGCCAGCAACAAGATTATCTTCAATGATGAGGTGCAACTGGCGGAGGACTATGCCTATCGGTATAGAACCACCGGCTACCAAATCGGGCAGCAATGGGGTTACAATGTCCTGGGCTTCTTTAACAGCCAAGAAGAAATTGATTCCTACGGTGTCACTTACCAAGGAAGAGCCCCGAGACCCGGCGATTTGAAGTATGAAGATTTAAACGGAGACCAGAAAATCGACGACAAGGATGTTATGCCCATAGGCTATTCAAACGTACCCTTGTATAACTGGGGCGCAGCGGCCAACCTGATGTTCAAAAACTTCGACATATCTTTCTTATTTCAGGGTGCCTTCAGGGTCAGTGGCCAATTCAATCCTTGGGAGATAGACGATTTCATCGAAAGACATACCCATGCCTGGACACCGGAAAGAGCGGCCTCAGGATATGATATCAGATACCCCGCTTTAAGCCTATCCCAATCATCAAGTGCCACCGGCAACACATTCTTCAACGAAAACAAGTCCTTTGTGAGGCTGAAAAACCTGGAGATCGGCTATGTCCTACCCGTTTCTTTGACCGGCAGGATTGGTGTAAAAAGACTGCGGGTGTATGCCAACGGATTGAATCTGTTGACTTGGGATAAGTTACAACAGAAGGACTGGGACCCTGAGCTAAGCAGCACTACCTCCTTCCCGGTGTATAAAGTGGTCAACGCTGGTATTAATGTCAATTTCTAATTTCCTTAAACATGAAATATTTAAGAATATTATTTATAGTAGGTGCTTTGTCTTTATCATCTTGTGGCGAAGATCCACTGGATATTACCCCCGATGGAAGGATTACACTTGAGGATGTTTTTACCACACAGGAGCTTACTGAAGCATACCTTAACACGACTTATGAGCGGCTTAGGAAATATGGGGTAAACTATCATTACTATACCTTTCTGTCCGCATTTGGCGATGATTCGCATGAAAGCAACTATCCGAGTCAAAATTTTCCGGTGTCGAAATACATCAACGGAAACATCAGTGCCGCATCAAATCCTTTGGACAATGAAGGAAATGCCACTTTGTCTTATAATGATAGATCATGGTATGAGCGGAATTGGGTCGGCATAAGAAGGGCGAATGTGTTTCTTAACAATATCAACGAAAGCAATGTCCCGGAGGCCGCGCACAGGAACAGGCTAATAGCGGAAGCCAAAGTGCTTAGAGCGTTCTTTTATCTTGATTTGATGAAGAATTACGGGCCAATGCCGATCATTGACACGGACATCACCTTAAAGGAAGATTTCACCGACATCACGCGCAACTCTTACGAGGAAGTAACCCAGTTTATAGTTAAGGACTGTGACGAGGCCATTGCGAGCCCGAACCTACCGTATAGAATCACCTCAGAGGCGGAGCGGGGTAGGATGACCAAGGCGGTAGCCT
>CAZHZP010000146.1:0-6650 GCA_964537165.1 uncultured Roseivirgaceae bacterium | reverse complement strand
CCTGAACCAATTCCTCCTCGTCAAGCTCTCCAGCTTGGACAAATTCCAAGATGCTTGTAATGGAGTTTAAGGGAGATCTGATATCATGGGAAATTAAAGCGATGACTTTATTTTTTTGTTCATTGCTTTCACGCAACATGTGATTGAGCTCCAAGAGCTCTAAGCTCTTGCTCTCATTCTTTCGCTTCTCTAGATGATAGTACTTTTTGAGCGTGGACACAATGGCAAAAATACCCACTATAGATACCACATAGGTAATCAAATGATCCCAAAATTGATGTTCTACATTTGAGTAAACATCTGGAATCAAGTGGGGATGGTAACTATCTATATAGAGCAATGCTGCAAAGAAGACAACATTGTAGGCCATCCAGAAACCATATTGTTTATTGGAAGATAACACCATCATAATCAGGTGAAACATCAAAAAAACATACGCACTCGGGCCAGCGACCCCGTCGTTATGGTAAAAATTTAGCGCAATGACCGGATAACAGAGTAACCCAAACAGCAGACAGCTCGTCTTGAAATTGTGCCAAAACCGGGCATTGGCATATAAGAAGATAAGGAGAAAACACGTGGAAAAGAGCAGTGCGCCCAGGAAATATTGTCCATAAGCCAAATTAAAGGCAGCCATGCTCAAGAGATACACGAAAGTGATCGCACAAATGCCGTAGAAAACCGTTCTTTCCATGGCAACATCTCCCTGTTGGTTTAGAAAAAACCCGTAGATCTTCTTGATTCCCTCCTCCACAATGAGCTAAATTTTAAAAAAGGCACAACGCTAAACTACAGTATATTTTATTGACAACGGTGCTGATTCATTGACCAGCCTTTTTGTCGACGTTTAGTTTTCTTCCTGATTTAAGAATAAACCAGCATAGCTGAAATTTCTGCCATCGAACAGTCCTTTGTCACTCAACTTTAAATCCGGGATAACCAACAATGCCATAAAACTTAAGGTCATAAACGGACTTTGCAGGGTTGATCCCATCTCCTTTGCCATCTGGTCGATTTCCGTATAGGCCTTTGACACCCGGTAGCCATCCTCATCTGACATGATACCGGCAACAGGTAAGGGAATGATTTTTTCTCGATCCCCCCAAACAGCAGCGATACCGCCTTTAGTCCCGATGATTAGATTTACAGCCCTCGAAATAGAGACATCATCTACCCCTACCGCTATGATATTATGGCTATCATGGGCTACCGAAGAAGCGATGGCCCCCTCCTTCAACCTGAAATTTCTGATAAAGGCTATAGCGGGCTTGGCGTCTTTGTAACGGTTGACGACTACTATTTTCAAAATATCTTCATCTATATTTGAATCCGCCCTCCCCGCTACCACTTTTATTGTACCGGTTGTTTCAGGAGTAACCAATTGGCCGTCCAGGGCTTCAATCACCCTTACCTCGGCACCGTCTGCCGGGATCTGGAAATCTTCGGGATATTTTTCTGACGTATTAAAATTGTTTATGACTTTGTTAGGCACGGAAGAAATCAGCGTGCGACCGTCTTTTGCGACCAATACACCATTGATGTAGGTTTCTGCTACTTCAAAATTCACCAGGTCTTTTACCAGGATAAAATCCGCCCAATCACCTACTTTCAACTGCCCCACCTCCAGGTTATAATGATCAACGGGATTAAGAGAAGCTATTTTTAAGACATCAAAAAGATCTTTTCCTAAACCAACAGCTCTGGCCACAAGCTGGTTGATATGTCCTGCCGCCAAATTATCCGGGTGTTTATCATCAGAACAAAACATCAAATCATCCGAATGACCGTCGATAAGGTCCACCAAGGCATCAAAATTTTTAGCCGCGCTGCCCTCCCTTATGATGATCTTCATCCCCAGCTTTAATTTATCAAGGGCTTCTTCTGCTGTATAGCATTCGTGGTCCGTAGAAATGCCTGCCGAGGCATATTTCTCAGCCAATTCCCCCATGAGGCCGGGCGCATGTCCGTCCACCGGCTTTTTGTGCTTCTGGGCAATGGCTATTTTTTCCATCACCACAGGATCCCTGTTCACGGTTCCCGGCCAGTTCATCATCTCGGCCAGATAAACCACCTCCTTCCTCCCCAATAAGATATCAATGTGTGCAGCGGAGATCTCAGCACCTGCCGTCTCAAAAGCCGTAGCGGGCACGCAGGAGGGCGCGCCAAAATAGAACTTGAACTCCACCTGTTTTCCGTTGTCAATCATGTATTCGACGCCCTCCATGCCACAGACATTGGCAATTTCATGGGGATCAGAAACGGTGGCTACCGTACCTTGGACTACCGCCAGCCGTGCAAATTCGCTGGGCACGAGCATAGAAGATTCTATATGCACATGGGCATCAATAAAACCGGGCATCAAAAAAAGAGGCCCTGCGCTGGGAAGCTTTTGAATAGAGGCTATACGTCGGTTCTCGATGGTGATACGCGCCGGATAAATCTCCCGACCCGGTATATCGACATATTGCCCCTCGACTGAAAAGGATGGCATATTGAGATACTTAATAAATGTTTGTATAAAGACTTTAAGGTTTTCTGGTTCTACTTTATTGCGCGCCTGTTACGCATATTTCATAAGTAGGTCCAGGTATTTCCGGTCAAGCTGTTCACCGTACCAATCTTCGTACTGTACATCTTGCCTCTGGGAATTCAATATCCCAAAGGTACCCGAGAACTCCCATATCCCAAAGCCTATGTCATTTTCATAAAGTATATCCAACACATCTCCAAACCAGGCCAAAAAGACCTGGTGAGGTATTTTATTATAGGCACCGCATTCCCCACAGTGAACCCCGACGCCTTTTTTGACGAGATCCACCCAGGGCTCATAATGTTGCTCCAGGGACTTCCGGTCATAATACCTGCCGTTGCTCTCGCCGGGCCAGGCGGGTTCAGGCAAGCTGTCTGGATCTTTGTAGACCCAAGGCGCTTTGTAATGGGAGATGAAATGTGGGAAATAACCCCGGCAGCTTTGCCCAAGGTCAAGATCCGCGAATTCAGGAAGGGCGATACTGCCGCCTCCATTGCCGTCAGCTATCACCATCCGGTTTTTATTGACGGATTTGATCGTATTCAAGGCCGCTTCTGCCACCCGGCGATAATCCTCGATCGGCACCGGTCCCCCCGGCGAATGCTGGTCATTGACATCTTCCCGCATAAAGGGCTCGTTGACCAGGTCAAAGCTGAGTTTTTGGGAGGAAATGTTCTTGTATCTTTTCGACCACATTTCCCAATGGGCACAGAACGCGTCCAACGCTTCCTGGTCTTTCCACAGGTTGTAAGGCTCCACAAACCCCGCATTAATGCAAAAGCCCGGCGCACGGTGAAGGTTGAGGCTGACATGGAGACCTTGTTGGTGTGCCTGGTCTATAAGCTCGTCTATTTGCTCCAGGATCCGCTCATCAAAATTCAACACTTCCTCCTTGAGAATCGGTCGGGACCGGTCGAATGTCAAATAGCTTGGGTAAGAAATCGGAACCCTTACGAAATCAAAGCCCCAATCGGCCATCCATTTAAAATATTCTGGTTTACTCTTCCTCCCTTTTTCGGCTTCCGGGGAAAAGAAATCCAGTAGGTTAAACCCTCTCCAACGGGGCAAAGCATTTTTGGGAGCCAAGGGAGTACTCGACAAAGCCTGTGTTCCGGCAAGCCCTACCCCTACCGTGGCGAGGGCTGAGGTTTTTAAAAAATTTCTTCTGGAATGGTGGGGATTCATGGGTTTCAGATTTGGGTGTATTTACAATTCACCGGTTGCTTACGTCGGCTTTTTTTAACAGGCAGAGGATTCTCACACTTACCCGGGTCTCACGGGGTGGACAAGCGTCAAACGTTAATCTCGAACACCACCTTCTCAACCGCTTGTAATTTAACCGTGTTGGTAAAATCCCTATGTAAGGGATTGATCAATAGATTATGCTCCATGGGAAACCGGGAGAGGGGAATCCTACAGGAAGGCACCTTCAGCACCGGGGAAACCATCCTTTTGGCCCAATGAGTTCCAAACTCCTGCGTGGCTACAGGATACGGCCTCGATTTCCAGTTTTCCGGAAGATTGTCCACGGACAGAGAAGGTATTTCACCCACAATGTCCATCTCAACCAAAAGCCACGAAGAAGCCGTGACTATAGACCCTTTTATACACATCAGCTCCAAGAAGTTCAAAGCAGAGCAGTTACAGGCATAAATAACCGGCGTCCCAAAGGAGTTCCAACGCCCGCCGGCTAAGCCATAGCCCAACGGATACCTGTCAGGTAGATCTTCTATCAGCCTCAAATACCGCATCTACAGGACATTCCCCCAAGACATGGCCTCCAATGCCTCGTCCAGCAACTCCAGCCCGTAAGGGTCTTTCATTAAATCCACCGGTTTTCTATTCCCGAGGGCGTAGTTAGCCACATGAAGCCACTCGCTAAAATGCTCTTCCGAGCCGAAGATACGAATCCCTTTGGCAATCAGCTTATCCATGTCCAGAATAGCTTTGGTGAGTAATTTGTTTAATTTCTTATCTTCTTTCCTCCAACGAAAAAGGGTGCTGGGGTCGACCTCCATCATATCCGCTACGTCCTGCTGGTTGAAGCCTAAGAAGTCAAATAAAGGCTGCGTCGCGTTGAAGCCCAAAGTCCTACCGTAGGCCGCGGGCTCTTCCCGAACCACCGAACCCTCCGAAGAGGAAAAAAAGTACTGGGAAGGTGCTTTGAAAGAAAAGTGCTCCAAAAGCTGCCCTTGGCTCCCTAGGATCTTCCATCCTTCGTCTTTTGCATCAGGGAATTGAGGTTTCATTTTTATCTTGTTGTATTTGCAATAGTAAGATACGGCTTTTTCAAGAGACTTGTTCACCCAAACCCATTTTTTATTTTTTATTTCCCCCCGCAGTCAGCTCAGTTCCCTGACATACGGGCATAGCTAGAGACACATCGCATACTTCTTTTAATCCAGCCATAAATCCTTTATCTTCGCAGTCTGAAAAGGATCAGCAAAATTTTTCATGAAAAAAATAGTCATTGCTATTGACGGCTTTTCCGGATGCGGCAAAAGCACAACTGCCAAGGAGGTCGCCAAAACCCTGGGTTATACCTATATCGACTCTGGGGCCATGTATAGGGCAGTTACCCTTCATTTTTTAAACAGGTTTACAAATCTCACCAATCCTAAGGAAATAGAAAAATCCCTTCATACCTTCAAAGTTGAGTTTCACAAAGATGCGGAGACAGGCGATCAGTTGACGTTCTTAAACGGCCTCAATGTGGAAAAAGAAATCCGGTCTATGCAGGTGTCCGAGATGGTAAGTGAAGTAAGTAAGATAAAGGCGGTTAGAAAGGAATTAGTTGCCCAACAAAAACGTTTGGGGAAGCACAAGGCCGTAGTCATGGATGGCCGGGATATTGGCACGGTAGTATTTCCCGATGCTGAACTCAAGGTCTTCATGACCGCCGACATTCATATCCGGGCCGCCCGGCGACAAAAGGAGATACTTGAAAAAGGCCAGTTGGTCAAACTGGAGGAAGTATTAAAAAATCTCACCGAAAGGGACAGAATTGACTCCACCAGAACAGAGAGTCCCTTGGTAAAGGCAGATGATGCCCTGGAGATAGACACCAGTTACCTGAACTTTGAAGAACAGGTCAATACCATTGTCGATATGGCCAAAGAGAAAATTGCAGCATAAAACCAGTCGTTATGGAAGTTTCTATAGATAAAAATTCAGGCTATTGTTTTGGGGTAGAATTTGCCATTAAAATGGCAGAAGACGAGATGCAGGATGCGGACAGGTTGTACTGCCTGGGCGATATCGTCCATAATGATATGGAAGTCCGGCGCCTCGGCAAAAAAGGCCTTCAGGTGATCAGCCGGGAAGACCTCCAAAATTTAAAAAACTGCAAAGTCTTGATCCGGGCCCACGGAGAACCGCCGGAAACGTATAAAACAGCCATTGAGAACAACATTGAACTGATTGATGCTTCCTGTCCGGTCGTTTTGAAATTACAGCACCGGGTAAAGAATGCATTTGATAAGATGGAGAAGGAAGAAGGGCAAATCGTCATCTACGGCAAGAAAGGCCATGCAGAGGTAATCGGCCTCACCGGCCAAACCATGGAGAAAGCCATTGTCGTTATGGAAGACAAGGATTTAGAGCAGATTGATTTTTCCCGTCCGGTGACACTTTTCAGCCAAACCACCAAAAGCACCAAAGGATTTTACGAGTTAAAAGAAAAAATCGAAACCCGTATCCGCGAAGCCAAAGGAAACGTGGAAGCCGTTGATTTCAACGCCAACGATTCCATCTGCCGACAGGTTTCCAACCGGGAGCCCCAACTGCAGCGATTTGCTGCCGAAAACGATGTGATCATTTTTGTGTCGGGAAAGAAAAGCTCCAACGGCAAGGCCCTTTATGGCGTGTGCAAAAAGGAGAACGAACGCAGCTATTTTGTTGAGAATGAGCAAGAGATTGATGAAGCTTGGTTCAAGCCCGGTGAGAAGGTCGGCATCTGCGGAGCCACTTCCACTCCGATGTGGTTAATGGAACAGGTGCAGGATTATATCCGATCGTTAGAGGAAAACCAAATAAATGTATAACAGGCCCCCTAAATCCTGCTATCATACCTTATTAGCTTCTCTTTAAAGTGGGAAATATTAGCAAAATATCTTCCTAT
>CAZHZP010000145.1:0-6652 GCA_964537165.1 uncultured Roseivirgaceae bacterium | reverse complement strand
CCCTATACCGTTTTCACTCCCTATAGCCGCGCGTGGAAATCTAGATACTTGCAGGTCGGCGATGTGCATCATTCAAGTGAAGAAAAGCTTTCGGGATTATGGACTGCCGCTCCCCATTCACTTCCGGCCTTAGAAACCATGGGGTTTGAGGAAGCGCCTCTGTCCGTTCCTCCCCATCAACTGTCCGAGGAAACCCTCAAATCCTACATGAAGACACGGGATATACCCGCCCTGGCAGGCACCAGTCAGGTGAGCGTATATCTTCGTTTTGGGTTGGTCAGTCCGCGGGAGCTAGTCCGGCTTGCCAGCCAACATAGTGAGAGCTGGATGAACGAGCTGATCTGGCGGGAATTCTTTATGATGATCCTATATCATTTTCCCCGGGTCATCGACCAAAGTTTTAAAACCAAATACGATCGCATTCCCTGGAGAAATGATGAAGAGGAGTTTGAACGTTGGTGTAGGGGAGAGACGGGGTACCCAATAGTAGATGCGGGGATGCGGCAACTGAACGAAACCGGCTGGATGCACAACCGGGTCAGGATGATCGTAGCGAGTTTTTTGGTTAAACACCTCTTGATCGACTGGAGGTGGGGGGAGGCTTATTTTGCCGAAAAGTTGTTGGACTACGAACTGGCCTCCAATAATGGCAACTGGCAATGGGCTGCGGGAAGTGGATGTGATGCGGCCCCTTATTTTAGGATTTTCAACCCTTGGACGCAGGCCAAAAAGTTTGATCCAAAAGAAGAATACGTGAGACGGTGGGTAAAGGAATATCCCGACTGTTACACGCCGCCTATGGTCGATCACGAATTTGCGAGACAAAGAGCATTGACTATTTACCAAAACGCCCTGAAAAATGCACGCTAATAAAATCTCACTCTAGCCGGTCGGTGAGGATTTTCACCTTTCTGGAAGAGACCTTGTGGGTTGAAGCGTCCAAAAGTGTCACCTCCCTTTTCTGTCTGTGGAATTTTCTGACTTTGGAGGTGTTGACCAAACAGCTTCTATTGATCAGGATAAAAACGTTGGGTAGTTTTTGAACCATGCTCCTCAACGACATGGAACAGCAAAATATATCCCCGTCCTCTACATGACAGCTTATCAGTGATCCATCCACTTTAACATAAAGTAATTCGCTGATGCCAATTCTTATGATCTCCTTTTCATTTTTGATAGTAATAAATTTCAGTCCCATGGTCAAACAGTTGAAGTAAAGAAAAAATACCGCTAAAATCTAGTCTTTGGATAACTTGACTATAATGTCGTACATAATTCGTAATGTTGCAAATTAATTATATTAAAATTTGCCCATATCTTTAAAGCAATGTGAATAAATGGTTAAATAGCATTTGGTCAAATACTAATTTTTAGTATCTCATCAGGGCAATTGTCATAGTCCTTGTTACTGTTTATCTCTACATCTGTCGCTATTCCTATTAGCAGAAAATCCCTAGAAAATGTTATTTGGCCAAAGCGCGGTTGCTCCATAAGCTAAATAGAAACTGCATCCCAATGCCAGCCAATCCCTGCATCAGACCAAGGTTGGGCTTCGATTCAGATTTTCCTTTGAGGATGGAGTTGAAATGATTCGATCTTGTTATCTTTTCCGTAATTTCTCTCTCCATCTGTAAGGAGCCGAACTGAGGTACGGGCAAAGGACTCAATGCTTTTAAAATAAAAGACAGCCCTGCTAATCCATTGGACAAAAAGATGTTTTTGTCTCTTAACTCCTTATTTAATATCGCATGGATGTCCAATTGGTGCTGGATCAGCGCCGCATGCTTCTCCCAAAGAGGCAGGTCAACATAAGGCAAAAGGCACTTTAAGCCACCTAAGAGAAAAAGTTTGTTTGCTTGTTGACTCGGCAAAAGGGACAAAACAGAAGGAGATATACTTTCGATCATTCTGTTTATTTTACTTCCATACACCCCCAGATTTTTTGCTTTGCCCAACAATATAAGACAAAGAGGAAGATCCCAATTCAGGGTAAAGATTGGAGGCTCTGCTAACCTCCAGTTTCTTTCATCCATGGCAGTACTGGTCCGGTTCAAGAGATCCATCAAAAGTCGTTTAAATACAAAATCTCTTTCTGTATTTGTATCCTTATAACCTTCCAGTCTGGAAATCGCATAAACCAAATAACCCATCAAGCCTTCAGGTAGTCCGAAACTGATCTGTTGGGAATTGGATAAATAGTGATAAATTTTATCATCGGCATCGGATAATATTTCATCCAAATCTGCTTCTACAAACTTTTCTTTTACTAGATGGGCTAAGGCCCAGGCTATTCCCGCCAGTCCATCCCCAAACCCACAAGGAACGGGATTGTTTTGAATGTTTTCATAGACTTGGTCCAGCAATGTTTCGGCAAAATTTTGATGTTCAGGATTTTCGGTTTCTCTTGCCAGATAAAAGAAATATAAAGCGACGCCCATTTTTCCGTTTAGTAAGCCGGGATCGTCCATGCCAGCGGCCTCACGCATTATAATCTCATTTAGCTCCTCCATGTGATCTGTGAATAAAGTAAACGGTTTTTCTGTCAACCTAATTTCGTCAACAGAATTATCCCAAAGCTTTTTTGTACAGCATTTTTTGTAAACGCCGCACTTTATGGTTTCAGCGACCAATAAATAAAGATCAATGACCGCCGAAGGATTCTGCTATTCTTAAAGGCCTTTGTTTGTGGACAAAGCAGGCTGGTTTGTCCGCCTAAATTTCTTCCCCCTTGCATCTTGGTTCACTCAGACTATCATTTAAATGGCATCCCAACCAAAAAAATGATAAATTGCCTGCCTTAACCCCTTTATTCTATGAGAAATTTACCTGTACTGTTTTTACTCCTGGCCTTCTTGACGGCCTGTAATGCCAATTCTAAGCAAAACGCTGAAGGCGACCAAGAAGCCCAAGGCGAATGGATCCAGCTGTTTAACGGCAAAGACCTGGACGACTGGACGGTCAAAATCGCCAAGCATGAACTGAATGACAACTTCGGAAATACCTTCCGGGTAGAAGACGGTGTTTTAAAAGTGAGCTATGATGGCTATGAGGATTTTGACAGAAGGTATGGCCATATTTTTTATAAAGACCCCTTTTCTGCCTATAAATTAAGAATCGAATACCGCTTTGTGGGTGAGCAGGCTCCCGGTGGCGAAGGCTGGGCTTTCCGTAACAGCGGCGCGATGCTCCATGGGCAGTCCCCCCAAAGCATGACCAAAGACCAGGACTTCCCTATTTCCATTGAAGGCCAGCTCTTAGGCGGCGACGGCACCAATGACAGGACCACCAGCAACCTCTGTACCCCCGGCACCAATGTGGTGATGGACGGAGAGCTGTTTACCCCTCACTGCGTCAATTCTAATTCCAAGACCTACCATGGTGATCAATGGGTGACTGCGGAGTTTATTGTTTTGGCCGATTCTGTCATCCACCATATCGTAGAAGGCGACACGGTATTGACCTACTACCAGCCCCAGATCGGGGGCGGCAACGTCTCCAACCATGATCCGGCTGAGAAAAGAGACGGAGAGCTGATCAAAGAAGGCTATATTTCCCTCCAAAGTGAAAGCCACCCGATTGAATTCCGAAAAGTGGAGCTGTATGACCTGGCGGACTATATGGACAATCAGGAAAAGTTAAAAGAGGTACTCAGGGGGTTGAAATAACCGCCAACGTCTTCACCTGTTAAACCTAATAACCCGATAACCAGCACTGGTTATCGGGTTATTAGGTTTATAAGTTAATAGGCTCCCTATGACAAGGACGCTTACACCCTTACCTCTGTATTTCCCCCTCCGTTTAGGGTCAATTCGACGGGCTTGTTTTCCTTCCAGGCACCGCCGGTAAAGTCCGGTACATCGATGGAGTTGGAGCGGTTGGCGACCGACCATTCACTTAGGGGAGCGATAGCACTCCAAAGCGCGGCGTCATAGACATCCTGATCCAGAGGAAGACCATTTCTCAGGCAGTCGATCAAGCGCCAGTCCATCATAAAGTCCATGCCTCCATGTCCGCCGATCTGCTTGGCCATTTCCCCTACTTTGGTGACGATTTCGGGCGTGTATTTTTTTTCCAGCTCGTTCATTTGTTCCTCTTTGAAAAACTCATGCCCGGTAGCAACCCCTTTTGTAGGCCACTTCTGTGCCATGCCTTTGGTGCCGCTTACCAAATGAATTCTGGAATAGGGACGGGGCGAGGTGACATCATGCTGGATCATAATGGACCTGCCTTTTTTGGTCTTGATGATCGTCGTATTCATATTGCCCCGGTACTGCTGGCTGGCGAAGGTATTGTAAAAATCATCCGTCTCAGCCATTTGCTGCGCGTAGGCCCTCATTTGAAAATCCCTGCTGGAAAGGGAGGTCAGGTAGTCCATTTGGTCACCCCGGTTGATGTCCATGATCTGGCAGATGGGACCCAGGCCGTGAGTAGGGTAGAGGTTGCCGTTGCGGTAGTTTTCCTTCAGTCGCCACATGTCCTGATAGCCTTCCTTCACGAAGTTCTCTTTCAATAAATCATGGATATAGGCTCCCTCCCCATGTATAATATCACCAAAGAAGCCTTCTCTGGCCATATTAAGCGTCATCAGTTCAAAGAAGTCGTAGCAGCAGTTTTCGAGCATCATACAGTGCTTCTTGGTATTTTCCGAGGTCTCTACCAACTGCCAGCATTCTTCCAAGGTAGTGGCTGCGGGCACTTCAATGGCGACATGCTTGCCGGCTTCCATGCCATACACCGCCATCGGCACGTGCCAGTCCCATGGGGTGGCGATATAGATCAGGTCAAGATCTTCCCGGTCACACATTTCTTTCCAGGCGAAGGCGCTACCCGAATAACCGGTAGGTTTATGAGAGGTGCCTTTGAGCGATGTTTGCACTTTCTCTACCTCCTGAGGCAACAGGTCACAGATTGCCTTGATCTCTACGTTCTGTATCTTGCTGATCCTGTTGACGGCTCCAGGGCCCCGAGAACCCAATCCGATAAAACCTACTCTGACGACATCAATCTTAGGAGCCGCATAGCCCGACATATTGAAGCGTTGGTTGCGCTGGCGTTTACTTTGTTCCAGTACTTGGTCCAGTTCGGGCTGGGTAAAACCAGTCATTCCGGCCCCGACCAGGCCCATGCCGGCCAGTTTCAGGAAGTCACGTCTGTTATTGTTCATTGATATATGGGATATTGAATGGTTAGATAGCCTAAAAAATGGCATTTAAAAATAAGGTTCCCGAAAAAATGCGGGAACCTTATCGTTAGTTGGATTATCCTCTTGAAATGATGTTTGTTCTTCCTGGAACGGCATGGGGATAGAAACCGTTTTCATCGGGAAGAATTTTTGGAAGCGCATCCCATGCGAGCGTTTCCGGCATCAGGTTGACATCGGAATTCAATGCCTCTTCCCACGCTACCTCCTTGCCGGAATAGGTGGCATAACGGCCCATGATCGCGGTCATGGTGCTCTTCGCAGTATTTTCCGCATCCGCATACCTGAATTCACCTTTTACAACGGCATCAAAGAGTTCATTGTGCTCCTGCTGGTAGGGGTTGATATTGCCTTCACCGTTGTGGTTATAGAGCTCGCTGCCATCATGTGCCCAGATAGTGCCTCTATTGCCGGCGTTGAGATAAGCTTTGCCTTTGGTACCGACAAAAGACTCATCTACACGAGCAGCCGCGCCGGGGAAGTGTCGGCATTCGCTGTTAATGATCGTACCATCCGCATAGGTGAAACGCAGGGAGTGGTGGTCAAAGATTTCACCAAATTCCTTCCCTGTACGTACCATCCTGCCACCGGTGCCTTCGGCTTTGACCGGATAGGATCCTTTTATCCAGTTGGCCACGTCGATGTTGTGTACATGCTGCTCCACAATGTGGTCACCGCATAGCCAGTTGAAGTAATACCAGTTTCTCATCTGGTATTCCATCTCTGTTTGTCCATTCTCGCGTGGTTTTACCCATACGCCGCCGTCATTCCAGTACACCTGGCCACCAACGATATCACCTATGGCTCCATCGTTTATCCGTTTGATGGTTTCTAAATAGCTGGCCTGATATCTTCTTTGAAGGCCTGCCACTACGTTTAGTTTTTTTGACTTCGCAATCTCCGCTGCAGCCAGTACCCTACGGATACCGTTAGAGTCGGTGGCTACCGGCTTTTCCAAAAACACGTGTTTTCCTTGCTTCACAGCTTCCTCAAAATGGTCGGGTCTGAAGCCCGGAGGTGCGGTCAGCAATACAACATCTGCTAAGGCGATGGCCTGCTTGTACCCGTCGAAGCCAACAAACTTATGTTCTTCAGGCACATCTACTTTCTCAGGATGCCTCGTGGCTATAGGCGTATAACTCGCGTCTATACGATCCCGGAAGGCGTCGGCCATGGCGACCAGCTTGATGTTATGACCGGTAGCCAAAGCTTGGAATACCGCGCCAGTACCTCGACCTCCACAGCCTATCACGGCGATTTTTATCACATCAGATCCAGTGGCATAGGCGCCAGGCATAGCAAAAGGGCTAAGAAGGGCACCTCCGGTAAGGAGTGCGCTGGTTTTGAGAAAGTCTCTCCTTGGGTTTTTAGTATTTTGGTTCATCATTATGTGTTTTAATAATTAATAATCATCTATCGGTGCTTGATCATAGTAAGCATTGATTTCTTCAA
>CAZHZP010000144.1:0-6671 GCA_964537165.1 uncultured Roseivirgaceae bacterium | reverse complement strand
CCGAAAACCGCTACTGGCACCAGGACATACAAAGTCAGCAGGGGACTGATCATAATCAACAAGACCAGACAAATAATGGAAGTCAAAACCCCGCCGACCATCTGCGCCAATCCGGTGCCCACCAGATTACGCACGCCTTCCACATCCGTCATTACCCTGGAAACGAGCTCTCCGGTCTTGGCGCTATCGAAAAACCGGATGGGAAGCCTGATAATATGCGCCTGTACCTGCGCCCTCAATTTGGAGATCAGATTTTGCGCTTCCACACTTAATATCTGCGTCAATGCAAACGACGTCACCGACTGAACAACCACCGCTACTACCACGGCGATAATCAGCCATCTAAGCAACTCAAAATCATTGGAGGGGATCACATCATCCACCAGATATTTGCTGGCTCCGGGCAGGACGAGGCCGGCCAGCCTGCTGATGACAATCAGCAAAAGGCCGATCAACAATTGCTTTTTCCGCGGCCAGATAATGGTCTTAAAGACCGTGGCCATGGTCACTTTTCCTTTGGTTGGTGTTTTTGCCATTGATTTAGCTGTTGATTGAAGGTCTTTGATGATGCAGGCGGTGAGGAATAGAAAGTATCAAGTAGAGCGTATCAAGTATGTGGAAAAGAAGAACAAAGAGCAAAGAACCAAGAACAAAGAGCAAAGATGATTTTCAGGTGAGATCATCTTGTCTTATGTACAATCTCTTAATATTCAGGTCCGAATTTACCAATCTATTTCCTCTTGCCCCTACCTGAAGAGCCGACAGGGCTTGCGCCGGTGCCACGTCTGCCCCCGCGTTTGGGACTTATCCGGGATTTCCCATCCCTCCTGCCTGAAGCTGTTTTGGAACCAGGTTTTCCGGGACCTGATTTTTTGGTATCCGAAAAAGAAGCGGATCGAAATCCACTTTCTTTTTTCCAGGGAGGCTTGTTTTTTACTGGCTTCTTGGTTTTGGCTTTAGGCTTTTGTACACCTTCAGAGGAGGAATCCTCAATCATCCTAAAAATTTGATCCATTTCCTCTTTCGTCAGGTCCCGCCAATCACCCGTCGGCAGTCCTTTCAGATCGATGTTCATGATGCGCACCCGTTCCAACTTGACCACCTCATAGCCGAAATGTTCGCACATTCTCCTGATCTGACGGTTCAGCCCCTGGGTCAAAATGATCCTGAAGGTAAACGCACTCTCTTGAACAACTTTACATTTCTTCGTTGTGACGCCCAGGATAGGCACGCCCTGGCCCATGCCACGGATCATTTCATCGCTCAGCGGCTTGTCCACGGTCACCACATACTCTTTTTCGTGATGATTGCCGGCCCGCAGGATTTTGTTGACGATATCCCCATTGTTGGTCAAAAATATTAAACCCTGGGAGTCTTTGTCCAGCCGGCCGATGGGAAAAATCCGCTGGCTGTGGTTGACATACCGGACGATATTATCCCGCACGTCCCGTTCGGTGGTAGAGGTAATCCCGACGGGCTTATTCAGGGCGATGAACACCATATCCTCCTCCGGCCTTGGCTCTAACCGATGGCCATTGACCTTGACCCGATCCCCGGCTTTTACCTGGTCGCCGATCACTGCCGGACGACCGTTGATAAACACCACCCCCTGCTCGATAAAGCGATCCGCTTCCCGCCTGGAACAAAGTCCTGTATCACTTATGAATTTATTTAACCGTACAGCATCCTGTTCCATGGGTTTGGCTTTTATGTTGAAGAAAAGATAACCCCAAAAAGAAAGGGAATGTTTCCCAATAAAGAAGTTTCCCATTTTCCACAGATACTTTTCCTCAGGGTATTTCCATTATCTGAACATACGCCATTTTGCAGGTAGCTCTCCTTTTTTTAAGAAAGAGGGTTAAGATCTGAGACCGAAGAATTTGATCGGTTCTTTACTTTTTGTTCTAACTTATAGCATCTAAAATCCAACCTCTACCTACGTGGTTCTGATCGCCTCTACGGGATCCATCCGTGCGGCCAAGGTGGCAGGTACAATTCCCGAGACTATTCCGATGGCTGAGGACAGACCTATGCCCAGTATGATGTTTTTTAAGGACAAGCCTACCTCCAGACTTCCCAAGGGGATAAAGGTGATTGCGAACACCAGTCCCAGTCCAGCCAGGCCACCGATCAAACTGAGAAAAGTGGCCTCAAATAAAAACTGCATCAAAATAAAATAATTCTTCGCCCCGAGGGATTTTTGAATGCCTATGATATTCGTCCTTTCCTTGACCGAGACAAACATGATATTGGCGATTCCGAATCCCCCGACCAGGATCGAAAAGCCCCCAATAACCCAGCCCGCTATGCTGATTACATCGAAAACGGAGCCGATGGCATTTTGTACAAATTCTGATTTGTTTAAGGCAAAGTTATCATCTTCGGTGGGTTTTAATCCTCTTTTTGCCCGTAACAGCCCCGTCATCTCATTTTCCAGGGCCACTAATCCGATGTCATCGTCGAGACCCTTGGCCGCTATGGTGGGTTCTACCCCCCAACGCCCCAGGTAATACATTTTATTGAACGCACCGTAAGGAATCAGGCAGGCATCATCCTTCGAAGGCATGTCAAACAACCCCTCACCCTCTTCCTCAAGCACGCCGACAACTACGAATTTGTGGCCTTTTACTTTCATTTCTTTTCCTATCGCAGTAGCGTTGAGGAACAGCGCACGCGCTATATTAACCCCGATTACGGCCACGTTTCTCGCCGAATTGACTTCCAGTTCGGTAAAAAAACGTCCCTGATCTATCGGAATGTCATAGACTTCCGCATGATCGGATACCACGCCTTGAAGGTTTGCACCTTGAAAGGAATTGTTGCCATGCTTCAGGATAGCAGAAGCCGCGGTCGAAATGGTAATGGCTTCTACATTTTCCAGTCGTTCCTTCAGGAAGGTATATTCGGCATAAGTACCGGGAGGCCTTTGATAATATCTCCACCAGGGATATTCCTGGGGACCAGAAGAAAAAGGGAACCGATCCACCCGGATTACGTTAGTCCCCAAAAAGGAAAAACTGGACCTGATATTATTCTCCAGTGAGTCCACCAGGGTAAAAACAGCAATAATGGCGAATATGCCGATGGTTACTCCTAAAAGTGAGAGCAGCGTTCTGGTTAAATTCGCCTGCAGTGCTTGAAAGGCAAACCGGAAGCTTTCCCATATAAGTTTGAATATAATCACGTTACATAAGTTGGTGCAACAAAAACTATTTCCCAAGATAGATAGATTCCGGTGAATTTGTTGCTATATTTGCAGTTTTTACGGCTGTTTCGTAAAAAAGATACAAATAAGAAATTACTCCAAATATCTATGAAATTATCTGATTTCAAATTCGAGGTCCCTAAAAAACTTATCTCATTATATCCGCCGGAAAACCGGGATGAGTCACGATTGATGGTAGTTCATAGAGCAACGGGGAAGATTGAACACAAGGTATTCAAAGATGTCATCGATTATTTTGAGGAAGGTGATGTCTTTGTGACCAACAACACCAAGGTTTTTCCTGCCAGGCTTTACGGAAACAAAGAGAAAACAGGGGCGAAAATCGAAGTCTTTTTATTAAGGGAGTTGAATCAGGAATTACGCTTATGGGATGTTTTGGTGGATCCGGCCAGGAAGATCCGGGTGGGGAACAAACTGTATTTTGGGAACAGCGACCTGGTGGCGGAAGTCATCGACAACACGACCTCCAGAGGCAGAACCATTAGGTTTTTGTTTGATGGTACCGATGAGGAGTTTTATAAAACCATTGATACTTTGGGTGAAACGCCCTTGCTGAAAGACTTCATTGAGCGGGACGTGGAAGCGTCGGACCGGGAGCGTTATCAGACCATCTATGCGGAACATGTAGGTGCAGTGGCTGCGCCGACTGCCGGGCTGCATTTTACCCAGCATTTGTTGAGAAGACTGGAAATAAAAGGAGTGGCAGTAAGTCCAATCACCCTGCATATCGGATTGGGCACTTTTAGACAGGTGGATGTGGAAGACCTTACCAAGCATAAGATGGATTCGGAGAATTATAACATCCCCCAGCCCACGGTGGATTTGGTGAACAAGGCGTTGGACGAGAAGAAAAAGGTGGTCTCTGTCGGCACCACGGCCCTCAAGACCATAGAGTCATCCGTCACCGCCAATGGCAGGCTAAAATCCTCCAGTGGATGGACCGACCGGTTTATCATACCGCCGTATGAATTCAAAATCGCCGGGGCACTGATCACCAATTTCCATTTGCCGGAATCAACACTCTTGATGACCACGTCGGCCTTCGGAGGTTATAATCTCATTATGAAAGCTTACCAGGAAGCTATAAAGGAAAAATACAAGTTCTTCTCCTACGGGGATGCGATGTTGATTTTATAAAAGGGGAAATGGCTCCGACAGTATAGCGTTCCCATTAGGTGTTAGCAGTCTCAATCATAAAAGCAAGCCAGTAACTGTTTGCCCGGTTGGATTTCGAGAAGATTAGAATATTATAAATAATGCCTCACAGTCACTGAGCCACTCAGTTTCCCTACTGCCCGATCACCTTAATAATTGTGCCTTGGCTTACTTTATCCGTCAGGGACATTCCATTTATCAGCGAGACCTCTTCCAGCCGATCCTTGGGCACATTCAAGCCAGTTAACACCTGTTGCAGACTGCCCTCCGAGGAAACCGTCTTCAAGCGGATTCTTTCCGGCTTTCTATTGAGTTTTTCAGCATCTTTTAGCTCTTTAAAGCCATCCATGCTGCCGAGGAAAGTAGGTTCAAAGCCCTCAAAGCTGCCAGAATGGGTAATTCCCATCAGGTTGTAAAAATTGCCCCCGTGCTGTATCACATAGGACAAGGTCTTGATGATGGACTCCTGTTGTTGCTGGCCGGCCTCCATTCTGATGGCCTTCAGTCCGTTGACAGTGATCTCCTCCGCATGGATCAGTTCGAGTACATATTGCTTCAATACCGAACTGGAAGCCTCCTGGAGTGAAGTCCCTTCGACGAGTGTCAGCGTCATCATGGCTTTTCCTTCTTTTTGTGCCATCTGAAACTGCTGCGGGGAATTTTGATAAGACCAGCCTGTAGGGATTGGGAACTCAAACCTCAGTTCCGGATGATAAAAAATCCCCTGCTCCACAAATCCCTGTTTGGGATCTTCCCCGTATACCAAGCCATCCAACATCTTCAGGTAAGCATTCCGGTTTACTTTAAGATCCGTAAGATTAAGCTTGCTTCTCCATTCTTCTGCCAGTCGAGTTACATCTTCCTCCCTTCCTGCGGGAGAAGGGTGGGTAGAGAGAAATTCCGGCAGTTCCCCTGCCCCGCTCGACACCTGATTTCTTTCCAGGGTGTTGAAGAACCCGGCCATTTCCTTCGCATCGTATCCGACCTTGGAGGAATATTCCACGCCAAGCTCATCCGACTGGCGTTCGGCGTCCCGGCCAAACTTCAGCAACAACAATTGCAGACCCTGTGAAGCCTCTTGCGCAAACTGCTCAAACTCGGGCACAAAAATGACTCCCGCAATTAAGCCCAGTTGGCTCAACAAACTATTTCTTTGTTGGGCCACAGAATGTCTGGCGGTGATATGACCTATTTCATGTCCCAAGACACCTGCAAATTCCGCTTCGTTATTGAAATGGGCCATAATGCCCCGGGTGAAATAGACGTAGCCTCCCGGAAGGGCAAAAGCATTGATGATGGGCGAGTCAAGGATCCTAAAGGTGTAATCCAGTTGGTTGCGGTGAGAGATTTCGGCCATCTCCTGACCTTTTTGGTCGATAAATTGCTGCAAGGCCTGGTCTTCATATAATCCGTAAGTTGCGACGATCTGCGGATCAGCTTCCTGACCCATGGCAATTTCCTGCTTTTCCGACATCAACACCAATTGTCTTTTTCCCGTAACAGGATTCCTGGCACAAGCACTTAACAAGATGAACAGGATAGAAAAGCTTAATAAAGAGATGGTTCTCATAAAGGGAAAGCGGAGTTGGTTATTGGTTATTGGGGTATTGGTTATTGGGTTATTCGTTATTAGGTTATTAGGTTATTGGTCAAAGGTCCGCGCCGACAGCCCACGGCAGCAACGCGAAGCCGGTTTGTTGGTCTTTGATCTTAATTTTTATCTTTAAGGTATTGTTCCTACTATGTACTTGGTACGTCGTACTTCGTACTCCCTTCAATTTCCTGCACCAATTCCGCGTACCAATCCTCACCGTATTTACGGATCAGTGCTTCTTTCAAGAATTTATAAATCGGCACGCCCAGTCGGTTCCCCAGGACACAGGCCGCATCGCAGATGTCCCAACGGTCATAATTGAGGGCGTCGAAGTCATCATATTTGGTCACCCGGATCGGGTACAAATGACAACTGATCGGTTTTTTAAAGGCTACTTTGCCATCCAGATAGGCCTGCTCTATCCCGCATTTCAGCATGCCGCGTTCATCCTTGAGGGCGTAAGCACAGGCTCCGTTGTTCCCTATGGTGGGGGTGACTTTGTCCCCATCCTGATCAAAGACCCAGGTTCCCTGACTTTCTATGGTTTGCTTCCCTTCCGCTGATAGGTATTCCTTGATCTGGGGATAGATATCGTCGAGAATCAAGGTTTCCTCCTCCTCCAAAGGTGCGCCCGCATCGCCTTCCTCACAACATGCCCCTTTACACTTGTCCAGATCACATACAAAGAAATTTTCC
>CAZHZP010000143.1:0-6726 GCA_964537165.1 uncultured Roseivirgaceae bacterium | reverse complement strand
CTTCTCCCAGATAATCCTTGGCAGCGTTCATCGCCTTGTCCGTCAGTTCAGGTGCATTCTGCAAAAAGGGATAACCCCTTCTCACCTCAAACTCCACCGAGCCGCCCATCGCTTCCGCAATGCCTTCGGCCAGTTTCACCATTTGCTTAGTGGCTTTGCTTCTCCATTCCTCGTTCAGGGTACGGAAGGTCCCTTCCACCTTGACCTCGTTGGGAATAATATTGGTAGCACCGTTGGCTATGATTTTTCCAAAAGAAAGGACGGTGGGGATCTTTGGATTGGCATTTCTGCTGACAATCTGTTGCAAGGCTACAATGATATGGGAGGTGATCAATACCGGATCGACTACGGACTCAGGCATGGCCCCGTGACCGCCTTTACCCTTTACGGTCATATACAGCTCATCGGCACTGGCCATATACATTCCCTTGCGGAAACCGACCTTCCCGACCGGCACCAAAGGCATGACATGCTGCCCGATGATGCCGCTAGGCCGGGGATTTTCCAGAGCATTGTCCTTGATCATCAAAGAAGCTCCACCCGGGATCAATTCTTCCCCTGGCTGAAAAAGTAGCTTGACCGTGCCCTCAAATTCATGTCTGACTTCGTGGAGAATCCTCGCCGCGCCCAGGAGAGACGCCGTATGGACGTCGTGCCCGCAGGCATGCATGATACCGTCATTTTTGGATTTGTAAGGAACATCGTTGGCCTCTTGAATCGGCAAAGCATCCATATCCCCCCTCAGGGCAATTACTTTTTTGGACGGATTTTTCCCCTCAATTAAAACAACCCATCCCGTTTCGGCCTTCTTCTCGATCTGGGTGATGCCAAATGAGCGCAACTGGGCCTCAACAAAGGCTGCTGTCTCAAATTCCTTAAATGATAATTCGGGGTGAGCATGCAGGTGTCTCCTAAAATCGATTACCTGTTGTTTGTATTGCTTTGCCAGCTGCTTGACCTTATCCTTCAACATTTTGTACGTCTTGTTCATCTACCGTTATATCCCTCTGGAACCTGTCCTGGATGATCCGGGCAGTCGGAAATTTTTCCTTTATCTTTCCAAATAAATATAAGGCTTCAATTCTGTTTATGTATTTGCCTACCTTGACCAGGTACCTGGGCTGCTGATACTGCATTTCGGCGCGGATATCAGGCAAGGAGGAATATAAATCATTCCTCGTCTTAAATGCCAAATCCCGGTCTAGTCCACTGTAGACCAATATGGTAAAACCGCTAAAATAAGGCTCTTCGCTTTTTGTCCTGGAGTAATTGGCCATCGCTCGTTCCAGATCCTGATCCACGGCAGCGCCGGATCCCGGAGCGACCGGTCCGGTGCTGATCTCTGAAATCTCCACGGCAGGCATTTCGGAAAAGGTGATCCTGTTTTCAGCGAGGTTCTCGGAATAATCATCGAATCTAGCGGTCGAACTTCCGCTCTTGGTGATATTGATGATGCCGCAACCTGCCGACAACAACAACACCGATACCCAAAGCAATCCTTGTTTTAACATGGTTTTCCGGTTAATCTTCAATCACTACACACTTATCAGAGGCGATATCCTGCTCTACACTTTTGTATTTAACGTCTTTCAAAACCTTCCCGTCGGCATAGCGCACAGAAACCCTGTCGTTTCTGCCGTACACCTTGTCTGACTTTCTCGGGGCAACCACCTGCGGGGCAGTCCTTTGGGGTGGGGCAACGGCAGTACGGCTCCCTCCTCCCAGGCTGTTACCCGCTTCCTCTTTGGAAGCCCGGACTTTAGGCTCAGGCTGTCTCTGCGCCTGTGCCGCCCGGACTTGATCAGGATCCTGTCTTGGCAATTCTGACTTGGCCAAGAAGGAAATAACATCTTCGTTCAACTTGCCGATAAAGCGCTTGAACATTTCGAAGGCTTCAAACTTATAAATCAACAAGGGATCCTTCTGCTCATAAACCGCATTTTGAACCGACTGCTTTAGGTCATCCATGTCTCTGAGGTGCTCTTTCCAGTTAAGGTCGATGATCGCCAGCGTGACATTCTTTTCGACCGCTCTGATGAGATCCCTGCCCTCGTTTTCGATGGTAGACTCCAGGTTAATGACCACTCCGATTTGTTTGATTCCATCGGTGATCGGCACCATGATCTCCTTCACCGTTGCACCCCGCTGTGCGTGGACATTTCTCAGGACAGGCATGGCTTTTTCGAGCATCGCCTGGTTTTTGGTTCCATAATGCTGGTAAGCCGCATCAAACAATTCCTTGGTCAATACCGCACTGTCCTTGGCTTTGAGATCGTCTTCGTTTATTTTGAAGTCAATCCCGAGAGAACTGTAGATATTCATGCGGGCATTCTCAAGATCTTCGGTAGATTTTGCCATTTCCACCAAATCCGCAGCCACATCGTACATGATGTTGAGGATGTCCAGTTCTAACCTCTCACCCATCAGGGCATTTTTCCTCCTCTTATAGACCACCTCCCGCTGGGAGTTCATTACGTCATCATACTCCAGCAAGCGCTTCCTGACACCAAAGTTGTTTTCCTCCACCTTGCGCTGTGCCCTTTCAATGGATTTGGTGATCATGGAATGTTGGATTACTTCCCCTTCTTCCAGTCCCATCCTGTCCATTAGCTTGGCGATCCGCTCCGATCCAAAGAGCCTCATCAGACTGTCCTCAAGAGAAACGAAGAACTGGGAAGATCCCGGGTCTCCCTGACGGCCCGCCCGACCTCTCAACTGACGGTCCACCCGGCGGGATTCATGTCTTTCGGTACCGATGATGGCCAAGCCGCCTGCAGCCTTTGACTCCGGCGTCAGCTTGATATCCGTACCACGACCTGCCATGTTGGTAGCGATGGTCACCGTACTAGGCTTCCCAGCCTCTGCAACGACATCCGCCTCCTTGGCGTGTTGCTTCGCATTCAGCACCTGGTGCCTGATCTTTCTTAAGGTGAGCATCCTGCTCAACAATTCGGAAATCTCCACCGACGTAGTACCCACCAGCACGGGGCGGCCGGCATCAGTCAGCTCGTTGATTTCATCTACTACGGCATTGAATTTCTCCCGAACCGTCTTATAGACTTTATCCTGCCTGTCATCTCTTTGAATCGGCCTGTTGGTGGGGATGACCACCACGTCCAATTTGTAGATTTGCCAGAATTCGCCCGCTTCGGTCTCCGCAGTACCGGTCATACCGGCCAGTTTGTGGTACATCCTGAAATAGTTCTGCAAGGTAACCGTGGCATAAGTTTGGGTGGCGTCTTCGACCTTTACATTCTCCTTGGCTTCTATCGCCTGGTGCAAACCGTCGGAATAACGGCGTCCTTCCATCACCCGTCCGGTCTGCTCATCTACAATTTTCACCTTCTGATCAACGAGGATATATTCCGTATCCTTTTCAAACATACAGTAGGCCTTCAACAACTGGTTGACGGTGTGGATTCGCTGGGCTTTGACGCCGTAATCCTTGATCAGTTCTTCTTTTCTGATCAACCTTTCTTTGTCATCCAATGTCGGGTCTTTCTCCATTTCGGCGATTTCCACGCCAATATCCGGCAGGATGAAGAAATCAGCATTCTCGTTTTTCTTGGTGATGACTTCTATTCCGTTGTCGGTAAGATCTACGGTATTGGACTTCTCATCGATGGTAAACAACAAAGGCTCGTCCGCCTCCGGCATCATACGTTTGTTGTCCTGTAGATAATAGTTTTCGGTTTTCTGAAGGATGACCCTGATGCCAGGCTCGGAAAGGTATTTGATCAAAGGCTTGTACTTGGGCATACCCCTGAAGGTCCTGAAAAGTGCCAAGCCGCCTTCTTTGTGGTTGTCTTCTTTGATGAGCCTTTTGGCGTCAGACAGATATCCTTGCACCAATTTCCTTTGCTCCTCTACCAGCGTGGCCACCCTGGGCTTCATTTCATAAAATTCATGTTCGTCCCCTCTTGGAATGGGTCCTGAAATAATCAAAGGCGTCCGTGCGTCATCAATCAGGACGGAGTCGACTTCGTCAATCATGGCGAAATGATGCTTGCCCTGAACAAGGTCACCCGCATCCCGCGCCATGTTGTCCCTCAAGTAGTCAAAGCCGAACTCATTGTTGGTCCCATAGACAATGTCAGAGGCATAGGCTTTCTTTCTGCCTGGAGAATTCGGGGGATATTTGTCGATACAATCCACTGTCAAACCGTGGAATTCAAACAAGGGAGCGTTCCATTCGGAGTCACGTTTCGCCAGATAGTCGTTCACGGTCACGATATGCACGCCTCTTCCGGATAAAGCATTCAAATAGGCAGGCAGGGTAGAAACCAAGGTCTTACCTTCACCCGTGGCCATCTCGGCGATGTTTCCTTTATGAAGCACCACGCCGCCTAAAAGCTGTACATCGTAATGAAGCATATCCCAGGTCACCTCAGTGCCTGCGGCCGTCCATTTGTTATGCCAGATAGCCTGATCTCCTTCTATAATGACGTTAGGTTTCAGTGTTGCCAGTTCCCTGTCCCTTGGAGAAGC
Source organism: uncultured Roseivirgaceae bacterium (assembly GCA_964537165.1). GTDB lineage: Bacteria > Bacteroidota > Bacteroidia > Cytophagales > Cyclobacteriaceae > DATGMS01. The sequence goes on along the minus strand of CAZHZP010000143.1, from coordinate 2,238 downwards.
ATGGACCACCAGCTTCTGGTTTTCCTTAAATCGCCTGGCGGTTTCCTTTACAATAGCAAAAGCCCTGGGAAGGACTTTTTCCAAAGAAACTTCCATGGCTTCGTCACGGTTTTTTTCTACCTTATCGATCTGGGTAAACAGGGCATCCTTGTCATGCACACGCTCCGGCGCCAAGGCGTTGATCCGTTCTTTTAGTTCAGCGATCTGCTCATCAAAAGTATTTAGATCCGCATCTATAATACTTTTGATTTCTATGGTTTGCGCCCGAAGTTCATCGTCGCTTAGCTGGTTTAGCTTGCTGTATTCAGATTTGATCTGCTCTACAACCGGCATAAACGTCTTTATATCCCTTTCCGACTTGGTACCAAATATTTTTCCAAGTCCCTTTGCAATAAAATCCAACATAAATTACCTATTGTATTAAGGTGTTAAAATTACTTTCTTTTTGGGATATATGATAAATATTTCCCTGACTTTTGGCAAAGTGCTGCAAAGATGCAGCCTCCCCCTGGAGAAACGATTTATTTCTTCCAGCTAATTTAAATTCAAATCCTGCCGTTAAATACCTGTTCAGCAGGGCCTATCAGAAGAATATCCTGAAAGCCTCCTTCCGGAGTAGAAGTAAAACGGACCTTAAGTTTGCCCCCGAGCGTGTGTATGCCCACCTCGTTTTTGCCTTTCTCCTTACCGAACACCAAAGCGCAAGCGGTGACCCCCGTGCCACAGGACAAGGTCTCATTCTCTACCCCACGTTCATAAGTTCTCACAAATATTTCCTCATCAGAAATAACAGAAACAAAATTTACGTTGGTTCCCTCGGGATAGCTTTGACTGTAACGGATCCGCGCACCCTCCTCAACTACCGGATAGTCACGCACCTTATCAACCCGTCTTACGTAATGTGGGGAACCGGTATTCAGGAAGAAATCCTCTCCCACTTCAGTGACGTTGTCCACCGGGCTCATTCCCAGCTCCACCTCTCCTTCATGATAGCGGGCTACGTGAGGCCCGTCAATGGCGTAAAAATGGCATTCGTCAGTGAACAAACCTAAAAATCGGGAAAAAGCCACTGCGCAACGGGCTCCATTGCCACACATGCTTTGGCTTCCGTCGGCATTGAAATAGACCATTTCAAAATCATAGCCCTCTCTTTCCTGAATCAAAATCAACCCATCCGCACCAATCCCAAACTTCCTATCACAAAGACGCGTAACTAAGGCAAGATCCGCCCCATCAAAAACAGCGGCGCGATTATCAATCATGATAAAATCGTTCCCTGTGCCTTGGTATTTATAAAATTCCAGATCCATAATGTTTTTACTGCTTAGCGCAATGTTTTGGCAAAAACCAATCCAAGCTGCGTTCGTCTACAAAAGTAGCGATCTTGTCACAGTTTATGACGGAATGTCCGTTTTTTCAAGTATTTTCCCCCAATGCTCACAGGCTTATGCCTTCAGTTCCATGCAGGCCTGATCTTTAAAAAGCTTCTTTATTATCCGAAAAGAGATATTCTGATCGACGAACAACCTCATGAGGTATGCATACCGAACGCTCTATGGGAAACAGATGCCCAAGCTCAAGCCGCTATCCGGCCGATGGCAAAAGGGACTTCCTGCCGTGGGGAGTGGCATAGTATGATGGCAAAAGCAACTGTTTTAAGAAGGATATCATTGTTCCTCAATCACAACCGAGGCATAGCTGATAGAAAGGGCGCCGAAATAACCAAGGGCGCCGTTACTCCAATTGCTAAGCGGATTGGAAGGCGCTACCCCGCCAAAGCCCATCAACTCCACCAGCGTTCGGTAATAATCATACGTGGCACGGTCTACTTGGTGCAGCTCCACATCAATCTTATCCCCGGCTTTTAAGGTTTGGGGAAACTCAAAATCTATGACTTTTCCATTAAAGAACTGGTCATTGATCAGCCAAAAATTATCGTCCTTCACTGGGGTACCGTCCTGGTCAAAATAATATGGCTCGCCGTTGACAAACATCTTGAGCCGGTAATAATTTACCTCATCTTCAGGATCGGCAAAATAGGCCGTGACATAATACCCCTCGTCTATAAACAGTGTTTCTTCTTCAAACACATATTCCAAGGATTGAACGGGAATGACCGTGGGGGGCATAATACTGCCAGCCTGGTAAAACTCGCCATCAAATTCGACTTCCAATTCATACCCCTTGCCGGGTTCACCCTGAAATTCCTGAATAGCATACAGCCCCTGCTCCACTTCT
>CAZHZP010000142.1:0-6728 GCA_964537165.1 uncultured Roseivirgaceae bacterium | reverse complement strand
ACCCAAAAGGAAGGATAAAATTCAAACCCGGCTGAAGTGTTCGGTTATACCTTCCCAGCTGAACGACCACGCCTTCTTCTTCCGGACCAATGGTTTTCACCGAAGTGAAGATCATTATCAGGAATAATAGGCCGAAGATGATTTTGTTGAGGTATTTCTTGATCCAATCAGGATTGATGTTGATCTCAAATTCTTTATTTGACATGATGAAGTGTTTATGGCCGAATTTACCATAAAATGAAGCAATAAAGACATAAAGGGAAACTTTCTCGTAGAAAACCTCTGAAAAAATCAATTGAAACCCACCGGACGTCGATATTCGAACTTCTATATGGCATTGCTTTTGATGCTGTTACCTCCAGATATTCCCTCCTAAACAACCCGGCCATGAAAGATTTACGGATCAACCAATTTCTTGTTTTTGCGCTTTTGGCGACCACCTTGACAGGATGTGAATTAGTCGGTGATATTTTTGAAGCCGGGATTTGGGTCGGCGTAATTGGAGTTGTTTTGGTAGTGGTGTTGATTTTTTGGATCATCCGGAAGTTGATGGGATGAGCAAAGCTTTTCCGCGATATCAATTCTTTTGCCGCAGGTGACGCGGTACCATCAGCCTTTCCAGTCCTTCAAAAGCCAATTCAATAAATATGGCGAGAATGGCGGAAGGAATGGCTCCTTTTAAGATCAGCGTGGTATTGTTTAAGGCGAGGCCGGTGACAATAAACTCTCCCAGGCCACCAGCTCCTATAAAAGCCGCCAGGGTCGCCGTTCCCACAGTAATGACCGCCGCTGTCCTTATGCCTACCAGGATAGCCGGTACGGCCAAGGGCAGTTCGACTAACTTCAACCGTTGCCAGTCATTTAACCCAATTGCTGAGGCTACTTTTTTGAGTTGGGGATCAACTGTAAACAATCCTATCACCGTGTTCCTTAGAATAGGAAGTAGGGCATATAGAAAGAGCGCCACCAAGGCTGGGATTTTCCCAATGCCGAACAAGGGAATCATTAAGGCCAACAAAGCAATAGAGGGAACCGTTTGCATGATGCCAACAGCATAAAGGATTGTGTTGGAAAAACGGGGGTGGCGATAAAGATATATGCCGAGAGGAAGAGCGACAACAATCGCCGATAAGACAGCGAGGAGTGTCAGTTGCAGGTGTACCAGGGCTTTTCTGAGGATTTCTCCGCCCATGGCGACAGGTGGTAGGCTGGTGGATTGTATGATGCCTTTTCTTACCAAAAAGTCGTGGGCAATTTTGGAATGGCTTTCCTTACCAAATAAGGCCAAAGCGTTCAATTCCTGCATTTCTTCGGCGGTAATGGAAGAAGAAAGTTTAGCCAATGCCTCTTTTGCTGGCTGGGGAAGCGCAGTACGGTAAAAGGATACCGCCTGATAGTCTGGAAAGAAATGCCTGTTATCTTCCAGTAAGAGCAAGTCGTAGCGGCTGATTTCCCCATCTGTAGAATAGGCATCCATCACATCGATCCTGTCATCCAGTATCGCCTGGTAAGCAAGTCCATGTTCAAGGGCGATAGGTCGTTGAGGAAGCTGATAGAACGCAGAAAGAACTCCCCAGCCATCTTGTCGTTCGAGGAACTCATGGCTTATACCAAACCTTAAGGTAGGATGGTTTTGGAGGTCGGATAAAGTGCTGATCCCCGCCGCCTGCGCTTGATCCTTCTTGATCAGTAAGGCATAGGTATTACTGAATCCATAGGGATCGGAAATTTCCAGCTGAAAATCCTGCCTCGTCCGGTTCCGTATCTGGGAGAGAGGTGGTGCGCCCGGCATTTTCAAAATTTCAGCGGAAATGGTTCCCGTGTATTCAGGATAAACATCGATCGCTCCCTTTCTTAGTCCTTCAAAAGTCACTGCTGTACCGCCAAGGTTAAACCGCCTATCGACGTCAAAACCCGCATCTTCCAGCACAAAAGCGATGATTTCCCCCAGGATATAGCCTTCATTAAAGTGCTTGGCGCCCACAGTGATCGTCCCTTTTGATTGCGCCAGTGCCACCAAGCAGCCCCCTAGGATGGAAAATACAAAGCCGTAAACAAATTTCCTTTTCATAAAGCGGCCAGATAAGTGCTTTTCATTTTCACCAGTTTTGCCTTATCCCCGGCTTCCTTCACTTTTCCATTTGCCAGCCATATAAAATCATCCGCCAGTTTGATGGCTTCCTCCCAGTCATGCGTCACGATAGCAATGGTTCTGCTTTCCTTTTGTTGTATAGCTAGCAAATGATCATAGATGCCCTGCTTGGTCGCATAATCCAGCGAGGCAAAGGGTTCGTCCATCAGCAAAAGAGGCGGCTGAAGCAACATGGCCCTGCACAGTCCCACACGTTGTTGCTCTCCACCGGATAGTTGGTAAGGGAACTTGCTGAGGTGAGCCAGTGGAAGACCTACCATTTCCATCAAGACCTTTGTTCTTTCGGAAATTTCATGGGAAGGCCTGGATATAATTTTCCCCAACAAGCCAATGTTTTCCTCTACCGACATATGGGGAAATAAACCTACCTGCTGGACGACATAGCCCATTTGGAGTCTTTGTGCGTGGATATTTTTATAATCCAGTGGCTTGCCCTTAAATAGTACCTGGCCCTGATCCGGAGGGATCATGCCGTTAATGATTTGAAGAAGGGTGGATTTTCCGCTACCGCTTTTCCCCAGGACCGCAGTGACACGCTTATTTTTTAGATTGACTGTAATATCATCCAGTACCTTTTGAGCGCCAAAGGAGTGGCTGATTTGCCGGAGCTCTATAAGGTTGGGGCGGTCAGTCAATGGTTAGAACAGTTAGATCAATGATACTTCCTAAATTAAGCAATATTTGGTGCAAAGCATTGTAACATATAGAAATCACAGGGTCAGTGGAAAAATTCATGAGCACTGATATACCGGAGTTGGCGCGATGATTTTTGGGCGATGCTTGTGCAATAGACCTGATCCAATAAAAAACTGCCGATTCGCCAACTGCCTTCTGGGTTAAGCTTTTTGGGAAATGGCTGTGATCCTTCAAGACAACTAAAATCCGTCAAATAATCCCCCAGACCCAGTGCCGTGGCTTTTAACAGCGCTTCTTTACGTGTCCAAAGGAGGAAAAACTCCTGCCTGGGTGAGGGGGAGTTCACAATTGTTTTTATTTCCGGATCCATAAAACAAGCTTCCAAGAGCAGGTTATAATCAAATTGGGGATTGATGTATTCAATATCCACGCCTATAGCCTCTGATGCGATTCCCACGAAGATGTAATCATGAGAATAAGACAGGTTAAACTCAACAGGAACGGGATGATCGATAAAAGGTTTGTTATTGATTCCCTTCAAAAACTCTATCTCGCCAGGTGGACAGCCGGTATAGTAGGATAGAACTTGTCGTAACATCCCCCTCCCCACCGTGAATCTATTCTGGTCTTTCTGTTGATGATACCTCTCTGCCCTATGTTTTTCATCTGGGGACAAAAGGGAGGCCAGCTGGTCCATCTTGTGCAGGTATGCTGGGATCGAAATCTTCCAAAGGTCTACGGACCGTAAAGACAAGTCCGGCAAATCATTCCAAGGACTTGCCTGTATCTCTTCAACAAAAATCCGACTTTCCCGGGGTACTTGGCTCATGCAGTTGCGATGTTTTAAAAGGCTTCTCTCCAGAAGTCACGATTGAGTTTTTCCAATGTAATGTTAATACCATCTCCTTCAAAGAAAAAATAATTTGAAACCTGTGGGGACAGAGAAAAAGGATAAAAACGAAGCTCAACATGGTTTCTTTTTGGAAGTATTTTGAGAGTAAAAAAAGCTACAGGGTTAAACCCCAAAATTTTCCGTACTTTTGCAGCAAAGTAGAAGAGATTGAAAACAAGAACATTAAAAAAAGATAAGGTCAATATTGTGACCATGGGTTGCTCGAAAAACCTCGTGGATTCCCAGGTTTTATTGACCCAGTTAAAAGGCAATGGGATCAATGCCTCGCATGAGGCTGAAAATGCCATTGACCATAACATCGTCATTATCAATACCTGCGGCTTTATCGACAACGCCAAGCAGGAATCCATCGACACCATTCTGCAGTACGTAGATGCAAAGGAACAGGGCCTGGTGGACAAAGTGTACGTCACGGGTTGTCTTTCCCAAAGGTATAAGGATGATCTGGAGGTTGAAATTCCCCAGGTCGATGCCTATTTTGGTACCCGGGATCTCCCGGCCTTGTTGAAAAAATTCAAGGCGGACTATAAGCATGAGTTGGTGGGCGAGCGTCTGTTGTCACATCCTTCGCATTATGCCTATATGAAAATATCAGAAGGCTGCGACCGTCCCTGTTCTTTCTGCGCCATCCCTTTGATGCGGGGCAACCATATTTCCAAACCTATAGAAGAACTGGTAAAAGAGGCAGAGATTAAGGCTGCTGGTGGCACCAAAGAGTTGTTGTTGATTGCCCAGGACTCTACCTATTATGGTTTGGACCTCTATAAAAAACGTCGGCTGGCGGATTTGATGTCGGCATTGGCTGATGTGAAAGGGATTGATTGGATCCGGTTGCATTATGCTTATCCTACGGGATTTCCCATGGACATTCTCGATGAAATGGCAGCGCATCCCAATATTTGTAAATACCTTGACATCCCTCTTCAGCACGGGTCTTCGGAGGTATTGAAGACCATGCGCCGGGGCACTTCAAGGGAAAAGCAGGAGGAATTGATCCATAAGATCAGGGAAAGGATCCCCGGCATCGCCATCCGAACGACGATGATTGCCGGACATCCAGGGGAAAGCGAAAAGGAATTCCAGGAAATGGTGGATTTTGTCCAAAGGATGAAGTTCGAGCGTTTGGGGGTATTTACCTATTCCCATGAGGAGGACACGCATGCGCACACCATGGAAGATCTTCTTTCGCAGGAAGAAAAGCAAGCACGCGCCAACCATCTGATGGACATTCAGGAGCAGATATCTTATGACTTGAACCAAGAAAAGGTCGGGAAGACCTTTAAAGTCATGATTGATAAGAAGGAAAACGGACACTTTGTAGGAAGAACCGAGTTCGATTCTGTAGATGTGGACAACGAGGTGTTAATTGATGCGAGCAAACAATATTGCAGGATCGGCGACTTTGTAAATGTAAAAATCAATGACGCAACAGAATTTGACCTTTACGGTGAAGTAGTTGGGTAGTATTGGGTACTGAGAACACAGAAGTTCAGAACCAAGTATAAAGTGACGGAAGTGGTTAATCAATAACCGTTATACGAAGTCTGAGATTCGCATTCCCGAAACATCGGTGGTGCCTTGAGCTTGACAGTCTCTACTCCTGGCTTACGCAGTAGTTAAAGAATTTAAAGAAATGGTTCCAGGTAAATCAGGACGTGGCAAAGAACAATGAACCAAGTGGTAAGACATGGTGGGCAGGGTACATCGTAGGTCTTACATCTCCTGTGTCCTGTATCACATCTATAATAACGCTATGAAATTACTGGAAGTAACGAGTCCGGCCCAGCAGAAGGAATTTTATGAAATGGCCGTGAGGCTGTATAAGGAGGAGAAAAACTGGATCCGTCCGCTGGATAAGGACATTGAGGGACTCTTTCATCCGGAGACCAACAAACTTTTCCGTCAAAAGGCCGAAGCCATACGTTGGTTGTTGCTGGACGATCAGGGAAAGACCATCGGAAGAGTTGCTGCCTTCATCAATCCGAAGTGGAAAGAAAAACAGCCGACTGGAGGAATTGGTTTTTTTGAATGCATTAAGGATCAAAAAGCCGCCTTTATGCTGTTTGACGCTGCCAAAGATTGGCTAAAGGCCCGAGGCATGGAAGCGATGGACGGCCCGGTCAATTTTGGCGAAAGGGACAAGTGGTGGGGGCTCTTGGTGGAAGGTTTTTCGCCACCCAACTACAATATGCCTTGGAATTTTGCCTATTACCGGGATTTCTTCGAGGCTTACGGGTTTCAGATTTTTTTCAAACAATACACGTATATGCGTCCGGTAAAAGGGGTCGGTTTTGATCCCAAGTTCCACCATAGGGCTGACATTACCTTGAATGATCCAGATTACGAGTACCGCTACTTGAAGGGAAAGGAACTTTCAGAGAAGGCCCCCGAATATTTTATGACCGTGTACAACAAGGCTTGGGCAAGGCATTTGGGCAAAAGCATGGCGCTGAAGGAGGCCCAGATGATGTTTGGGAAGATGAAACCGGTGATCGATCAGCGGTTGATCTATTTCGGCTTTTACAAAGGAGAGCCCGTGTCCTTTTTTATCTCCATCCCCGAGTTGAACCAGCTCTTCAAATATGTCAACGGCAAAATGGATTTGATCGGTAAGCTGAAATTTCTCTACCACAAGACCTTCAATCCGCCCAATAAGATGCTTGGCCTGGTATTCGGCGTAGTTCCCGAACACCAAGGCAAAGGAGTGGAGAGTGCCATGGTGAAGCGTTACAATGAAATGAGCAGCCAGCGTTCATTCTCTTATGAATCTATAGAAATGAACTGGATCGGCGATTTCAATCCCAAAATGATGCGGGTATGTGAACAGATCAATGCCACCATCTACAAGACGCATCACACCTACAGGTATCTATTTGACCGGGAGAAGCCTTTCGAGAGACATCCGATTTTCAAATAATTGCGTGGCAGGATCCATCGGGAAGAAGCAAACAAAAGAGGCTGTCCTTATAGATGGGACAGCCTCTTTTGTTACGGATACCGTTAGCCTCTTTTAGCCAGGCTCAACTG
>CAZHZP010000141.1:0-6743 GCA_964537165.1 uncultured Roseivirgaceae bacterium | reverse complement strand
ATGAAACCTTTAACTTGCTGACCTATTTTGGAATGGCTATGGTACTTTCCGGTGTGGTTTTAAACATTAAGACGAAATGAAAATAACCAAGGATCTTTATCAGGGATCGCTCAGCTTGCTGACGGATTTTTATCAACTCACTATGGCTTATGCCTATTGGAAATCGGGCAAAGCAGAACAGGAGGCGGTTTTTAATCTCTTTTTCAGGAAGAACCCCTTTCAAAACGGTTTTACCATCGCTGCCGGGCTGGATTACGTCATAGACTTTTGCAGTAACTATTCATTCAAAACGGCCGACTTGGAATTTATAGAAGGGCTGAAAAATCCCGATGGGCAAGCCATGTTCGAGGAGGATTTTATCCAGTACCTGGCCGGGCTCACTTTTAGCTGTGATATAGATGCGGTAGAAGAAGGGGAGGTGGTTTTTCCCCATATGCCGTTATTACGGGTCAAAGGGCCGTTGATCCAATGCCAGCTTCTGGAGACGCCACTGCTCAACCTGGTCAATTTTCAGACCTTGGTGGCGACCAAAGCGGCCCGGATTACCTTGGCCGCCAAAGGCGACCCGGTGATGGAATTTGGGCTGAGGCGGGCACAGGGAATAGACGGGGCGATAGCGGCCACCCGTGCCTCTTATATCGGCGGCTGTTCCTCGACCAGCAATGTGATGGCGGGAAAACTGTTCGGGATCCCCGTATCAGGCACCCATGCCCATAGCTGGATCATGTCGTTTGATTCGGAGCTGGAGGCTTTTCAGGCTTATGCGGATGCCTTTCCTGACAGCTGTATCTTGTTGGTGGATACTTATGATACCATCAACGGTGTCAAAAATGCCATTGAGGTGGGGAAGAAGCTTCGTGAGAAAGGAAAAGAACTGAAAGGCATCAGGATTGATTCCGGTGATTTGGCTTATTTCAGTAACGTCGCACGGAAGATGTTGGACGAGGCGGGCTTCACCCAAGCGAAAATTGTCGCCAGCAATGATTTGGACGAGCATATATTGACCTCGCTTAAACTGCAGGAAGCTTCTATTGATATATGGGGCATAGGCACCAAACTGGTGACTGCTTACGATCAGCCGGCTTTGGGCGCGGTGTACAAACTTTCCGCCATGAAAAACAAAGAAGGTAAATGGGAACCGAAAATCAAAGTCAGCCAGCAGTCGATCAAGATCAATGTGCCCGGGCTTCATAATGTAAAGAGATTTAGATCGCAGGGAACGGCCGTTGGCGACATGATCTATTTGGAAGGTGAATTAGAGGGGCAGGACAGCTATCTCATTATTGACCCTACTGATCCTACCCGCAGAAAAACCATTTATCCGAAGGATAACCAGTCGGAAATTTTATTGAAACCGATCTTTGTGGCCGGGCAGAAAGTGTATGAATCTCCTTCCTTGCACCAGATCAGGCGCAAGACACTGGACGGTCTGCAACACTTCGACAGAAGCAATAAGCGGCTGACCAATCCCCATATCTATCCTGTAGGATTGGAAGAGTCTTTGTATGATCTCAGGACGGAGCTGGTATTGTCAAGCTCAAAGTACCAAGGGTCCAGTATCTAGTATTTAGATGTGAGACTTAGGCAGTAATAGACAGTCATCCGGCTTCAGACTTCCCACTTCCCACTGCTAACCTAAAACTTCTATTAAATATGAAAGCCCTTATAATCGTAGACGTTCAATATGACTTTCTCCCCGGGGGAGCCTTAGCGGTCGACGACGGCGACCGGATCATTCCCGTGATCAACGAGTTGCAGCAGAAATTCGATTTTATAGTCGCCACCCAAGATTGGCATCCCGCCAATCATGGCAGCTTTGCGGCCAATCACCAAGGAAAGAATCCCGGGGACTTTGTGCAGCTGGGAAATGTCGATCAGGTGCTGTGGCCGGTGCATTGTGTCCAGGGGTCGCCTGGCGCTGGGTTTCACAAAGATCTGGATCAATCCAAGTGGAAACATACCATCAGGAAAGGAACCAATCCCCATGTGGATAGTTACAGTGGTTTCTTTGATAATGACCGAAGGGAAAACACGGGCTTAAGCCAATACTTGAGGGAACATGGCGTAGCGGAGGTGGTTGTCACGGGGTTAGCGGCGGACTATTGTGTCAAGTTTACCGTTTTGGATGCGATCAAAGAAGGCTTCGAAGCAACGGTAGTGACCGATGCGACCAAAGCGGTAAACCTGTCTCCGGGGGATTATGATGCCGCTATTAAGGAGATGGTCAAATCCGGAGCAGAAGCCAGGACTTCCCGGGAGATTCTGGCGGCGCTTTAAGCCAGCAGATATTTTTTTTCCACATAGCTACTAAGGGAGCATCTAGTTACAAGATAACACAACGGAAGGCTCTTGGTGCCGTAGTGGCACTGCCTACAGTTATGGTGGCGCCCTGAGGGAAATTAATGGTTAAGTTTTTGCTTTTCTGTATGAAGGAAAAACAAACATTTAGTCCTATGAAGATTTCGCAATCTAAACGAGAAAAATTTTTGCAAAGCACGCTGATCTCATTGAGTGCAGTGGCTGCGGGGATCGTTGTCAAAAAGGGTCTGGATATGATCTACGAAAAAGTCTACCGCCAAGATCCACCTGACCAGCATCCCGACGAAAATGTGGATTTGGTGAAGTTTCTGGCCTATTCGGTGATCACCGGCGTGGCCATCAACCTCGTCAAAAACACGGTCATGCGTTCGGGAACAGTTTTAATTGAAAAGAAGACAGGAGTAGAAATAGAATAGCATATCATCTAACCAGTGGCAGCTATAACACTTCTCGCGGCATATTCATGCTTGTGCACTTCCAGTTCCGGTTGTCTTTTGCTGGTGATTGAATTTTTGTCAATAGTGGGCAGTAGACTTTAAGCTTAAAGTGTGGCTATTCCGCCTCATTGTTTCTGAAAATCCTAAATGAAAAACATCACGATCATTGGGGGTGGCGCGTGCGGGACAGCCGTTTTTATTGAACTGTTGTTGCAAACCGTCACCTCCGGACTTTCCAAAGAATTAAAAATCACCATTGTTGAAAGAGATGAACGGCTGGGTTACGGTCTAGCCTTTGGCACGGAGCAGCCGGGGCACTTGTTGAATACCCAGGCTGAGTTGATGGGCATTCATGTCCACGAACCGGAACATTTTTCTGAGTGGCTTCAACAACAGGGCGGCAAGGACAGACAGGATGTCAAAGGCCGGGGAGACACTGACCATACCTATACCACCCGTCAACTCTATGGCGACTATGTGTCGGCTCAGATGAGGCATTATATGGCAAAGGCGCAGGATAGAGGTGTGCCTCTGCAGGTTGTCCATGCCGAGGCCATTGATATACAACGGGAATCGGAGAGTTATGAGGTCGTCTGCCACGACGGTGAGCGGATCCCTTCAGATTTCGTCGTTCTCGCTTTGGGCACGCCCAAGCCGAATAACTATAAGGAGTTGTTGCCATTTCCGGAGTACATTGATTTTCCATGGCCGTCCCACCGGATCATTAACAAACTCAGTCCGGACGACCATGTCGGGATCTTAGGTACTAGCCTTAGTGCCATCGATGCGGTGATGACGCTGGTGGACAACGGCCACAAAGGGAAGATCAGCCTCTTTTCACCTGATGGAATGCTGCCACGGGTTCAACCGGAGAAAGGAACAGCATACCAACGAAAAGTCCTTACGATAAGCAATATCCACCAAGCCAAAAGAGAGACACTACAAAAGGTGAAGGTGAAAGATGTCTTTAGACTATTTCAACGGGAATTGGATGGATATGTTAAAAACCCTGTCAATTGGAAAGAACAGAACAGGGAAAATAAGCCGGCGGAAAAGCTTTTGAATGATGATATCTCCTGCGCTGAAAAAGGAGGGGATGAACTGCTGACCGTTGTTTACTCCCTGAGGTACGACGCCGGCACGATATGGCGCATGCTGGATATAGAACAGAAGCAGTTTTTTAAGAAATGGCTGGGTTCCCACTGGATGATGAACAGACATGCCATGCCGCTGTACAATGCATACCGGTTGCAGGCCCTTTTTAAAGAGAAGCGGCTAAAGGTATTTCCCGGTTTGGAGGAGGTTGAATTTAACACGAAGGACCGCAGTTTTACTTTAACACTGGATGATTCAAGCCAGCACATCGTAGACAAACTGATCAACGCGACGGGAACTTCTTCCCATTTAGCGAAGATGGAATGTAAATTACTGGATAACCTTCTGAAGAAAGGTTATCTATCCAGCTATCCGGTGGGGGGAGCTTTGATCGACGAATTAACCATGCAGGCTATTTCTCCAAAAGGGGGGAAAGGGATCTATGCCCTTGGTCACCTGGTCAATGGTGTACTGCTTGATGTCAATGCCGTCTGGTACAATGTCAGGACAGCGGCCAACTTATGCGAACACCTGTTATCCCATATAAAGAATGGACGTATTTCTTGAGTTATACAAGAGTCTCTTTCCTTATTTGCTATTCATTCCCTTCGGCTATTGGATAAACAAGAAGGGGTGGATTCCCAAATCCTGGATCACCAAGCCCATGATTTACGGATTTATGCCCGTGCTGGTAGTCAATCATGTCCTGGAAGCGGATGCGGTAAAATTAGCCATCCTGCCAGTCCTGTCATTTCTATTGGCGGCTGCGATGATATTACCGGCCCGTGTGGCTTATAAGAAGATGCCCAAAGCTGACGAGCCTTTTCTGCTAGACAGCTCCTTTTCTTTTTTTAATGTGGCTTTTTTTGGGATTCCCGTTGTCACCGCCTTGTTTGGAGAGGATGGTGTGACCACTCTGATCTGTATTTATATCGGCACGGCTTTGTACGGCAATACCGTTGGCTACTTTCAGGTAGCTAAGTCGAAATATCCCACCAAGAAAGCCCTATCAAAAATCTTCAAAATCCCTTTTTTATATGTCTTCTTGTTGGCCTTGGGTCTAAAGTGGCTTGAGGTAGACACCCCTGACCCCCTTACTCCTGTCATTGACCTATTCAGCGTGGTAGTGTCTGCTGGAGGAATGATGATGGTGGGGATGAATGTGCTAAAGGTGGATTTTAAGGATCTGGACCAAAAGTACTTTGCCAAGATACTGTCCTTTCGAATGCTTAGTGCGGTTTTGATCATGGGCTTGTTGTTGCTTGCGGAATACGGGCTTTTTGACCAGTTGGAGGAGGAGGACAGGCAGATGTTGGCCTTGATTCCGTTTTTTCCCGTGGCTGCCAACGTCACCGTTTATGCGAGTTTTATAGAATCCAAAGAGGAGCAGTCGGGGATTTTGGTGCTGCTGACGGTGATGGTGTCACTGATTTTTGTACCTTTGGTAGCCCAGTGGTTTTAAGACCTTGCCATTTCCGCTTTCCTGTGAAGTTTCGATAAATCCGGCTTTTTTTGCTTTAGTTTAATGAAATGTGCCAGATTTGGACTCATTTTTACAAATTTTATTGAATGTAGGGCGGATTTTAAGTGAAATTCTAATAAAATTTAACTTTTTTTGCATTGCTTAATTTGGATCCTGAAAATAATTAGTCAGACACCACGCCGAATTGTCTGATTATGATTATGTGAATTTACAAAAATGACAATAAACAGACCATTATGATTTTAGGTGTATTAAAAGAACCCTCACCGGAGACACGCGTTTCCTTCCATCCCGATGCGGTAAAAGCATTGGTGGCTGCGGGAAATAGAGTACTGATCGAATCAGGAGCGGGTCATGCCGCCTTTTTATCCGATGAATTGTATAAGGAAGTCGGTGCAGAAGCGGTTGATCGGAATGCGGTTTTATCGCAAGCGGAGATGATCTTCCAGATTAGCCCATTGGCGGAAACTGAATGGAAAAACCTCAGTTCCGGTAAGATGGTCGTCGGCGTGTACCAACCGTTGGTAGCCCGTGACTTGATGGCAGAAATGGCCAAACAGGGCATCACTTTGTTTAGCATGGATTCCATCCCAAGGATATCCAGAGCCCAGAGCATGGACGTACTTTCAAGCATGAGTACCATCTCGGGTTATAAAGCAGTTCTATTAGCAGCAGCAAATCTGCCCCGTTTCTTCCCTATGTTGATGACTGCTGCGGGCACCATTCCTCCGGCCAAAGCATTGGTGATAGGGGCGGGGGTTGCCGGTCTGCAAGCCATTGCTACCGCCAAGCGATTGGGCGCAGTAGTTGAAGCATTCGACACCCGGGCTTCGGTAAAGGAACAAGTACAGAGCCTCGGGGGCAAATTTGTGGAAGTGCCGGGGGCTGTTGAAGATAAGGGTGCCGGGGGATACGCGGTAGAGCAGTCCGAGGAATATAAGAAGAAGCAATCCGAGATGTTGGAGCAATCCATCGTCAAATCCGATGTAGTCATTACGACAGCTTTGATCCCCGGAAGAAGGGCACCTTTGCTTATTACTAATGCCATGTTGAAAAAAATGAAACCCGGTGCGGTGGTAGTGGATTTGGCTTCCGTCAACGGCGGTAACTGTGAAGGCACAGTCGATAACCAGACGGTAGTCGTTGAAGGTGTGACCATTATCGGAAGTTCGGCCTTGCCTGCTACCATGCCCGAAGATGCTACGAGGATGTATAGCAAAAACCTTCAGACTTTCCTGAAGCTGTTGCTCAACAATGACCAGCTTAACCTCAACTTCGAGGATGAAATCATTAAAGGAACCTGTATCACCCATCAGGGTGCCGTTGTTTTTCAACCCTTATTAACCCCTTAATTATGGAAGACATTTTAAATTATTTAATTGATAACCAACAACAGATTTACATTTTTA
>CAZHZP010000140.1:0-6749 GCA_964537165.1 uncultured Roseivirgaceae bacterium | reverse complement strand
ATTACGACCCGATTGCAATTATCATCTACCATTACCAATAATTTATGAATAGCCACATTGACGAAAAAATTTCACCCATTTTTCAAGAAATCATTAAGCGGAACCCCGGGGAAGTTGAATTCCATCAAGCAGTCAGAGAAGTGGTGGAGTCACTTGGTCCTGTCCTGGTCAAGTATCCCCAGTTTGCCCACCGGAAAATCATTGAAAGAATCTGCGAACCCGAGCGCCAGATTATTTTTAGGGTACCTTGGACGGATGATCAAAACAATGTCCAAATCAACCGCGGTTTTAGGGTAGAATTTAACAGTGTGTTGGGTCCTTACAAAGGAGGCCTGAGATTTCACCCCTCAGTCTATCTGGGCATCGTCAAGTTTTTGGGTTTCGAACAGATATTCAAAAATGCTTTAACAGGTCTCCCTATCGGGGGAGGCAAGGGGGGATCAGACTTTGATCCCAAAGGAAAGTCCGAAAACGAAATCATGAGATTCTGCCAAAGCTTTATGACGGAACTTTACAGGCATCTCGGCGAGCACACCGACGTGCCCGCGGGTGACATCGGTGTAGGCGGGCGTGAGATCGGCTATCTCTTTGGACAATACAAAAGAATCACCAACCGCTATGAAGCAGGCGTAATAACCGGCAAAGGATTGGATTGGGGTGGCTCTTTGCTCAGAAAAGAAGCAACGGGATATGGCTCGGTATTCTTCGTGCAGGAAATGCTGAAAGTGAAGAACGAAAATATCTCTGGAAAAACATGTATAGTCTCCGGATCCGGCAACGTGTCCATCTATACTATGGAAAAAATCTATGAACTCGGTGGCATGGTAGTGGCCTGCTCCGATTCCAACGGATATATCTATGATAAAAAAGGCATTGACCTGGATACGGTGAAGCAACTAAAAGAGGTCGAGCGCCGTAGAATCAAGGATTATCTTCAATACCACGAAAGCGCCCGGTATTTTGAGAAAGGCAATATCTGGGAGGTGCCTTGCGAAATCGCCTTCCCATCGGCGACCCAAAACGAAATCAACGGAAAAGATGCTGCACTACTGGTGAAAAACGGCTGTATTGCGATTGGGGAAGGCGCCAACATGCCTACAACGCCAGAGGGTGTTCAGATATTTTTGGATTCCAAAATCTCCTACGGGCCGGCCAAAG
Organism: uncultured Roseivirgaceae bacterium; assembly: GCA_964537165.1. GTDB lineage: Bacteria > Bacteroidota > Bacteroidia > Cytophagales > Cyclobacteriaceae > DATGMS01. The sequence continues at coordinate 5,591 of CAZHZP010000140.1, read as the reverse complement.
CGGCCAACGCCGGGGGGGTGGCTACCTCAACTTTGGAAATGATGCAAAATGCCATGAGGGATTCCTGGACATTCGACTACACGCAGGACAAGCTTTCCAAGATCATGAAAGATATCCATGATCTTTGCTACGAAAAGTCAGATGAATTCGGCTCGCCGGGTAACTACCTGAAAGGAGCCAATATTGCCGGCTTTATCAGAGTGTCCAATGCCATGCTGGCCATGGGCGTAATCTAGAAACAATAAGCAATGGGTACTGTATGGAGATATTGGGTTTCATGCCCGATACTCCCTACTTAACGCTCCTGTTCAGCTCAAAAATCTTTTCCCAGAGAAATCTTAAAAACCCTGTTCTTCGTCTCATGTCCGTTATGAACCGGATTTGATAAGCCGAAGTCGTAACTTCCCTGAACATTTAAGCCGAGCGGCAGGTTGATTCCAAGGCCTACCAGCGCGCCGAGCTCTTGCTCGTGGAACGTGGTCATCTTATCAAATTGCCCCTCTCCCTTATACCTTCTGCCCACTAAAACCGAGGCTTGAGGCCCCGCAAATATATCGATGAAGGGCAAAACCCCTACCCTTACCAATATGGGCACATCAATATAATTCAGGTGTAAACGGCTTGATGGAAAATCAGGGTGTACCTTGAACTTCCTTTGGGAGTACTGCATCCCCGGCTCCAGCTCGATCAAACCGGCAAGACTGAATTTTAAATAGGTCCCTGCATGAAAACCACTAGCTTCCTTGGGATGCAACTTACCCAGGTCCGCATAATTGATCCCCGCCCGCAGGCCGGCTTTTACTTGGGCCTGCAACTGATAGCTCAGAAAAACAGCAGCCAAGACTAGAATAAATTTAAAAATTTTAACCATTTCAAAATAAACAAAGGGGCTGTCTATCAACGATAAACAGCCCTCAATTGTTGTCTTTTACAAGCTAAATCCTAAGGAGATTTTGAAGCCTCTGTTATAAACATCGGCATCACTGTCCTTAAAGACTGGTGTCAACCCAAGGTCATAACTTCCTTGGATGTTTAAGCCAATAGGCAGGTTGTAACCGACACCGAACACTACCCCTGCATCCAGATCATTGATATCGTCTGTATCAAAGGTAAAAGTCTGCCCAAAAGCATCGCCTTCCAGCTTTGATCCCACCAAGATCGACCCTTGAGGGCCTGCGAAGATGTTAAATCCTTCCGTCGCATAGAATCGAAGCAAAATCGGAACATCTACATAGCTCAACACCGAACGCGAATTAACTGCGTTATCCGCTTCTGTGCCCTTAACAGAATAGTAAGCACCCGGCTCAATGGCAAAACGGTCTGTCACAAACATGTTTCCATAAATCCCTGCGTGAAATCCTGCACGGTTAGTGTAATCATTGTCGGAAGCATCATCCCCGCCCCAGTTGAAGAAGTTAACCCCTCCCCGAACACCAAAAGAAGCGACTTGATCACTGGCTGGAGTTCTGACCTGGGCATTGGCACTTACGGCGAATACCATCAGCGTTGCAATTGCAAAAATTACTTTTTTCATAGTACATAATAGTTGGTTTACAATCTGCCTATGCACGAATACCATGCCAAAGGAAGGAGCCAGCTTTCTCCCGGATACAGCCTAACCACAACGGTGTCGTAGATGAAAAAGATAGTATTAGCAAGAGCTCCTCAGGAAATAAAATTATTCTACCCTTTTTTCGATGTAGTCAGAATTTAGCACTGCTAAAGCACCCATATATTTCAAGCGAAATTTCACCAGATCCCCCACCCTGTATCCCACCGGGTTTTCGCCCAGATTCAAAATCAGCATATCAGAGCTCGCCCCGAGTATTTCAAATTCCCCATCATCGGCGGTGAGGTATTTGGGATCCACATCCAGCAAACCTATATCCAAAATCGCCCTAAAAGACGACTTTCCGTAAAGCGAGTGGTCAATTTCCGCAACATCTCCCTGGGGGTTGGAAGCCAAGGTACCGGAGGGAAGAAGGGGCTTTTCCTGCATCTCAATGATCTCGGTGCACAGTTCAAATACATCTCCGTGCATGCCCTCTATCACCTTCTCCTCAAAGAGATCCAAACCGAAATACAGGGTCTCTCCTATCCTGAAGTGGTTCACGCCCTGGGGCAATTGCTTGTTGAACATCAGCGGCAGAGTAACCGATGTGCCCGCTGACACCCAGGGGATTTTCTTGTTGAATTTCAGTTCTATAATCTGTTTATATAAGGACAGCTGGATGAGCTTGTCGGCTGAGGGCATGATCCCGTTTAGGCAATTGAGGTTGGTTCCGAGCCCTATTATCTCAATATGGGGCAATTCGAAAATCTGGGCATAAAAATCGACCAAATGGTCGCCCATCACCCCTTCCCTAAGATCTCCCGTCTCCACCATGATGATGATTTTATGTGTTTTCCCCTGTCGGCCGGCCTCTTCACTGATCCAGCGGATGGTGTCGAGTTCACTGTTCAGACTGACATCTGCATACCTGACCATTTGTGCCAGGTTCCGCTTGGAAGAAGGCTTGATATAAACCGTCTGTACATCAGGATTAATCGCTTTGATTTTAGCTAAATTGCTGATCCGGGAATCATGGACCTCATCTACTCCGAGATCAATCAGTTCTTTGAGGTAAAGCTCGTTGCCACATAGCAGCTTGGACACCACCCCCCAGGCTATTCCATTCTCATGAAACTGCTCTTTAAGAAACTCAAAATTATCTTTTAGTTTGTCTTTATATAGTTTTAAAAATGCCATTATTTCGTCAGCCTCATTTCTAAATATTTGTGGGTAAATCCCAGCTTTTCGTACAGGTACCGGGCAGGATTGTCCGGCTCTACATGGAGAGCAATACCGCCGTTTGCCATGTCAATGGCGGTACCCATCACCCTCTTTCCCAGCCCTTTCCCCCGTTGGCTCGCATCCACGGCAATGTACACGAGGATATTTTCGGGGATGTATCCCGACATCCCGGTTTTGTTAACAACCACTGCCCCTACTATCTCGCCCTGCTCACGGGCCATCACGACGAATCCTCCTTTATCCACAGCTTTGTCCAATGCATAATCGAGGCACTTCATAATATCTTCATGTGGATCCCCGTACTCTTCCAGGTGGGCAAACAGAAAATCTGCTATTTCTTTTTTTTGTAAATAGGTGGCATTATCGATTGAGGTAAGGGCTTCTATTTTAACCATAAATGTATTTTAAGATGTAAAACTAATTCCTGCAATTACTACACAAAAAGGCTGCAAAACCTGATCGGTATATAGCCTTTTTTCGACAGGTCACAGGTAATTGTCGGTTTGTTGATCCATCGAAGTTATTGATTTAAGCCACCCATCACAAAAAAACCCAAACAAAAACACCAAAAAATTTCTTTAACCATATTTTTTATTTGAAAATTACAACAACTAAAACTGTCCGCCTGCTACTTTTTTTCCAGAGTAGGAGGAATAGCTGGGCATACCGGCTGCTTTTTTAATACGGGATCAGCCGGAGAGGGCCGCCCGCCTTTACAAAGGTTAAAAATTCTAAAAAAGCCAAACTTTTTTTACGAATCTCCGCTTTAACAAATAGCCAAAGCCTTGTAGTTCCAATCCTAAGACGTAGGTTCTTTACAGTCCAGCGCCTCACTTACTGTCGAGGCCAAAGGAGAAGCCTACATTTTATCAGTAGATTCACGCTACGGTTCAAATTTTCACACATCATTATTCGAACAAGCATCCATGGGTAATTCAGGATCTATTGTTTTTCTTACCATCCTCTCACTGGTTTCTCTTATCTTAAGTTGGTACGCATTTCAGGCCCTGCGGACCATTATGGCTCAATGGAGCAACCCACTAAGGACGTCCTTCTTTGTTATCTATTGGCTGCTATCGGGTTTATACATCATTTCCACTGTCCTGTCCTTTTTGACGATTTTCAGAGATGGAGAAATAACAGGAAACGCGCAGATGGGGCTCAACCTGTTTCTTACCGTCACGGTCACCCAAGTTACGGTGATTGTATTTTTATTAGGGGAAGACATGGTACGGGGTGTACAAGGAACGGTCAACTACCTGTCAGGCGGCATGTCGCCGGGTCAACCCTATATCCCACAGCGACGGAAATTTATCAGCCAGCTGGCTGTATTGGTCGCCTCCATTCCTTTTGCCGGCTTTGTCTATGGCGTATTAAAGGGAAAATACAATTTTAAAGTGTTCAGGGAGACCATCTACTTTGAAGATCTTCCCGAAGCTTTTGATGGCTTTACCATTACCCAGCTTTCTGACATTCATGCGGGAAGCTTCAAAGATATAGCCGCGGTACAGAAAGGAATTGACCTCGCCAAGCAACAGCAATCAGACCTCGTCGTCTTCACCGGAGACTTAATCAATGTGGCGGCCGATGAGGTCAGCCCTTTTGTCGACCTTTTCAAAGAAATCAAGGCGCCTTATGGGCAATATTCCATATTGGGAAACCATGATTATGGCGACTATACCCAATGGCCCACGCCGGAAGACAAGGTAAACAATTTCAACAAACTCAAAACCAGCCATGCGGACATGGGCTTCCGATTGATGCTGGATGAACATGTCACCATCGAAAAAGAGGGAACCCGCCTCCAGCTCCTCGGAGTCGAGAATTGGGGCATTGGCTTCAAGTCGAAGGGTGACCTGGAGAAGGCGATGGAAGGCGTGGCAGACAAAGACTTTAAAATTCTCCTCTCCCACGACCCCACCCATTGGGAGGCGGTAGCAAAAAAACACCCTTCTAAGATCCACCTCACCTTGTCCGGCCACACCCACGGCATGCAGATGGGCATAGAAACACCCCTGGGAAAATGGAGCCCGGCCAAGTACAGGTATCCCAACTGGGCGGGACTGGCAGAAGAGGCAGGGAGATACCTGTATGTGAACCGGGGATTTGGCTTCCATGCCTTTGCAGGCAGGGTGGGTATCTGGCCGGAAATCACCGTCATAACCCTCAAGAAGAAACTGGCCTGAAATTAGCCATTAGAAAAAAACAGCATAGATCAGGACAAAATGCAGCGCCTGAACGTCTGAACAACCACATACTTTATTCCTATAGCCTATATGCAGAACATGAAAAACACCGCCAGTGCCATCGTTTTTGCCCTTTCTATTGTCGTCGCTGCGATCATCTTGGGCAATGCCTTTCTGAACAGAAACAAATCAGACCATAAGGTCACCGTCACGGGTCTGGGTGAGAAGAATTTCACTTCGGATTTAATTGTATGGGAAGGGGTATTCAATAAGGACAACACAGACCTGCGACAAGCGTATGCGGATCTTGACCGCGACAAAAAAATCATTACGGATTATCTAAAATCCAAAGGCATAGAAGAGGAAGGGCTGGTTTTCAGCGCTGTACAAACCAATGAAAAATCCAAACCCAACTATACCAATGACGGGCGGTATCTGGGGGAAACTTTTCTCGGCTATAACCTGACCCAGACGATCAAGCTGGAATCAAAAGATGTCAACAAAATTGAGCAGATCTCCCGTGAGATCACCGAGCTCCTGAACCAGGGCGTGCAGTTCTACTCACAGCCACCCAGATATTACTACACCAAGTTGGCGGATTTGAAAATTGA
>CAZHZP010000139.1:0-6778 GCA_964537165.1 uncultured Roseivirgaceae bacterium | reverse complement strand
AAAATATTGAATGGTCTTCTTTAACCCTTCTTCGAGTTGGATTTTTGGCTCCCAGTTTAGTTCTTTCTTTGCGAGATCGATTACCGGCCTCCTCTGCAAAGGGTCATCGGTAGGAAGCGGTAAAAATTTAAGCTTGCTCTTTGAGCCCGTCAGCTTAATCACCTGTTCGGCCAGTTCCAACATGGTGAATTCAACAGGATTGCCGATATTAACCGGCCCGATGAAGGAATCCCGGCTGTTCATCAGCTTGTACATCCCGTCAATCAAATCATCCACATAGCAGAAGCTTCTGGTCTGGGTGCCGTCGCCAAACATGGTGATGTCTTCACCTTTCAGCGCCTGGACAATAAAATTGCTGACTACCCTCCCGTCGTAAGGGTTCATTCTTGGGCCATATGTATTAAAAATCCGCATGACTTTAATATTCAGCTTATGCTGCCTGTTATAGTCAAAGAACAGCGTCTCCGCACATCTTTTTCCTTCGTCATAACAAGCCCGGGGACCGACTACACTGACACTCCCTTTGTACGATTCCGGCTGCGGATGGACCTCGGGATCACCGTAAACCTCACTGGTACTTGCTTGGAGGATTTTTACTTTTAGCCTTTTGGCAAGTCCCAGCATATTAATGGCGCCTATCACACTCGTCTTGGTGGTCTGTACCGGGTCAAATTGATAATGGACAGGACTCGCCGGGCAGGCCAGGTTGTAAATTTCATCCACCTCCGCATATAGAGGGAAGGTGACGTCATGGCGCATAAACTCGAAATTCTTATTGTCCAGCAGGTGGTGGATATTTTGTCTCCTGCCGGTAAACAGGTTGTCCACGCACAAAATCTCATTCCCCTCATTCAATAGCTTATCACAAAGATGGCTGCCTAAAAACCCGGCGCCTCCAGTTACTAAAATCCGTTTCATATCCTTTTTTAATTTACAAAGCTAGGAAACGACCAATTTCACAAAAAAATCTAAAAATACTTCCAACTGTGGCAAAACTTTTTGTGAGGATCTCTAAATCAACCAATTTCGCAAGCAATTTATCTTTCAGCCCCCCTATTTCCCCCTTATTCCAGCAAACCTTTTGTCAATTTATTCAAAGCCTCCACCTTATACTCCAAGTCACCTTTTAAAGTGTCCCGGTACAGGTGTAGGTTCTCCACCATTTCATTGATATCATCAGGAATGGCCTCTTCTAACAATTGTCTTAGCCTTTTGGCAGTCGTAGGGGATTTGCCATTGGTGCTGATGGCAACCTTGACATTACCTTTGGTAACAATACCTCCCAGATAAAAATCACAAAGTTCGGGGGTGTCGGCCACATTGACCAGCAAATACCTTTCTTTGGCATCTGCATGAATCTGCCGGTTGATCACGGTGTCGTTAGTAGCGGCAATCACAATATGCTTTCCCGCCAGGTACTTTTCATGATACGCGTCTATGATTAAGGTGATATGGGGATGCTGATCGGCCAGTGTCCTTACCTCCTCCCACACCTCCTTAGCCACCACCGTCACATGGGCCCGAGGGCTGGATTTTAGCAAAAAGCTCAGCTTCTCCAAACCGACCTTCCCGGCGCCGACCACCAAAACGTTTAACTGGTGTACCTTTAGAAATATGGGATAAAGCTCATTCATTATTTTTTAGAAAAGAGGGTTAAAAAATAAGGGCCTTCACACAGCCTCAAAGCAGTCAAGACAAGGGGGTTTCTAGCGCAAGTACTTCCTTATAAATATCCATTAACAGCGGACTCTCCCTCACCACCTCACCGATCACCATGACCGCTGGCGCGCCTATGCCCGATGCCCATACTTTATGCTCTATATCCTCTATCGTACCGGCCACCGCTTGTTCTTGTTTGGTGGTGCCGTTTTGGATCAAGGCTATAGGGGTAGATGATTTTTGGTGTTTTTTGTACAGTTCCACCACTTCTGACAGCTTTTTTGTTGCCATTAACAACACTACAGTCGCAGTCGACTGTACCGCCAATTGAAGGTCATGGGACAACTGCCCCGAAGAGGTGGTGCCGGTGATAACCCAAAAACTTTCTGAGACCCCCCTTTTTGTCACCGGGACACCCTGGCTTGCCGGTACGGCGATACTTGATGTAATGCCCGGAACAAGGGTTGTCGCTATCCCAAACTTACGGGCATAGTCGATTTCCTCGGCACCCCGGCCAAAGACAAAGGGGTCGCCTCCCTTCAACCTCACCACGTGGCCGTATGTAAGCGCATAGTGGACGATCAGCCGGTTGGTCTCCTCTTGGGGATTGTCTCTGTTCCCGTTTCTCTTTCCGACATATATCTTGATGGCACTTTGAGGGGCATGCAGCAAAAGTGCCTTATCGACCAAGGCATCATATAAGACCACATCCGCCTGGCCTAAAGCCAAGACCCCCTTTAGGGTAATCAGTTCCGGGTCACCGGGACCCGCCCCTACCAGTGTCAATCGCGGTTCGATTTGTTCGCTCATGCAAGTACTTCTTTTTCCCGGTATTCATTGAGGATATGATAGAAACGCTCAGCTTGGGCATAATACTCCCCAGCGAACTGTTCTGTGGGCTCATTTTCTTTGATTTGGTAAACCAAATCCGCAAAACTTCCCTTTAGATCTATCTTCCCGGCCGAAACAAAGGCCTCATCAAACTGCTCAATGATACTGGCATATGAGTTGGCACTTAGGCCTTCGGTTAACAAGACGGCTTTGGCTGCATTGATCATACTGGCATAGGTATGGTAGATGCTGTCCGACCAGTTCCCTTCCCTTTTGGCCTCTTCGGCATTGGCCAGCTTTTCCCTGGCTTCCAACAACAAAGTGGAGACCAGGTCTATGACCACGCCAGCACATTCGCCGACACCAATGGCGGTCACATAAGGTGCTTCATTGCCCCAGTCGATAAAGTCCGACGCTACGACATCCTCTGTAGTAGCCAGAGACTTCAGGATGTCGTAAAAATAAAGCTGTCCCTGTCGGTCATAATAGTCCAGGAAAGATTCGTTTTCCTGTATATTTTGTTCATAATCGTTTAGGAGGATCCTCAGGGCTTCCGGCCCTCTTTTGCTGGGGATTTTGATTACCTTATCGGCAAACCTTCCCTCGCCGTTACCCAAAGTGCCTCCGCCCAGCAATACCTGCAAGGCTGGCACAACCGACTTCCCGACCTTCATGGACATGCCTTGGAAACCAATGGCCGCCATGTTGTGTTGGCCACAGGCATTCATACAGCCGGAAATCTTAATGTTAAGCTCCTTATTGAGCAGATATTGGGGGTATTCATTCAGGATAACTTCCTCCAACACCACCGCGGCGCCCGTACTGCTGGCGATACCCAGGTTACAGGTATCCGTACCCGGACATGCGGTAATATCCGCCAAGCTGTTATAGCCATAGTCGGCCATCCCCAGCTTTTTCAGTTCTTGATAAAAGAACGGAATCAGCTCCTCCTTCACATCCCTGATGAGGAAGTTCTGTCTAAGGGTGAATCGCAGCTCGTTATTCGCATAAGTTTTGATCAACGCCGCCAGCTGTCGGGCTTCTTTGATATAGAAGTCACCCAAATGCACCTTAACCCCGATGGATACATAGCCTTGTTGCTTTTGGGGAAAAATATTGGTGAGCTTCCACCGCTCATAAGCCAGGTCATTCGGCTCCTCCACTTGAGGTATCTCCGGATCGGGAAGTGTCTGTTGCGCTTCATAAGCCTCATGGTCAATGGGGTAAGACTTAAAAGCCAAAGCTTTTTGTTCTTCCTTGACCTTTTCGAGGAAGACTTCAGGCCCCCAGGATTTGATCAGGAATTTCATCCTGGCCTTCATTCTCTTTACCCTTTCCCCGTAGCGGTCAAACACCCGGATCACTCCTTCTATATAAGGTATCAACTGATCCGTTTCCAGAAAGTCAGTCACAATGTCCGCCGCCCGCGGCTGGGAGCCTAGGCCACCGCCCAATAGAACCCTAAAGCCACGGACTTGCTTGCCATCTATTTCCTTAATCTTGGGGATAAAACCTAAGTCATGCAAATAAGTCAGCGCAGTGTCTTCATCACTTGAAGAAAAACCAATCTTAAATTTCCTGCCCATCTCCTGGTTGATAGGGTTCCTGAGCAGGTACCTGAAAGCGGCATCCGCATAAGGTGTCACATCAAAGGGTTCATTGGGATCCACCCCGGCGGATTCTGAAGCCGTGATGTTTCGCACCGTGTTGCCACAAGCTTCGCGAATGGTAACATCGCTCTTATCCAGTTCCGCCCATAATTCTGGGGTCTTATCCAAACTCACGTAGTGGATCTGGATATCCTGCCTGGTGGTGATATGCAGCCTGCCGGTAGAATATCTTTCGGAGACATCACAGATTCTCAGGAGTTTTTCGGAAGTGGCCTTGCCATGTGGCAGTTTGATCCTTACCATCTGTACCCCAGGCTGTCTTTGGCCGTAGATTCCACGGGCCAGCCTTAGGCTTTTGAATTTATCTTCATCGATTTTGCCGTTTCTAAAAAGTTCGATCTTATTGGCCAGTTCGATGACGTCTTTTTCAACTATTGGGTTTTCGAGTTCTGTTCTGAAGCTTTGCATGATGATAATGTTTTTGATTCCAGTGGCGGCTAGTTTAGCCGGGGGTAAGCAGTGACGTTATTATTTGCTGACAGCGTCTTCTTTGGATAACGAGGCAGCATGCAGGCCACATTCCTTGTGGGAAGCCTCCCACCACCAACGTCCGGCCCGCGCATCTTCACCTGCCGAGATCGCACGCGTACAGGGAGCGCAGCCAATGCTGATGAAGCCCTTATCGTGGAGCGGGTTATAAGGAATATGGTGCTTATTGATGTATTCCAGCATCCCCTCCATGGTCCAATGCAACAAGGGGTTATATTTGATAATCTGATTGCCTTCGTCCCATTCCAGCATATTCATGCCGCCCCGGTTGGCGCTCTGCTCTGCCCGTAGCCCGGTGATCCAGATGCTATTCCCCTGCAGTGCCCTTTTTAACGGCTCAACTTTCCTGACATAACAGCAGTTTTTTCTGTTCTCAACAGACTCATAAAAGGCGTTGATGCCTCTCGTACGGACAAAATCCTCCACGGAGTCCGTATTCGGGTAATACGTCTTGATGCCCACCTTGTATTTGGCAACGGTCCTCGAGAGGAGATCGTAGGTTTCGTAAAACAAACGCCCCGTATCGAGGGTGAAAATATTGACACCCAAATTATTGTCGGCAATCATTTGGGTAATGACCTGGTCTTCCTGGCCCAAAGAAGTGGAAAAAACCACCTTATCAGGAAACAAGTCGCACAGCAATGCGATGCCCTCCACAGGACCAAGTACATCTATTTTCTGAGAAAGGTTTTCTAGCGTGCCGGGTTGAATCATAATTGTTCTCGATAGCTATCCCGCAAAAATACACAAAACCCATTAAACTTATAGGGTTAATGAAAAAAATTTACTCTTCTTCGTGAATAATATCCGCCAGGCTTTTCATACTCAATATTTTAAGAGTCTCGTCCCTTACCTGGGCCATTACTTTATTAAGCCCGCACCGCTCTTGGTCGTGGCATTCTTCACAGGGCTCATAATAATTTAGACTGACGCAGGGAAGCAGGGCAATGGGGCCGTCCAGCATCCGGATGACGGTAGACAACGGGACATCCTGGGGGTCTTTGATCAGGTAATAGCCCCCTCCTTTGCCTTTTTTACTGCCTAGAAAACCGGCTTTCTTTAGCTCCAAAAGGATGTTTTCCAGAAACTTGTGGGAGATGCCATACTCCTGCGAGATTTCCTGTATCAGGATAGCGCCCTTATCCTTGTGCTTACTTAAGTAGGTCAGTGCGTGCAATGCGTATTTGGTCTTTTTCGATAGCATATTGCAAAAATACGATTTTTACTTAAGGTAAGTATAATTCCCGCACTTACCAACATCCGCCCCAGCCTCCATCTAAACGAACAAACGGGTTCTAAAAAACATACACCTTTATTTGGGACTCCACAAAGCACCGCTCCCCCAACGAATGGAATTATATTATAATTAACATAATAGCTCTTCTGTTGCCGATTAAACATTTTTTAAAGATTTTAATTATTTTTTTTGCATAAAAGAAACCCGTTTGTTAACTTTGAAACATCAAACAAGGGATAGAAGATCCCTCATACTGTAGGATGTTGAAACTGGCAGACAAGCCCTCCTGTCCCGGGGGTGGAGACCACAGAACAAAGCAAAATATCGAGCTCGTGTTTGCCTAACTGCTCCGTGGAGGTTCGAATCCTTCTCCTACAGCCGATTATTTGGGTTATTGCTAATTGACTAAAGCTATGGAGCCATGTTCCATAGCTTTAGGTGTTTATGGCATCGCCCTCGAAACCTGCCTTCCCATCTTGACATATTAATAGCAAGCATTTTCTTTTGCCCCACCGCCTAAAAAGCACGTCATCAATATTATATTTTGATTTTTAGAAAAAATGAAAAAATTAATTTCAGGTATGTTTTTCAACATGACAGAAAGAAGGCAAATACCCTACAAACTCAAATATAATTATCGTAATAGATAAGGCTTTTTTTGTAGATATGACAACCAACAAATATTTTTATTAAAGAATTTGCAAAAAGTTAAATTAGTTGCTACCTTTGTGATGTCAAAAAGGAAGAATACTGTAGGGTGTCAAAATCCGGTAGACAAGCCCTCAAGAGGGGGTGGAATGGTGACAAAAAAGGATCCATTCCCGTGGAGGTTCGAACCCTTCTCCTACAGCTGGTTATTTTGGGTTTATTGTTAATTGATTAAAGCTCTGGA
>CAZHZP010000138.1:0-6820 GCA_964537165.1 uncultured Roseivirgaceae bacterium | reverse complement strand
GCTGCTTTTTCCTGATTGTCGTATTCGTATTCGCCTCGTCAAGTTGTAAAGAAGAAGAAATCCCGATGCCACTGACACTGGAGCAAGTGCTGGTGGGGATGGAAGAACTGGTTTTATCCGGAAGCGAAAATGCGGGGATGCCGATTGACCGGAGCATCACCTTGGTGTTTTCACGACCGTTGAACCAAGCCAGTGCACGCGGGGCCATTTCGCTTTCTGCCGCCAACCAACCGGTCAATATGGATATAGGCTTTAGCAATCAAAGCAACAGCGTGATCATTTATCCGGCAGGAGTACTCCGGCACAATACCATCTACACGGTTCATATTTCAGACCAGCTCAAAGCGGTAGATGGTGCGGGTACCGCTCCGCAAAGCATTTCTTTTAGGACTGTTGTAGGTGATTTAGCCATAGAATCCGTTGAGGTCGGTAGTCGAAAGGTGGGTAGTGCCGCCAGAATAACGGAAGTGCCATTGGACCTGGACATGACCATACACTTCTCTGCCCCACTCCAGGAGGAAGCCGTTCAAAATGCCGTCCGTCTGTCGGGTAGTAGCGCCGCTAATATCCAGGCCTCGCTATCAGCAGATAAGCAGGCGCTTCATTTGAGCGCCCCGCAGCCGCTGGACTACCTCAGCAAATACGAATTGATTATTTCGGAAGCCCTACAGGGTGAGGATGGGCAAGATTTTTCGGAATGGTCACGCACCTTGTACACGACCATAGATCCTAGCCCGAAATTCCCGGTCATACCGGATGAAGAGCTGCTCACCTTGGTACAGCGGCAGACGTTCCGGTATTTTTGGGATTTTGCCCATGAGGATAGCGGAATGGCCCGGGAAAGAAATACCTCGGGTGATTTGGTTACCGTCGGCGGGTCGGGTTTTGGCGTTATGAGTATCATTGTCGGAGTGGAAAGAGGATTTATCACCCGGCAACAGGCTGTGGAAAGGTGGTCCAAGATTGTTGATTTTCTGGCCCGGGCAGATCGTTATCATGGGGTCTGGCCCCATTGGCTAAACGGGAACACCGGAGAAACCATTCCGTTCAGTACGAAGGATAACGGCGGGGACTTGGTGGAAACCGCTTTTATGATCCAGGGACTTTTGACGGTAAATGCTTACCTAAACTCTGATAATCCGGCTGAGGGGGCCATCATGGACAAGATCACCCAGCTATGGCACGAGGTAGAGTGGGATTGGTACACCCGGGGCGGACAGGATATTCTTTATTGGCATTGGTCGCCGGAATTTGGCTGGGACATGAACCTGCCCATCAGGGGCTACAATGAATCGCTTATCGTATACGTACTGGCAGCAGCTTCGCCCACCCATCCTATAGAAAAATCCGTGTATGACAATGGTTGGGCTGGCCAGGGCAAGATGGTCAATGGCCGGACCTTCTACCAATATCCGTTGCCTTTGGGTAGCGATTATGGCGGACCGCTGTTCTTTTCCCATTATTCCTTCCTGGGATTGAATCCCCGCAATCTCTCGGATCAATACGCCGACTATTGGGAACAAAACCGCAACCATACGCTGATCAACCGGGCCCATGCCATACAGAATCCCTTGGGCTACGTTGGCTATTCCGAGAATAGCTGGGGCTTCACAGCCAGCGACAACCACCAAGGTTATTCCGCCCATTCCCCCACCAATGATTTGGGGGTAATCACTCCGACGGCGGCTTTGTCTTCCATGCCTTTCACGCCGGAGGAATCCATGGCGGCATTAAAGCACTTCTACTACATCATGGGAGACAGGCTTTGGGGGGAGTACGGCTTTTACGATGCCTTTAATGTTACGGAAAGCTGGTATGCGGATTCCAATCTGGCGATTGACCAGGGGCCTATAATTGTCATGATTGAGAACCACAGGACGGGCTTGCTGTGGGACCTGTTTATGACAGACCCGGATCTGAGGTCTGGATTGGATCGACTTGGTTTTACTTATTAAATGGAAACTAAACCCGAAGATCCGGCCCTTAAACATCCATCTCTTCGCCCCCCTCTCTTTTCATCCTGCTGATCACGTTCAATCCATAGATCCTATAACTGTTGGCAATTGGCAAAAATTTATTTATCTATGTATGATCAATATAATAATAACCCGATATGCACCTTGATTTTTTACCATGGGCCGATTTTTAAGTTGCGACTGGGGCACTTCCTCTTTTCGCCTTAGACTGGTCGAGGCCGAAACTTTAGATATCCTGGCGGAACAGACATCGGATCAGGGAATTGCCCCTACTTTTTCTCTTTGGCAACAGTCCGGTCAACAAGGTCCAGCAGCAAGAGCCGCATTTTATTTGACGTATGTCCAAGAAAATATCTTTCTATTAGAAAATAATCTTTCCTTGTCACTACAGGAGATTCCTGTGATATTTTCCGGTATGGCATCTTCTTCCATCGGCTTAAAGGAGCTGCCCTACGGCCCTGTTCCTTTCTTTACTGATGGCAGGGACATGCCGGTTGTTTTTTTGGAACCAACAGCGGAATTTCCCCATCCAGCCTGCTTGATCTCTGGGATCAAAACTGAAGATGACGTGATGCGCGGAGAGGAAACCCAGCTAATCGGTATGCTTTCGGAGTTGGGGGAAATGAAGGGCGAACAGCTTTTTATCTTTCCCGGCACCCATTCCAAGCACATTTGGGTTAGAAACCAGCAGGCAGTGTGTTTCAAAACCTATATGACAGGCGAGTTCTTTGACCTGCTATCCAAAAAAAGCATCCTTTCCACCGATCTTGAAGAAAACAAGGCTATGGTAAGTTGGGAGAGTTTCAGGCGGGGAGTCCAAATGGCCTTGGACACGAATCTGTTGAATTCCAGCTTTCTGGTGCGTACCCAAAATCTTTTTGGCAAGCTGACCAAAAGTGAAAATCATGAGTTCTTAAGCGGCTTGTTGATCGGGACAGAACTAAAGGAGCTGCGACAACAGGATTCAAGCAGCATATACTTATGTTGTAATTCACGTTTAAAGCCGCGGTATGAGGCCGCCCTGCTCCAATTTGGGATTCGGGAAGTGCATGTTTTTTCAGGCGAAGAAGTCGACCAGGCGGTAATCAAGGGCCAATTTCAGATTTATAACCAAAAGCAAAGCAGATGAACCAACCATTTTCCAAGGAGTTATTTGATAAAATGCCACTCGTCGGGATCCTTAGGGGATTTCCGGCTGCTCAAATGGAAAAGATGTCCGAAATATACGCCGAAGCAGGATTGACTACCCTGGAGATTACCATGAACAGCCCGGGAGCAACAGACACCATCGCTACACTGCTGCGGGCAGTTGAGGGTAGGCTCAATGTGGGTGCCGGCACTGTCTGCAATATGGATGATCTGGATCGGGCATTGGGTGCAGGGGCACAATTTATCGTGTCCCCGATTATAGATGAATCCGTCATCCAAAAATGCGTCGCCTTGGATGTTCCTGTCTTTCCCGGAGCCTATACCCCCACGGAAATCTATAGGGCTTGGTCATTGGGTGCCACCATGGTAAAAGTGTTTCCCGCCAGTAAGCTGGGGCCGGATTACATCAAGGAAGTCCTTGCCCCATTGGACCAGATTCAATTAATGCCCACAGGAGGGATTGCTTTGGATAATATGCAGGCTTTTATGAGAGCGGGAGCAAAAGGATTCGGAATAGGAAGCGCTTTAATTCCCAAACGCTTGGTAGAAAACGAAGAATGGGCAGCATTAAGCGAACACTTTACCGGATTTGTCAGTAGGTATAAAACGTTTTTAAATGAAGATTAGAAGTTACGAGCTGTTTCAAGTACCGCCCAGGTGGTTGTTTTTAAAAATAGAAACCGACGAAGGCATCGTCGGATGGGGGGAGCCGGTCATCGAAGGAAAGGCAGCGACGGTCAAAGCTGCCGTTCATGAACTGATGGAAGGGCTGGTCGGAAAAGACCCTTTAAATATTGAAGATCATTGGAACGCCATGTACCGGGGAGGTTTTTATCGGGGCGGCCCCATTTTGATGAGTGCCATTGCGGGAATAGACCAGGCGCTTTGGGACATTAAAGGCAAATTCCATGATGCCCCCATCCACCAACTTCTGGGGGGAAAAGCCAGGGATTCGATCAAGGTGTACTCCTGGATCGGCGGGGACCGCCCCGTAGATGTAGGGTTGGCGGCTAAAGGGATGGTGGCCCAGGGTTTTCTTGCCGTAAAAATGAATGCCACCGAAGAAATGCAGTATGTGGATTCTTATGACAAAGTGGATCAGGCCATTGAACGGATTGCCACGGTCAGGGAAGCGGTAGGTCATCATATCGGGATCGGCGTGGACTTTCACGGTAGGGTGCACAAGCCCATGGCGAAGGTTTTGGCCAAAGGCTTAGAGCCTTTCCGCCCGATGTTTATCGAAGAACCCGTATTGCCAGAAAATAATGAGGCTTTGCGGGAGATCGCACAGCACGTGTCCATACCCATTGCCACCGGCGAGCGGATGTTTTCCAAGTGGCAATTTAAAAACTTATTGACAGATGGTTATGTGGATATTATCCAGCCGGATCTCTCCCATGCAGGGGGTATCACAGAATGCAAGAAGATCTTTTCCATGGCAGAGGCATTTGACGTGGCCGTAGCGCCGCATTGTCCCCTGGGACCGATTGCGCTCGCCGCCTGTCTACAGGTGGATGCCACCTGCCACAACGCCTTTATCCAGGAACAAAGCCTGGGGATCCATTATAACCAGGTAAGTGACCTGCTGGATTACATCGTGGATAAGGATGTTTTTAAATACGAAAACGGTTATGTCAAAATCCCGGAAGGCCCGGGTCTCGGCTTGAAAATCAATGAAGACCACGTGCGCAAAATGGCTGAAACCGGGCACAACTGGAAAAACCCCCTGTGGAGGCATCAGGATGGCAGTATAGCAGAATGGTAAATTATGGATAACACGATATATTTATTGATCATCACCGCGCTTTCCATTGCCTTATTGCTGGTTTTGGTAATGAGGCTGAAAGTACATGCGTTTATTTCCCTTTTATTGGCCAGTACGTTTGTGGGGCTGGCGGCTGGGATGCCCTTTATGGAATTGATTGCCAGCCTGCAAAAAGGGATGGGTGATATCCTCGGATTTATTGCCATTGTGGTGGGAATGGGGGCCATTTTAGGGAAGCTTTTGGAAGTGTCTGGAGGCGCACAGACTCTCGCCCATCACCTTATGGGGGCTTTTGGGGAGAAAAGGTCTAGCTGGGCATTGGTGTTGACAGGTTTTATTGTATCCATTCCCGTCTTTCTGGATGTCGGCTTTATTATATTGGTGCCGATTATTTATGCCTTGGCCAGTCGGACCGGTTTATCGCTGTTGCACTTTGCCATACCCTTACTGGCGGGAATGGCAGTCGGGCATTCGTTTATCCCGCCCACTCCTGGCCCTGTGGCGGTGGCCCAGATTCTAGATGTGCCCATGGGGTGGATGATCGGCCTGGGCATCGTGGTGGGATTTCCCACGGCTGTGGTGGCTGGGCCTGTTTTTGGAAAATACATTGCTAAAAAAATCATGGTTGGGGTACCCGACTTTATTGATTTTAAGGACAATAAAGTCATGGGTACCAAAAAGGACTTTTTGATGATCCTTTTTATCATCTTGCTGCCCATATTTTTGATTCTTTTGGCAACCACTTCGGAGATGTTGATGGCGGCGGGTACATTGTCACCGGAGAATTTTTGGGTGGATTTGTTCCGCTTCCTCGGCCATCCTTTTATCGCCCTTACGGTTGCCACCATAGTGGCTTCCTATTTTCTCGGATTTCAAAAAGGTTACAACGCCAAACAGCTGTTGGAATTTTCGGATAAAGCTTTGGCCCCCGCAGGATTGATCATTTTGATCACCGGCGCCGGAGGGATGTTTAAGGAGATCCTGGTCCAAAGTGGTGCGGGGGAAGCCATGGCCCAGATTTTTCTCACTTATAATGTCGCACCCATTGTCATGGGCTATCTGTTGGCGGTGATTATCCGGGTGGTGCAGGGATCTGCCACCGTAGCCATGGTGACTTCCGCAGGCATGATGTATCCGATTATTATGGGGATGGATTTGTCAGACCCGACGAAAACCCTGATCGGTCTGGCGATAGCCGCGGGGGCGAGCATCCTTTCGCATGTCAATGATAGCGGCTTTTGGCTGGTGAAGAAATATTTGGGATTGACCGAAAAGGAAACGCTCCAGTCATGGACCATGATGGAGACCATTGTCTCCCTTGTCGGATTTGCTATCGTTTTAGGCCTTTCTTTTATTATTACATAAAACAAAAGAATATGAAAAAATGGGGCGTATTGGGCGCGTCGAAGCTGGCGCGGGAAAAAGTGATCCCTGCGATGGCAGGCCATCAGGCATTTGAAGTAAACGCCATTGCTTCCCGAAGTTTGGACAAGGCCAAATCAGCAGCGGAACAACTATCAGTTCCCCGTTATTTTGGTTCCTACGAGGAGTTGATCCAGGATCCGGAAATCGATATCGTTTATATACCCCTGCCCAATGACCTGCATGTGGAATATACCCTGAAATGCATCAAAGCCGGAAAACACGTGCTGTGTGAAAAACCGCTGAGTCTCAGAGCGGATGATATTGATCAACTGATCCGGGCCAGGGATGAGCATCAAGTGAAAGTAGGGGAAGCCTTTATGGTCAAGACCCATCCGCAATGGATTAAAGCCAGAGAGCTGGTACAAAACGGTGAACTGGGGAAGGTCTGTCTGGTTCATGGCTTCTTCAGTTATTTTAATGTAAAGCCTGAAAATATCCGCAACAAACCCAAACATGGGGGAGGGGGGATATGGGATATCGGCTGTTATCCGGTGTTTACATCAAG
>CAZHZP010000137.1:0-6846 GCA_964537165.1 uncultured Roseivirgaceae bacterium | reverse complement strand
GTTTGCAAGAATATTTTGATGGATTTGCAAATAATCAAAGGTATTGTTGATCTTCAGCCGTATGGCGCTCTTTTTTCTTGCTTTTTTTGAAAAAAAAGGAGCCGGCCTACCGGACAGCCTGTTCGATAGGCCGGCTTGATGAATTTATAGCGTTAGCGCAAGGTTAAAATGCGCTTTTAAAGCCCTCAATCTTTTGGTCCACTTGAGTATCTACCATAAAGGATAATTTCACCTTATCCCACTCCATGGTGACTTTGGCGACCCGGTTGTTCTCGGCAGAGATCGTATAGGAAAGCCTTTCTTTACCTTCACTGACGGTTTTCGGCGTAGCTTGTATGCTTACGGCGTCATCTTTGGTCAACGCATCCGCATTGATTTTTCCGTCCACCATGTAGGCATAGATGGCATTTCCTTTACCGTTAAGGTGGATGGTCCAATTACCGGATTCTTGCGGGGTGATGAATACGGTGTACTTGCCGGGCCCTATGTTTGTGCCTTCGATGCTGACAGCGGTGCTGAATTCAATGGTGGTAGGACTGTTGGCCCCGGCTCTCCAAGGCTGGCCAAATTTTTCCAGTTCTCCAAACACCTTGCGTCCCTTTACGGCGGGGGAGGAATAGTCTATACTGATTTTTGTAAAACCCACGACTTGGGAAACATGGGCGGCGGGACTAGCCGCGGGCATTTGTAGCTGCGCATACGAGTGGCCGGTGGTAGAGAGGACCACAGCCAGCACCAAAGACAGATAATAGATACCGGTTTTCTTCATAGTATTTTTATGTAGTTAGTTGAAATTTATTTTGAAGATATAGAATCTATCGAATTATCTGATCAATGTCTAATTTTTTTCATTTGCCATCTGTTAAAGCAATGGGGATGTCATAATTTAGACTAAATATTTAACCCGCTGGTTTTAAGTTGATTAAATATGTGTCATTGATCTTTTGGTTTAAAACTCACAGGGTTTCAGAAAGCTTGCCTTCGGGGGCTTTGGCAGGCAAAGATCCGCCTCTGGCCGACTGGATGATTCGTTGTAGATTTTTTTGTTGGGCAATGACGCTAAACAATAGCATCATTCCCGCAACCGATGCCATCGCTCCTGCAATGGAACTGTTGATATAGTAGGCCAGGTAGTAGCCAAGAAAGGAGATGGCCACGCCGATCAGCACGGTAAGGATCAGCATCTTGTTCAACTTTTTAGTCCACAGATAAGCAATAGCTGGAGGTACGGCCAGAAATGCCACCACCAATATTGCCCCTACAGCTTCAAAGGAGCTGACGGTGGTATAGGACACCATTCCCATCAGTCCGTAATTGACTGCTGTGGTGGACAAGCCTATCGTAGTGGCAAACTGGCCGTCAAAAGTACTTAGCTTCAGTTCTTTGTAAAAAAGCAGGATAAAAGCAAGCACCAAGGTTAGATTGATCAAGGCAAGATACATGACGCGGGGACCCATATTGGTCTGGTTGGAGGTGATCCACAAATCTATGGGTATATAAGCAATCTCCCCATACAGGACACAATCCTGATCCAGATCGACCTGTCCGGCAAAGAAGGTGATCAAGATGATGCCTACAGCAAAAAGCAGGGTGAATGTAACCCCTATAGACGCGTCGGCCTGAAGGCGTACTTTTGTGACCAAGTATTCGATCAATACAGTGGCCACTACGCCAAACAGCCCTGCGCCGATAATCATGGAAAAACCTTCCCGGCTTCCTGAAACAAGGAAGGCAATCACAATCCCCGGAAGAACCGCGTGGGAGATGGCGTCACCCGTCATGGCCATTTTGCGCAGCATCAAAAAGCTGCCTACTAGACCGCAGGATACGGCGATCAGCGCTCCTGTGAAAATGATCAGAAATGCATTTTGGTCAAAACTCATGAGTCTCTCGGGATAATGGATTGATGGGGATCTCTGTCCGGATAGTTTAACTTAGCCTCTAGTTTGGCTTCTATCTCCGGTGTCAGAATGTGTTCGATCTTTCCGGCAATGTCATGCACATGGTCAGGTGCGATATTGACATGTTCTGTCAGATAAAGCTCCCACAGTCGATGCAGTCGGATGATCCTTTTTGCTTCACTGGATCCGTTTACAGTTAAGGATACAATATCTTTATTTATAGTTATATATCCTTTTTTATTTAAAGTATTGATGGAAGTATTGGTTTGACGTTCCTTTTGTGGAAAGTTCTGCTTTATCACGGGGATAGGCAGTCCTTGTTGGTGCTTTTCGCCCGCATGGTAGAGGGCCTTCAGGATGTGATCGGCGTGGATCTTTTTCTGATAGTTTCTCTTCGAATACCATCGGGTGAGCAAGCCTTTTTTATGGGAAAAGAAAAAGGAGGTAAAAGCCAGTGCCGACAGTACCACGACCACCCAAGGACCTGTGGGCATGTTGGGCAGTATAAATGAAATATAAGCACCGGAAATACCCGAGAACAGCGCAATCAACACCGCTATGGTGAGCATCTTACTCAACCTATCCGTCCAGAATTTCGCCGCTGCGGCCGGAGTAATTAAAAGGGCAGCCATCAATACCACGCCGATGGCCTGTATGCCTGTGACCACCGCCAATACCATCAGGGAGTTGAAGATAAACTCAAGCCTTTTGACCGGCAAGCCGATGGCCTTCGCAAAATCCTTATTGAAAATCAGTAGCTGGAATTCTTTATAAAAAAACAAAATTGCCAGGATGGTCAGTAAGGCTAAGGTTCCATATACCAAAATGTCTTCGCCCACAATGGAAATGGCATTGCCAAAAAGAAAATGGTCTAGTCCCGACAAGGCGGCATTGCCGGTCTGTTGGAGTTTGGTCATCAATACAATGCCAAATCCAAAAAAAACTGACAAGACCGACGCGATGATGGTGTCCTCCTTTAGTTTTGTCTGTTCACTGATCCAGGAAATCGCATACGTAGCCAGGGCACCCGTCGTAAAAGCACCCACCACGATCCAATAGGGGTTTTTGTTGCCTATCAGCATAAAGGCGAGACAGACGCCTGGAAGAACCGCATGGGAAATGGCATCTCCGATCAGCGCTTTTTTGTCCAGAAAGGTAAAGGTCCCTACCATTGCGGCACTGATGGAAAGGAAGGAGATGCCTACCACCACAAATACCACATTGGGATCCTGGAAGGAAAAGAAGTAAAGGAAGTCTTCCATATTAATTCTTTAGAGGATCGATAGTACTCTTCTTAATCAGGTTGCCGACGTCTGCCAATAGAGACAGTTTTCCGCCGTATGTTTTCTGAAGCAAGTCATCCGTCAATACATTTTCCGTCCGGCCGGATGCCACCAAATGCATGTTGAGCAAAATAATCCAGTCGAAGTACTCACTTGCGGAGTAGATGTCGTGGTGTACGACTACCACTGTCTTGCCCTCGGCGCTCATTTCTTTCAATAGGCTGACTATCGCTTTCTCCGTGCTGATATCCACGCCCGCAAAAGGCTCATCCATAAAATAGATGTCGGCTTCCTGCGCAAGGGACCGGGCAATGAAAACCCGCTGTTGCTGACCGCCGGACAATTCGCTTATCTGGCGGTCAGCGAAGGCGGCCATGTTGACTTTCTCAAGGCAGCCCATGGCCAAGGTCTTTTCTTTCTTTCCGGGCCTCTTGAAGAGGCCGAGCTTGTGGTAGGTGCCCATCATGACCACGTCCAGGGCAGAGGCCGGGAAATCCCAGTCCACCGATTCCCGTTGGGGAACGTAACTGATGCGGCTTCGGACTTTGTCCAGCTCCTGATCGAACAACTTCACGTACCCGCTATTATATTCCAACAATCCCATGATTGCCTTGATCAAAGTGGACTTCCCTGCGCCGTTGGGACCTAAGATGCCGACCAAAGCCCCGTAAGGAAGGCTGAGGTCGATGTTCCAAAGAACAGGGTTTTGATGGTAGCTGACCGTAAGGTCATGGACTTCAACTACCGGAGTTTTTATTTGTTCTATCATCTTATTGCAAATTGTCTACTATGGTCTTGACATTGGTACTTACCATGTCGATATACGTGCCGGCTCCATCTTCGGCGTCGCCCAGGCTGTCTGTATACAGCGGCCCGGCAAGTGTGACTTCATGGCCCCGTCTTCTGCAGCCCTCGACCACCGCGGCCAGGGCTTTGGGGGAAATCGACTGCTCTACAAAAATGGCTTTTATCTCGTGCTGGATGATGAAAGACACAAGTTCTGAAATATCCCGTAGCCCTGGTTCGCTCAAGGTGGACAGACCCTGTAGTCCCCTGACTTCTATTTCATAGGCGCGGCCAAAATAGGAAAAAGCATCATGTGCCGTGATCAGCATCTGTCCTTGGGAGGTGACCTTTGCAACGGCTTCCCGGGTGTGGTGATCCAGTGAATCCAGCTGCATGTTATAGGCATTCAGGTTGGCCTGAATGTAAGGCTCCCATTCCGGCTTTCTTTTTACGAGTTCCGCGGCAGTGGCGGTCAGCGATTTTTTCCATAGTTGCGCATCAAACCAAATATGAGGGTCTGTGGCATTGGCATAATCCGGGTCTGCCAACAAATCCTCTGCGGGAAGGAGTGCTCCCTGGTCGATGACGTCATGGCTACGGCCAAATTTCCGCAGCACCTCTGCCATCTTTCCCTCCAGGTGCAAACCATGGAAAACCACCAGGTCGGCATCAAAGAGTAAGTCCAGATCGCGCTGTGAGGCTTTATATAAATGTGGATCTACTCCAATAGCCATCATCGGGACGACTTCCGCACTGTCTCTGACCAAAGCCCGGATGCCGTCCGCCAGGATATTGGTAGTCGTAACGATCCTATACGCCTGGTTCTCGCCAGGGTGATCCCATTTGCAGGACTGGAACAAGACCAGCAGCAAAAGACCGAGGTAGGGGAGGAGCCACTGTTTCATTGCTGAAGAACCAAGATATTGGCGGCTACGTCCCTTGACATAAACAGGTTCTTCTTGTTGTCTACGAGGATTTCCAAAGAACCGTCAAACTCTACCTTATCCAGTATTTTGACGCGTGCGCCGATATAAGCTCCCACCTTGTCGAGATACCTAAGGAAGGAGGCGCTACTGTCTTTGACCGCGACGATCTGTCCCATATCATGTACTTCCAATTCATTGAGCGGGAGACGCGGCCGGGAACGGAGATCGCCGTATTCGTCCGGAATAGGATCGCCATGAGGGTCAAACCTGGGATAGTCGAGAAACTCATCCAGGCGCTGCATCAAAATGGGAGACTTTATGTGTTCCAGCTCTTCCGCGACCTCATGTACTTCATCCCAGCTAAACTTTAATTTCTCGACCAGAAATACTTCCCATAGGCGGTGCTTTCGGATGATCTGCAGCGCAAGTTTGGTCCCTTCTTCTGTAATGTTCAGCCCATAATATTTGCGGTAATCAATGACCCCCTTTTCCGCCAGTTTCCGGAGCATGTCACTTACCGAAGCGGGTTTGGTTTTCATCTCATTGGAGATGTCGTTGGTGGATACGTTTTTCTGTCCACCGTCCGAAAGATGATAAATCGACTTGAGGTAATTCTCCTCAGCAGAGGTAAGCATTTTCATCACTATCCATGTTAAGACCACAAATATAATAATTTTAGTTTATTCTAAAAAAATATTTCATTGAGGCCTAAACCAGCTGTGGATAACTCCCACGCATACGTGAATTGAGTTTAAGTTATGTCGAATGATTTGATTAGATTAGGCTAAAAATTAGGGTAGATTGCTGATCTACAAATGATTATTCGATGGGGGAGAGGGCTGGGATAGCTGTTGTAGATGATGGCTCCAACATGCCAGACCCACGCTGTAAGCCGGTTCCGATCTGTCAGGAGGTGGATAATCAGGGTAGAAATTGCTGGAGTGCGCCGATCAATTTCTGCTTTTCGCCCTCCCATCGAACCTCGTTGCCAGGCTGGGTTTGATAAAGGGGGAGGCCCAAAAGGGCTTGAAAAGCCCCTGCGGCATCCTCGTTTTTTGAAAAATCCACGGCCAAGCCAGCGGGATAAGGTCGGATAAGGTCTTCCCAAACGGGGTTTTTTGAGATCAGAATGGGCTTGTGTAAGGCGATGCTTTCATACAGCTTTGACGGGATTTTGAAGCGGATGCTGTCCAAGGTCTCGTAGGGCATGAGTACGACATCGGCCTGTTGAACGGCCTTTAAAATCACGTGATAACCAAGAGGCCGGGAGGAAAGATTTAAGCTGATCCGGGCCTGATCGGAAGCCAGCCTCTCCAGTTTTTTCCGGAAATGTGTAAGAGGAACATGGCCTACAATGTGAAGCTTTGCCAAGGGGTAGCGGGCTTGTAAGGATAGGAACCAATTGATGGCTTTCTCTATGCCGTAAACAGGTGTGATGGTGCCGGAAATAACAAATTTCGGCGCTTCGGACAGGGGGCTTGAACCTGTCGGGGGAGAGCCCTCGTATTTATTTTCAAGGACAGTATAATTAGAAATATAAGGGAACTCCCGTCGATAGACCTGCTCAGCAAAAAAATAATGGTCGATAAAACGGTGGGCCCATTTCTCTAATCTTTTGATAATTGATGCACCAAGTCGGCGAAGACCCCGCTGCGCCGTTTGGTTGAGCAGGATGTTTTGGGCGTAATTTTCCTGCAGGTCGTAGATGAGCCGGAAATTGAACATGAGCTTTCCCAACAATGCCATGGGCAAGAGCTCATAGGTGGTCACGATAACCAGGTTTGGTTTGTATGATATGATTTCATTAAGGAACTTAATAGGGACAAAAAGCCTGTTAAGATGGGTTCGGTGCTGGCAAAAAACCGGGGTAAGGCGCACGTCTTCGGTTTTTGGGCTTTTTTTTGAACAAAAACCTATGATGTTAATGTGGTATTTGTTTGTTTCACGCAT
>CAZHZP010000136.1:0-6887 GCA_964537165.1 uncultured Roseivirgaceae bacterium | reverse complement strand
TAGCAATGGTTGCTGCTTGTGCGGCGGTGCTATGGCAGGTTTCGCCTGCACGTATTTCGTCTGTGTTCATAAAGGTAGCCTCATGATAGAGTAAGGAAGAGTTCCTAATATAAGGGATAATGTCTTCATCATACAAAGTGTCCGAGCAAAAAGCATATTTCCGTTGTGGGGCAGGGGGGTAGGTGTACTCTTCTACCCGATAGATCAGGTTCCGCTGTTCGTCGACATAATCCAGGCCGTTTCTTAAGCTGAGGATGGCATCAATCCCCGGCTTGCCCGACTGCACCTTTTCCTTGATCAGGTTCCTCATTCTTGGTTTTTCCTCAAAGGAAAAACCCGTACACGGAATTCGGTGCTGGAGGGGAAAGCTGTAAACCCTGAGGTACTTGCCGTCCAACAACAAGTTCTTCCCCTCTTGCGACGTAGAAACAAACTTGATGGGATAACATAATTTGAGATGGCTGTGCTTAAGCTGAACGGTTATAATTTCATCTAGCCCCTTTGGACCAAAAACAGTCAGAAGCCGCTCTCTTCTGGCCAGATGCAAAGTGGAGATCAAACCCATTAATCCTAGGTAATGATCTCCATGCAAATGGGAAATAAATATATGGTCTATTCTCGAGAACTTAATTTTATATTTTTTGAGCTGGATCTGCGTGGCCTCCCCACAATCCACCAGGAAGCAACTGTTTCCTGAGGTCACCACTTGCGAGGTCTGGTTTCTGCCACGGGAGGGTGAAGCCGCACCGGATCCTAAAATCGTTACTTTAAAGTCCAAGTTGAGTCGAATAAAGTTGCTTTAAAGTTCCGTTAGTTTTCCTCTTCTTTTTCCTCACTCTCTATTTCGTGGATAAAAATGGCTTCCGCAGCAGCTTCATGGGAGTCAACCACATTAAGCACTTTGTCCAGCATAGAGATCTTGATCAGTTTGCTGACATGTTCCTGAGGCGAGGAAATGATAAATATGCCACCACTTTCACTGAAAGCCCGGTTGCCCACCAATAAAGCGCTTAGACCACTGGAATCGGTGTACTTGACTTGGCTCATGTCCATAATTAGATTATGGTAGCCTTCCGCATGTACGGTCAACAGTTCAGACTTAAGGCTTGGCGACACGGATGAGTCCAGCTTGTCTTCTTGTAGTGTAAAAATAACGTATTGCTCTTTCTTATCTACGGAGTATTTCATTTGTATATGTTTTTATTCCTGTGTAATCTGCCTTATTAGAGACATTGGTGGTAACCTATCTATTCGTTATTGGGCACCTGGCTACTTATACATTAGCCTCTATGGCGCTTTTGATCTGCTCTACGGTATCTTCGCCAACGTGTTTCTCAAAAGGCTTGCCCATGATATTTTCGTAGAGCTCAATGTACCTGTTGGAGATATTCTGAATGACCTCAGGGGCCATTTCGGGAACCTGTTGCCCCTCTTTTCCCTGAAAACCGTTGCTGATAAGCCACTGCCTCACAAATTCCTTCGACAATTGCTTTTGCGGCTGCCTATCCAGCTGTCTTTGCTCATAACCGTCGGCGTAGAAATACCTGGATGAATCGGGGGTATGGATTTCGTCAATCAACAGGATCTCGCCGTTGTATTTCCCGAACTCATACTTGGTATCCACCAAGATTAACCCTTTTTCCTTGGCCAATTCCGTGCCGCGATCGAACAGTTCGTAGGTATAGTGTTCTAAAGTGGCGTAATCATCGAAATCCACGATATTTCTCTCGAGGATTTCACCTTTGGTGATGTCCTCATCATGTCCTTCATCCGCTTTGGTTGTCGGGGTGATGATGGGGTTTGCCAATTTGTCATTCTCCCTCAAGCCGTCAGGAAGATGAACCCCGCAGATTTCTCTTTTGCCCGAGTTGTACTCCCGCCAGGCATGGCCGGTGAGGTATCCCCTGATGACCATTTCTACCTTAAAGGGCTCGCATTTCTTGCCAACGGTCACGTTGGGATGAGGCGTAGCGGTCACCCAGTTAGGCACAATGTCTTCGGTGGCTTTCAAAAAAGTCGCTGCAATCTGATTTAGAATTTGTCCCTTGAAGGGGATAGGGTGGGGTAGGACCACGTCGAAGGCGGATATCCTGTCCGTGGCAATCATGGCTATCTTGTCTTCAAAAGAATAGACATCACGGACTTTTCCGCGGTAAAAACCTGTCTGTTTGGCAAATTGAAAATTCGTTTCTTTAATCGCAGTATTCATAGATTTTTTGTTGGTAAGCAAAAATAAGCACTAGCAGGTGGATAAGCTAAAATTGAATCTTTTTATTTGGCGGCTGCATCGTCGCTGATTTCCCTGCCATTTTCAAATGTTCTTTCCCGGATGATGTATCCGTTCTCGTCAAAACGTTG
This sequence comes from uncultured Roseivirgaceae bacterium, assembly GCA_964537165.1. GTDB lineage: Bacteria > Bacteroidota > Bacteroidia > Cytophagales > Cyclobacteriaceae > DATGMS01. The sequence goes on along the minus strand of CAZHZP010000136.1, from coordinate 4,529 downwards.
GTAGATTCCGGAGACCTTACCCTGAGTATAGGGTATGACTTCGCTTATTTGCCCATTTTCGTGGTAAAAAAATGCCTGCCCGTTTTCCACACCGTCAGCAAAGGTAATTTTTTTCATAAGTTGTCCGCTCTCATAAAAGGCTTCTTCTATCAGTGGAAACCCTTTCCGGTCATGAGATGTAACGGATTCCGCCCCGCCGGAGGGATAATAGGTAGTGGATTTTCCCCGGGCTATGCCCTGCCTGTAATTAGCGACAGAAGCCACCTGTCCGTTGGGATGGTAGGTAGAAAAAGTACCATGCGGAAGGCCATTTCGGTACCTCCCTTCTTCCTTGATTTGCTGGTCGGGGTAATAGACGAGGTAACTGCCGTGACGCACCCCGTCTTTGTATTGGACTTCGCTTGCTAGTTGTCCATCCGCATAGAAGGTCAAGGATGTCCCAGATAATTTGCCGTTTTTGTAGACGGATACCGAGATTTTGTTCCCTTCTGCGTCATAACGAATAGTCTCCCCCTCTAAGACGCCGTTCACCAGTTCCATGGCTTCCTTTATCCCTCCCTCTTCGTAATAACTTTCTTTCCGTCCGTGGGGATGATCTTCTACCATAGGGGTCAACGCCTGTAGCTTGCCGTTTTCGTAATAGGTTCTTACCTCTCCCTGAAGCAGGTCATTTTCAAAAAAAGCTTCCTGAGCAACTTGTCCGTTCCGGTGATAGGTAACGGCCCGACCCGATCTACGGCCATCCACAAAATAGACAGCCCTCAGGGTGTCGGAGGAATCGGGGAAAAAGCTGATAAACAAGCCTTGCCTTTTTCCCGAGATAAAATTGCCCTGCTCAGCTATGCCCTCTTCCGGATAGTAGCGTGTATATTCTCCCTGAAGAATTCCATCTTGCAAGGTGAAAATCTCCCTTATCATGGTCTTTTCCTCATCGTAAAACGTCGTATCCACCTGTTGGGCTACTACAGAGAAATGTAAGCATAAAAGAAGAAAGACTGGAAAAATATTATTCATATCTTCTCGATCACTATAGCAGAAGCCCCGCCGCCACCATTGCATATAGCCGCCACCCCATATTTGCCCTTGTTAGCGGTAAGGACACTGTTTAATGTGGTAATGATGCGTGCGCCGGAGCAGCCGAGCGGATGGCCCAGGGCTACGGCTCCGCCATATACATTCAGCAGCTCGTTGCTTATTCCCAGTTGTCGCTGATTGGCGAGGGCCACGGTAGCAAAAGCTTCATTGATTTCATAATAATCCACCTGATCGGCAGTAAGCCCTGCATTTTGCAGCGCTTTTGGAATGGCCAGCGCAGGAGCGGTGGTAAACCAGATCGGATCTTGGGCTGCATCGGCAAATCCAATAATTCGCGCTAGCGGTGATAAGCCAAGCGCCTGCGCCTTACTTTTACTCACCAGTAACAGCGCAGAAGCTCCGTCATTCATGGTCGAGGCATTGGCGGCGGTAACGGTTCCATCCGCCTGGAAAACAGGTTTTAAAGAAGCTATTTTTTCGTAGTTCACTTTCCTGAATTCCTCATCTTCCTCGACGATAGAGGAATTTCCTTTTTTGTCTTTTATTTCTATCGGAATTACTTCCTCCTTGAACAAGCCGCTTCCCCAGGCCTTGGCGGCTCTTTCATAGGATTGAATAGCGTAAGCGTCCTGTTCTTCACGTGAGATGCGCATTTCTTTGGCGGTATTTTCGGCACAGTTTCCCATCGGAAAATTGTAATACACCTCATGGAGGCCATCTTTTGCCAGGCCATCTACCAGTTCGCCATTTCCATATTTATAACCAAAACGTGCCTTAGGGATATAAAAGGGCACATTGGACATGCTTTCCATTCCTCCTGCGACCACCACGTCCTGCTGGCCCGTCATAATGGTTTGGGAGGCAATCATGACCGCCTTCATTCCCGAAGCGCAGACCTTGTTAATGGTAGTGCAGGGTACGGTAGGGGGGATTCCGGCACCAAGAGCAGCCTGTCGTGCAGGTGCCTGCCCAAGATTAGCGGACAGGACATTGCCCATATATACCTCTTGAATCTCTTCAATATCCACACCCGCTTTATTGATTGCGCCTTTAATCGCCAAACTGCCCAATTCAACAGCGCTGAGAGCCGAAAGACTCCCGCCGTAGCTTCCCAAAGGTGTGCGTACTGCAGCTATAATATAAACTTCTTCCATAATTGAAGAACGTTGTTGCTTTTACCAGTCAGGCCGTGACCGATCCGGCCTCTTGGTAGGCTTCTTTTGGTTCTGCTGGATATATCTTAATTCAGCGTTGTTCATGGCGTCCAAGATCTGGGCGGCCTGCTCCGGCGTGATGTTCATATCCTGGAGTTTCTGCCGCATCTCTTCCATGGCTTTTTCTCTTTCGGCTAGGTCACTTTCCAGTTCACTTGGTTCCTCAGAAGGCTGTTCCTGATTGGACTGTTCGCCCCGTTTCTCCGGGTTGTCCTCCGATTCCTCAGCTCCGTCCTCATTGCTCTGCTCTTCGCCTTCCCCGTCTTTTTTCTGGTCGCTATCCTGTTGCTGCTGGTCCTGCTGGTTTTGTTGGTCTTGCTGATCCTGGTTTTGCCGGTCTTGGTTCTGTTCTTCCTGATCCTTCTTCAGCTTTTCATTCAGGGCGTTTAATTTTGGATCATTCGGGTACTTATCCAGGCCCTCCGCAAGGATCTGTCCGGTTCCCGGTATATCACTGTTAACATATTGCCTGGCGGCCCTGTTGAAATAATCCTCTACGGATTGCGCCTGGGCCTGGTTAACGGCAAGAAGCAGCATTATCAAAAAAAAGGCCGGGACAATTTTTCTATTTTCCATCGATTTCTGTGATTTCACTCAGGTTTTTAATAAACTCCTCGTAATAGGAAACAGTTTCATCGATTTCCAAAGCTTTGTTCATTACATCCAGTGCCTGCCCAAACTGGAACTGATCGACCAATGCGTCGGCCTGGGCTTTCATGCGCTTGGCGTAATTGGAAGGTTGCATCTGATCCTCGTTCTCGGACTTCTCCTGATCCTGATCCTCATCCCTGTCTTCTAGCCAACGGCTGAGCAGTTCATAATTGTACCGGGCATATTCATTCTGAGGGTTTTTTAACAAAGCTGTTTTGAAGGATTCCAGCGCTTCCTGAAATTTCTCTTCACGCCCTTGCAACACCCCGATTTGATTGGCCGCAAAAGAAGGCAGGGTCTTGTGGGAAGAGGAAAGTAAAGCTGTATAGGTCTTCTGTGCGTCGGCTTCCTGTCCGTTGTTTTGGTAGCTCAGCGCCAAATCAAACCTGACTTCTTCACTGTTCAGTCCGTAATCACTGATCAGCAATAAGTGTTGCCGTACAGCATCTTCAAATGTCGTCTCCGCATAATATCTTTCCGCCTGCTCAATGGCATTGTTCCTATCGGCTATCCGCGTCCAGGACGCGGGCAGGAGCAATAAAATAGAGAGCAGCATCCTTGCTAAAAGCATCATTGTCTTTAGTTTTTATCAGTCTGTTTTTTTTAACCTATGGATAATGTGCGCAAAGGCAATACCATGTCCAATAAAGCCAACCCGAATGCTGCCAGCAGGAAATAAAAGTATTTGTTGGCAGAGGCTTCCACCATCCGGGTGCCGGTGACGGCACCTTCCAGCTTTTCGATGGCCGTGACAAGCTGAGGGATTTCCTGGGTTTCGTCGCTTAACTCAAAATAGGCGCCGTCGGTTTGCGAGGCAATGCGTTTCAGGTTGCTGGTTTCCAGCTTGGTGATAGCCGGTGCACCCGACTGGGGATCCATAATGATGCCGTTGCCGGATGGAATGGTGGAACCGCTGTGGGTGCCTACCCCCACGGTAAACACTTTAACATTGGCCTCGTTGATGTCATCAAGAATTCCCGGCAGGTCTTCGCCAAAATCCTCTCCATCGCTAATAAGAATGATAGACTTTGATTTCGGTTCCTGACTTTCATCATTTTGGAATTTTCGAAGGGCCAGGGACAAGGGGGCAGCAATGTCCGTACCCTGGTTAGGTACCAGTCTGGTGTTAAGCCCATCCAAGTGGAGCTGAAGCACGTTTTGATCAAAGGTCAGGGGACATTGGATAAAGGCTTCGGAGGAGAAAATGATCAAACCGATGCGGTCGGAACTAAAATTTCTGATCAGGTTTTGAAGCTCAAATTTGACCCGCTGTATGCGGCTGGGACCGATATCCTGGGCATTCATCGACTGGGAGAGGTCGATGGCTATAAAAATGTCCTTTCCCTCCTGCTTGATTTCCTTCATGGCACTGCCAATAGAAGGGCCTGATAAGGCCACCAGAAAAAGGCCGAAATAAAGGCTCCTTAAACCCATCTTGATAAGAAGCCTGTGTTTTTTCACCTGCAGCTTTCTGTTTATTCGCCAAAAACGGAACAGGTATAGAAAATACAACAAAACAAAGATTGTTGCCAGAATGAGGATTAAGTTGTTGTCAGGATATGCCCAAATCATAACGGGAAATTTAGGGAATTTCTACTAAAACGACAGCAAATGCTGCTTATTTTTATA
>CAZHZP010000135.1:0-6898 GCA_964537165.1 uncultured Roseivirgaceae bacterium | reverse complement strand
GAAGTTTATCTTAGGCTTGAACAAATAGTAAGGTTACTGGTCTGCGGTAGACCGATTGATGCCTGAGAAAAAATTCACCTTCACCGACGCCGCCAAAGCCACCAGCGCCAGGCTCAGCGTCAGTATATCCACGGTCGTATCAGGCAAATACCAGCCAAGGATCCTCTGAAGGAGGTAGCTGATATAAGAGGGGGGCAATTGGTCATGTCCGAGCCGGTACAACACCTCCCAATGCCAGTCCGTCAAAGGACAGTAGCCCCAGCCATACCAGATCCCCAATATTCCCCAAGAGGCAAAGGTCAGGGAGATGACGATCAAATGGGTCTTCCTTAAGGGTTTCCAGATCCACGCAAAGAGATTAAATAAAATCAGTGCCGTATGAAAGACCAGAAAGAAGTAGTCGGCGGCTTGAAGGAAAACGGGGGATTCGGGCATGGATAAAGAGCTAGAGGAAGAAAGACCGGAGACGGAAGTAGGCTGCGGACCGCAGGAAAATAAGGATAGGTTATTTCGACAGCCGTATCCGTATTACTTGTCTAAAATAAGGATAAAAGTCTAAATCCCCCGCACTTATCCCCACGATAATCGGGTGCTGTAAAAAAACAGGCCAACGGCTCGAAAAGCTTTTGCTCAAAAACAGCATCCATGCCTCCAAAATGATGGGTGCATGGATGCTGTCTTTTAATCAGTGATACTCATGCCAATGGCGTAGATGCCATTCTTCGCCGGCTTCATTTGTCTTTTTTGACGGCCAAGGCGATGCTCAGTTCCTCCAATTGCGCAGGGGCGATGGCACTGGGCGAGTCGATCATCACATCCCTACCTGAATTGTTCTTCGGGAAGGCGATATAATCCCGGATGGAATCCGACCCGCCAAAGATCGCACAGAGCCTGTCAAAGCCAAAGGCGATCCCCCCATGTGGAGGCGCGCCATATTCGAAGGCTTCCAGCAAAAACCCGAATTGGTTTTGCGCCTCTTCCGGACTGAAGCCCAGGTGACGGAACATCATCTGCTGGGTAGCTTTGTCGTGGATCCGGATCGATCCGCCGCCAATTTCCACTCCGTTGATCACAAGATCGTAGGCATTGGCCCGCACGGCTCCGGGATCGGTTTCCAGTAAAGGAATATCTGCCGGTTTAGGGGAAGTAAAGGGGTGGTGCATGGCATGGTACCGCTGGCTTTCATCATCCCATTCCAATAAGGGGAAATCCAGTACCCATAGTGGCTTAAACACATTTCGGTCCCTCAAACCCAGATCCTCGCCCATTCTGAGACGAAGTTCGGACATTTGCTTCCTGGTGGCATCTACTTCACCCGACAATATCAACAGCAAATCCCCCGGTTTTGCCTCCATCTTGTCCGCCCAGGCTTTTAGATCCTCCTGGTCGTAAAATTTATCCACGCTGGACTTAAAGGTCCCGTCCTCGTTGCATTTGACATAGACCAAGCCTTTGGCACCGATCTGGGGCCGCTTCACCCAGTTGGTCAGTTCATCCAGTTGCTTGCGGGTATACTCTCCGGCTCCCGGGGCACAGATACCTACCACTAATTGGGCGGCGTCGAAGACCGGAAAACTCCTGTGCTGGGCCAGGGAGGTTAGTTCTCGGAATTCCATCCCAAACCTCAGGTCGGGCTTGTCATTGCCGTAGAGCCTCATGGCATCCGCATAAGCCATCCGGCTCACCTCTCCCAGCTCTACTTTTTTGACGGTGGAAAAAAGATGTCGGATCAAGCCTTCGAAGGTGTCCAGGATATCTTCCTGCTCCACAAAGGACATCTCACAGTCGATCTGCGTAAATTCCGGCTGTCTGTCCGCTCTCAAATCTTCATCCCTGAAGCATTTGACTATCTGAAAGTAGCGGTCAAAACCGCTGACCATCAACAGCTGCTTAAACGTCTGGGGAGACTGTGGCAGGGCGTAAAATTCGCCTGGATTGATGCGGCTGGGTACCACAAAGTCCCTGGCTCCTTCAGGGGTGCTTTTGATCAATACAGGGGTCTCCACTTCGATAAAATCCAGGGAATCCATGTATTTGCGGGTTTCCTGCATCATCCGGTGTCTGAGCTGGAGCTTTTCCCTGACGGTATTTCTCCTCAGGTCCAGATAACGGTATTTCATTCTGAGGTCTTCGCCCCCGTCCGTGTCATCTTCAATGATAAAGGGCGGAACCTTGGCAGGATTCAGCACTTCTATCTGACTGACTTTTACTTCTATTTCACCGGTAGGCATCCGGTCATTTTTGGCTGTTCTCTCGATGACCGTTCCTGCCGTAGAGACTACGAACTCCCGACCCAGGCCCGCTGCTTGCTTCAACAGGGCGGCGTCAGAAGACTCTTCTTCAAAAATCAGTTGGGTGACGCCGTAACGGTCCCTTAAATCCACCCAAATCAGCCCCCCTTTGTTCCTGACGCGTTGCACCCAGCCCGAAAGGCTAACTTCCTTGTTTACATCCGCCAGCCGTAGCTCTCCACAGGTATGTGTTCTTAACATATTTTTATCGTTTGAAAAGTCAATCGCCAAATATAAGAATTATGAAGGAATTGACTCCTATGCTGCCATAATGATGGATTTGATTGGCCGTAAAAAGATAAAACGCAAATACTAAAAGTCCAGATACCTCGTTCCCTAACATGTAGCGCCGACAGGTTTCACCAAAAAACATGAAAAAACCTTGGTACCCGACGATATTTTTAATCAAATTTGAACTTATTCAAGATCAGCTTCTCATCCACATAAATAGTAGATAATGAAAAAAAACTGGATCGCCGCCTGTTTATTGTTTTTAGCAGCTGGAGGCCTTGGCTATTATGCTTACAACAATCCCCAAGATACGGCTACAGAAATAGTCCAACAAGAACCAGAAGAGGTAGCCCCCGTTGAAGAAAAGCTCCTGTTCGGGATTGATGTCAGTGAGCTCGAAATCATCGAAGGTGTAGTGGAGAAAAACCAGACCCTCTCCACGATCTTAGGCCCTTTCAACGTCCCCTACCAAATCATCGACGAAATCGCCAAGAAGTCCCAAGAAATTTTTGATGTCAAACACATCGCTTTCAACAGAAAATACACTGTTTTAACTCCCAACGATTCTTCCCAAGCCCAATTCTTCATCTATGAACCCAACCAAGTGGAATACGTGGTGTTCAAACTGGATGAAGTAGATGTGTACAAAGAGGCCAAGCCCATTGAGATCAAGAAGCGTGAAGTGGGTGGCACCATTAGCAGTTCGCTCTATGTGAACATGGTGGAGCAGGGCGTAGGACCGGATTTGATTGACCAGTTTGCGGATCTCTACGGCTGGACCGTGGATTTTCAAAGGCTGCAAAAAGGGGACAAGTTTAAGGTGGTCTTTAACGAAAAATGGGTGGACGGGCAACCTGTCGGTGTAGAAGGGATACAAACGGCTTACTTCGAACATCTCGGGGAACCCTATCATGCCATCCCGTTTGAACAAAACGGAGAAGTCAACTTTTTTGACCAGGAAGGAAACAGCTTGAAAAAAGCTTTTCTGAGGGATCCCCTGAAGTTTACAAGGATCAGTTCCAGGTATAATCTCAACAGGTTCCATCCGGTGCAAAAGCGATACAAACCCCATTTGGGAACCGATTACGCCGCTCCCACGGGTACGGAAATCCGGTCTGTTGGAGACGGTACGGTGGTCGAAGCCGGCTATTCCGGTGGAAACGGGAATTATGTGAAAATCAAGCATAATGGTACCTACAGCACCCAGTACCTGCACATGTCTAAGATCGGGAAAGGTATGACCAGGGGCGCCAGGGTAAGACAAGGCCAGGTCATCGGATATGTAGGCAGCACAGGGTTGGCTACAGGCCCGCATCTGTGTTTTAGATTTTGGAAACACGGCAAGCAGGTGGATTGGCTGAAAGAAAAGATCCCGCCTTCCGAGCCTATTGCTCCCGAAAACAGAATGGCCTTTGACCGGGTAAAAATGGAAAAACTGGAGCAGCTTGCGGCCATTCCCTATGAGGAATCAGAAAAGCAACGGGGACTGCTGACAAGTAGGTAGTAAATTCTGGCTTTCTTTTTTCGCCGAAATGGCCATTTGGAGCGACATGTATGCATCCAGAGTGCTCCAGTCCCGCACAATGCCTCCGGAGTTTACCGAGGTGTTGGCAGAATCCGTAGCCAGGCTTCCGGAGGGGGCAGAGACGCTACTTGGCTCCGCAGGGATGTTTCCAGCATTTGCAGGCGTTGATCCGTAGAGTCTCCCATATAAATTTGATAAATAAAGGAATAAAAAAAGGAGGCTCACAGGGCCTCCTTTTTTTATTGCGTTTTTGTAAGCTTGTTAATCGGGCAAGCCCGGTTATTGACAGTCGATAAGCTGCTGAAGCGTTTCTAATTCTGACAGGTCCATGCCTTCCAGTTCCTTAGGAAATTCATAATTCGCCCCCTTATCAGGGAATGCCATCAGGATAAGCTCGCTTCTTCGGTTTTGCTGGTGCGAAGAAGCCGGACAGGGCACCCCATCGCCACAGTCATTGACTAGTTGCTGCTCGCCAAACCATTGGGACGTCACTCTCGACCTGGCAATCCCATAATCGCCCAAGAAGTCCCTCACGGCATTGGCCCTCTTCTGGCTCAAGGCTTCGTTATATTCATCGGAAGCAAAAGAATCAGTATGGGATTTTACCAAGATGCCCAGGATGGTGTACTTCTTCATCAGCTCAGCTACCTTTCTCATGACAGGCTCTGCATCGGGGCGGATTTTGGAATCGTCAAAGTTATAGTAGATGATGTCTTCCAAGACGATTGTCTGATAAGGGATTTTTTTCATGATATATTCTTTCTCCAGGCGTTCGCCGGCAAGGCCTTTGGTGGTCAGGGTATTGTCCGTGACACCGAAGTATCCGGGTTTATGGAGGCGCAATTGGAAGTCTGTGTCAGGAGAAAGATCGGCTGTGAATGTCTCGTTTCCTGATGGTTTGCTTTCCACAGCTGTCCCATTGTTCCTTTGGATCAATTCCACCTGCAACCCGTCGACCAGAGAATTACCCTCACAATCAACCGCTCTTCCGATAAACTGCCTGTAAAGGTCTTCTATCCGGTAAATATCATCCAGCCCTTTTCCGCCGGCGCGGTTAGAAGAGAGGTAAAGCGTCTCGTCCGGCCCCTTGCGGAAGGCATAGTCGTCCTGTGGGGAGTTGTAGGGAAGCCCCAGATTCCTTGGTGCGGACAATTTGCCGTTGGCATAGGTGGCCTGGAAAACATCCAATCCTCCTAGACCAGCATGTCCGTCTGATGTAAAATAAAAGATGTCGTCCAAAAGGTATGGATCCCTCTCGTCCCCGGCGGTGTTGATAGCGGGACCCAGATTGACCGGTTCGCCAAAATTCCATTGCTCATCATAGGTCACATAATACAGGTCATAGCCACCCAGGCCGCCTGCCCGGTTAGAGGCAAAATAAAGCTTCTTTTCCTCTTCATCCGCAAAAGGAGTGACCAGGCCATGCTCCAAGGCTGAATTATAAGGAAATGCCTTGAAGTCGGTCCATTGCCCCTGCTCATTGACGGTGCTGAAGTAGATCTCCGGATGGACGGTATAATGCCGGTTTTTCTTTACCCTTCCCGGGTCTCTGGTCAAGGTGTAAAAAACCACCGGCTGGCTGCTCATAAAATAAGGATCAGCAAAGTGATAGGTTTTCGGAACAACGGGCGATACAGCGCTCGCCTGATTGTTGTCTCCTTCCTGATAGATTTTGATAAAATCCCTGCCGGTCATATCGTGGTGCTTGGTGCTGAACTTATTGGCACCATCTATCCGGATCGATTTTTTGCCCGGGGAAGAAACCGCTCCCCTGTCAGAAGAAAAGTAGCTATTGCCGCTTTGGTCGAAGCTAATCCCATAATCGGCGGCTGCGGAGTTAAGCTCCAGGCTGATTAATTCGATCGTGCGGGGATTGGCATACCATGCCTTTAAGGAGTCCAAATGGATATTGCCGGTAGCAGGCGAAGCTTTTAAAGCCGCCTGTAGTTCCTCTGTGTGGCCGCTTTGCTGAAGAGAGGCGAGGTATTGGGAGTAATCCTGCGGCGTAGCTTCGTCAAAATCCACGACCTTCGCCCACCAGGTGTAGGCCTCTTGGTAAGCCGCTATCCTGTCATAGGACAAGGCGGCTCCTCTGGCGGCCCTGTGGGTGGCTTTTTTCTCGAAAGCAACTTCATAACCTTTAGCCGCTTCTGCAAAACGGTTGAGCTCAAACTGCTGATCGGCATAACTCAATTTGCCTTTTTGGCCGAAGGCCACTGTAGAGGAAAGTAAGACCAGGCAGCCGATGATGTATATTCTGGAAATTCTTTTCATAATCAAAACCATCTGGGGTTATTCATTCGGATATTTTTAGGGGCGATGTAGAAGCCCACGGAGATTTCGTGCGAGCTGTTTTTATAGCTGCTCAGTACATTGGTGTTATGGTCATAGGCATAGCCCAGACGCAGATTTTCGGTGGCGAATATCTCCGCAATAAAGGCTACCGCATTTCTCTTGGAGAGGTTGCCGGCTAGATCATCCCCGTTGAGATTGAGGTTGGCCCGGTAAGAGGCACCTAGCCATAATCTTTCCATAAATAAGAACATCCCGTTGAGGTCCAGGTTGGAAGGGCCTTCTTCTGCCGTACGTAGCAGGAAGGAAGGCTTGAACTGGACGCTTTCCGACAAGGGCAACATGACCCCTGCCGTCAGGTAGTAATGCATGTGGTGGTACGCCAGGGCAATGGCTTCTTCTTCCAGACTCTTCTTACCGACCAAGTTGTATGCGCTTAATCCTGCATAGAATCGGGGGGTATGGAAGAAAATCCCCGTGTTCATGTTTGGTGTGATCAGGCTTACCTTTCCCGCAGGAATGTTGGGATCATCAAAATCATTGGGGTTGAACATGGAGC
>CAZHZP010000134.1:0-6951 GCA_964537165.1 uncultured Roseivirgaceae bacterium | reverse complement strand
ATTCCTGTAAACATCTTTCTTCCTAGTATAATGAATGGTCAAAGCCTTGGCCTTTCCGGCAATTTATGCGTTTTGGAATTCAAATTAAGCCAATTTAACCCTTAACTTAGCAAAAAGATAAAGAGTAAAACAAAACGACAGCTTTGCGAAATGCTTAATTTACAGGACGGCTATATTCATAAAGGCCAGAGAAAAGCGTTAGTAGAAACGATCAGGAGAAAGGGCATCCAAGATGCCGCCGTTCTTGAGGCCATCAACACTTTTCCACGTCATTTCTTTTTCGATAGCGCCCTCCATTCCCATGCATACGAGGACAAAGCATTCCCTATAGGCGAGGGACAGACCATCTCCCAACCCTATACAGTTGCTTTCCAAACCGAACTATTACAAATCCGCCCCGGGGACAAGGTGCTTGAAATCGGCACCGGCTCCGGCTATCAGGCAGCAATCCTCTATTTACTGGGTGCGGTGGTACATAGTATCGAATACAATAAAAAGCTCCATTCGAAAGCAAAACAGTTTCTTCCCACGCTGGGGATCAAGATCAAGTTTTACCTGGGCGATGGATCGATGGGTCTGCTTGAGCAGGCACCCTACGACAAAATCCTTGTGACTGCCGGGGCACCTGCCGTACCAGCTGCCCTGGTAGACCAACTAAAGGAAGGTGGCCAATTGGTCATCCCGGTAGGCGACAGATCATCCCAAAAAATGCTCCGGCTGACCAAAAAATCAAGCGGGGAGATAATCCAGGAAGAATTTGACAACTTTTCCTTCGTCCCGTTGTTAGGAGAGGAAGGATGGTGATCAATGACATTGAGAACCCTACAAAAAAGCTATGATAAAAAGTAAGACGGCAAAGGAATCGGAAGTTATCATGACAGAAATGGTGTTGCCCAACGACACCAATACCCTGAATAATTTGATGGGGGGCAGGCTGATGCATTGGATGGATGTGGTGGCCGCCATTTCAGCCCAAAGGCATTCTAATTCGCTGGTCGTCACCGCCTCGGTTGATACCATATCCTTCAATAACCCCATCGCTTTGGGGAATGTGGTGACTTTAAAAGCCGTCACCACCCGGGCTTTTAATACATCGATGGAAATTTTCATTGAAGTTTACTCAGAAGATATTCCCGCCTGTATAAAACAGAAAACGCATCAGGCATTTTTTACTTTTGTAGCGGTAGATCCTCAGGGACGGCCGGTAAAAGTACCTGAACTTGCGGTACAGACGCCCGAAGAGCAGGAACTCTTCGACGGCGCATTGAGAAGAAGGCAGCTACGGCTGATCTTTGCCAACCGGATGGACCCTAAGGATGCACTGGAAGTACAGGCGCTGTTCAATATACAGCAGGGCAAGGAGAAAAACGATTGATATAAGTCAGAAATCAGGGACAAAACGTTACCCCTATGTGAAATCCATGGAAACATTGAACTTACAGCAACTCAGCCTTATTCTTGACCAAGACCTGGTCCTCCTTCCGGGAGATGTCCAGCTACATTTGACGGCACAGCACCCTGCCCCCGATACCAACCGCCAGCTTGCCTCCACGACGGCAACCGTTTCGGAAGACCCGGCCGAAGAGGAGTATGAGGAGGAGATCAACACGCTCACCTTTGAAGGCAGCTTTGAAAAAGGGATCTTAGTTGTGTTTCAAGGAAGTTCCCTGGACAGCAGCCACCGGGACTTTTTGCTCAAAGTGTTGGGTGCCGTGGGTTGTTCGTTAAAGGATGTGGCGCTGGTATCATCCACGCATATCCTGGAGCTCCCTCCGGAAGCCATTGACCAGCTCAATCCCCGCAAATGCGTGGTATTCGGCTCCTTTAACCACCCGATCATGAAGTTTAAAAAGGCCAACTACGAGATCGTCGGTGGCGAAAGGGAATATTTCTTTGCCGATGCGCTAGAGCATCTGGCTGACAATGTGCAACTAAAACGGAACCTATGGAATGGACTTCAGGTTCTTTTTCAAATTAAAAACAACAGATGAACTACGAAGAGAAATTGTCGACGCTTAAAAGATTCAGAATCATCAGCCTGGTAGAAGGCATATCCATGATCGTCCTGCTATTTATTGCCATGCCGTTAAAGTATGGGTTTGATATGCCTTTGATGGTGAAGTATGTGGGCTGGATCCACGGCATCCTCTTTATGTTATATGTTGTCATCTTGATTCCAACCAGCAGAAAACTTGGATGGACTTTTCTAAAGACCTTTATGGGCCTAGTGGCTTCTGTTCTGCCGTTTGGTCCTTTTCTTTTTGACCGCAAACTAAAAAACGAAGAAAAACTGTTGCAGCAATAAACCTGATTTCCGCCTATGGCTTTGATCAGCAAAAAGAAAATCGTCTACCCTATCAGTGAGGGCTTGAGAAGCTACCTGGTCAATTACGGACGTCAGGTAGATATCCCTATTCACTACAGGGAACTGTTGCGCTTTTCCAATTCCATTGCGCTCTATGATTTCAAAGGAAACGACACCCTCTGGGTCACGGTCTTCTATGATGAATCGGATAGGGAAGAAATCCATTACAACATCAAAAAGATCTACGCCCTCCTGAAGGCTGACGGCGACATGTCCGTGATGGAACATCTCTATGTGGACCGGGTGGACCTCTGCACCTATGGCAATACCCAGCCTTTTCGCATCCGGATCGTTAACAAGATTAATGACAACTTCGACTACTTCTACATCAAGCATGCCGATGCGTCCCGGGTGTATGGATTAGAGCTGGAACATCTCCTCTCCCCCAACCGCATCAGCTACCTGGTGTACAAAGATTCTTTGATCGAAGAGCATATTGCCGGGATTCCAGGGGAACAGTTTATGAAAGTACAGATCAACGATCCTCTGATGAACCCCACCAGGCTGTCCAAAGAATTTGTCAAATTCAATGAGCGGTGCTTTGTCCGGCTATTAGGGGACATGCATTCTTCCAATTTTGTCATCGACGTCACCCCGGATTTTGAAGATACGCATTTCCGCATCAGGGCCATAGACTTTGACCAGCAGTCTTACGAGGGGAAAAAATCAATTTACCTGCCCCAATATTTTAAACAGAACAACATCTTGATCCAATTGGGCATCAAGCACATCACTACAGAGTCCATGGTGCAGTACCAGCGGGAAGAAAGAGCACTGATCGCCACCCGCCTGAAGTCTTCTTCTCCAGAAATCGCCGACCTGCTTAAATGTATGGAGGAGGACGTCATCTCCACACCCGAAAACGTCGCTTCGTTAAAATCGGAGCTGGCTTATCATTATAAAAACCACGCCTTCCTCCAATGCAAGAACATGGGGCAGCTGCTGCGCCTCAGTTTGATGCAGGTTTTATGGAAATAACGGTGCATTCCGGCTATTTAGCGCTCCTATGTTGGCATTGTTTGTGATATATTTTTGGCCAAATCACAGGACTATGTTTGACATGAAGAAAAATGAGATAAAGTTCGTCTATAATAGCGGCAAAAAAGACGACCGTGAAGCCTACGGATATGCCTTGTCCCTGAACAAGCATAAAATCAACGAGCTGGATGTGGCCAGAACCCAACTCACATCGACCCAAATCTCTGAGCTGGCCCAGAAATTAAACGTCCCGATAATCGAACTATTTGACGAGAAATCCTCTTATTATAGAGACAACATTGCTGGAAAAGACATCGAGGAGAATGACCTCCTCACGATTTTGAGGGCAGAAGCCGATTGCTTGAGAACCCCCATCATGGTCTATGAAAACAAAGCTGTTATCCTTGAAAGCAAGTACGACACCAATAACATCGACATGGCCATTGAAGGCATCAAGCGATACGATACCAACCAGTAGGTGTTTCAATTTTAATCATTTTTAACCTTAAATTTTATCGATCATGGGTAATTCTGACAAAAGAGTATTTAAAAAATTAGGTTACAATCAGGAAGAGTCTGATGCCATCGTCCAGTCCCTTAACCAATTGCTGGCCAACTATCATGTCCACTATCAAAAACTCCGTAACTTCCACTGGAATGTAACAGGAGGCGACTTTTTTGATCTTCACGAAAAGTTTGAAGAGCTGTATAATGAAGCTTTCTCTAACATTGATTTGATCGCAGAAAGAATACGGGTGTTTGGAATGACACCGCTGAGCCTGATAAAGGACTACCTGGAGCATTCTACCATTAAAGAAGTAGGGACCGATCTTGATTCCAAATCAATGGTAAAAGAGGTGCTGAAGGATTTTGAAATTCTTGCGGAAAACATGAATGAATGCGCTGAAAAAGTCTCCGACTTGGGCGATACCGCCACCGAAGACATGTTGATTGCCTTCATTAAAACGTTGGAATCCAACCACTGGATGTTGACCTCCTTTAATAAATAAAAGATGGTGCCCCTCATAAAAAAAGCCCGGATCCTTAACGGTTCCGGGCTTTTTTGTGCCATACGGGGCGGGTGCCTCTTAATAGTACCTTACGTCACAATCAGGATTGGCCCTCTTGAATTTGTCCACTTGGCGTCGGTTTATCCTGGTATTGAAACAGACCAAACTCTCTAAATTGCTCAGGTTCATCACCGGGTTGAGGCTCCTTACATTGGTACTGGCAATATCCAGCTCCACCAAGCCCCTTAATGCATCCATGCCCCTCAGATTTCTGATATTGGTGCCCGACGCGATAAAAGTTCTAAGCGACTGAAGGGATTGAAGAGGCCTCAGGTCTTCTATTCCGGTGTTGGAGAGATTGAGATACTCAAGCTCGGCCAATGACGATAAGGGGGAAAGACCGGATACCGGCGCCTGCATGACCGAAAGATGTCTCAAAGTCAGCAACTGAGACAACGGTGACATATCCGTCAAAGGCACATTCTGTATATTCAGTTCTCTCAGGTTGTAGAAGGCCAACAAAGGCTCCAGATTATTAATCTGCCCCCCTTCAATTTGAAGCTTAGGGCTAGCAGTCATGGCATGTAATTCAGCTGAAGTAGGATTGCCACCTAATTCAAACTGCTTTTCAAAAACAGTTCTCCAAGTGTCGGTCAAACTCTCCCACCAAGCCTGCAATTCCGTGGTTCTAAAGACTACGTTCACCTCAGGCACGGCCTCAACCAGTTCAAGAACCTGCCCTTGAGGAACTTCTGTCTGGTCAACATCAACGAAAATTAGATTTTCCAGTCTTTTTAAAGGAGCCACCGAACCTATATTGGTCCCGTTGAAGTGAAGCTCCTTCAGGGAACGCAGGTGGACCAAAGGCTCCACATTGGTAACGGCACTGCTGTTGGCATGAATCTCCTCCAGCGTCCTTAATTCAGACAGGGGCGCCAGGTCGTGGACCTTGGTATTATCCAGCGTGAGTTTGATCAGCTTTTTAAATTTCACTACGGGTCTCAGATTGACTACGCTGCTGCCGGACAAATCCAATGAGTCTACCCCCACCATTCTATAAAGATCTTCTACAGTGGGTTCTCCTTGAATATGAGGGTTAGCTTTGCTCAGCACTTCCGGCCAACCCTGTGGCAGACTCTGCCACCAAGCCTGTAAATCTTCCACACGGTGGATCAGCAGTATAGAGCGGTTTTTGATTGCGAAACTATCTGCCGCTACTTCAGGAATACTGGTCTGATCCGCGTATATCTTTTGAAGACTTTCACGTCCATCTAAAGCATTTAAGCTGCTGACCTCCGTGCCATTGATGTTGACAATACGAAGCTTAGCCAGCTCTGCCAAAGGAGCCAAATCCATGATATTGGTTTCCTCCAGGTTGAGTGTTTCCAGATTTTTCAGCTCCGCCAAAAAGCCAAAATTGATCAGGTAATTGCCCTTCAGGCTTAAGGCGCGAAGGTTTTCGAGCGCACTGATATTTTCGAGATTGCTAAAACCACACTCTTCCAGATCAAGGGTTTCGAGCGATTTAAAGGAATTCAAAACACCGAAACTCTGAAGGGTGGTATTGATGATCTTGAGATGCTTTAGATTTTGGAGGTTTTTCAGTTCCTCAATGTCGGCCACCCGGGTACCTGATATATCCAGGTAAGTGAGCCGGTCAGAATACTTGATAAATTGGATATCATCTGTTGGCGTGTTGGAAATATCCAGATAGCTCAAAAAGGTCACATTGCTGATGGGGCTGAGATCCTGTATATTGGTATTGCTGATATCCACATATTTCAGCCCACGCAACGCGTGGATAGGACTAAGGTCTTGTATGATTTGATTTCCTGATAGAACAATAGAGTCAATGTCGCTGATAGAATTGATCTGTTCCATGGTCAGGGAGTCCTCTGTGAAGCCAAGTTTATCCCTAAAATACGTAGACCATTCGAAGGTCAGGTTATTCCACCACTCGGTCAGCTCTTTGTCCCGGCTCAGTTTGGTCGTATAAATACTGGCGATTTTTAGCTCATTGGAATTTTTATCCAGGTTCACTTCGATGAACCGTGGCTGGGTATTCTCGATCTTCTCGTCATTTAAACCGATGGCGGTGAGGGTACGGTCCAGCGAAACGATAAAAAACAGCGCGTCATTCTCCCTTAAGGCGGGCTTTACTTCCCTCACTTTGAATTTGAACTGCGCATCTTTAAAGAAGAATTCAACATCTTTGAGGTAGGCAGTGACATCCTTATTGGTAATCACCTTTCTATCCACCAGCAGGTCATCCTCCA
Source organism: uncultured Roseivirgaceae bacterium (assembly GCA_964537165.1). Taxonomy (GTDB): domain Bacteria; phylum Bacteroidota; class Bacteroidia; order Cytophagales; family Cyclobacteriaceae; genus DATGMS01. The sequence goes on along the minus strand of CAZHZP010000134.1, from coordinate 322 downwards.
CCTGTACTTTTTCGTCGCGGAAAATCTTCGAATAGCTGTCCCTGATGATGACATCCTTGTCGCGGGCAGAAGTTCCCTGGCTTCCCACGGTATTCAGGAAGTATTCGAGAAAACGTATCTGGTCTTCCACTTTCTGGGAAAAATCCTTCACCTCATCTTTGGTGTATTCGCCTAGATCCTGAGCCTTCACGTTGAAGATGGAGACCCAGCAAATCAACGAAAATACGATTAGCTTATTTCTGATCATAAATATACTCCAATATCACTTCTTTATCATTTTCGTTCAATCTCACCAGGTTGGAAATCAGCCAGCCTGTATTAA
>CAZHZP010000133.1:0-6954 GCA_964537165.1 uncultured Roseivirgaceae bacterium | reverse complement strand
AAGCACTTGGTAAGGCAGTTGAGCAGGGCCAAATTCGAACAACTATCAGAAGACTTGGTTAGAAGGTCCCTAGAGCCTGTCAAGAAATCTATGCAGGATGCAGGATTGTCTCCATCCGATATCGACGAGGTGATTCTAGTAGGTGGTTCCACCCGTATTCCGAAGATTCAGGAAGAAGTAGAAAAATTCTTCGGTAAGAAACCTTCCAAGGGTGTTAACCCTGATGAAGTGGTAGCGGTCGGAGCGGCTATTCAAGGAGGTGTACTGACAGGAGAGGTTAAAGATGTCCTGTTGCTTGACGTGACACCGTTGTCCTTGGGTATCGAGACCATGGGCGGGGTGTTCACCAAGTTGATCGAGGCCAACACCACAATTCCATCCAAGAAGTCTGAGACTTTCTCCACCGCTGCGGATAACCAACCTGCTGTTGATATCCATGTGCTTCAAGGGGAGCGTCCCATGGCTAAAGATAACAGGAGCATTGGCAGGTTCCAACTGTCCGACATCCCGCCTGCACCAAGAGGCGTGCCTCAGATCGAAGTAACCTTCGATATTGACGCCAACGGTATCCTGAACGTTTCTGCCAAAGATAAGGGAACGGGCAAGGAGCAGAAGATCAAAATCGAAGCTTCCTCTGGCTTGTCTCAGGACGAAATCGAAAGGATGAAAAAAGAAGCTGAAGCAAATGCGGCTTCTGATAAAGCGGAAAGGGAAAAGATCGAAAAGCTGAATCAGGCTGACAGTCTGGTTTTCCAAACCGAAAAGCAGCTGAAGGAATTCGGAGAGAAAATCTCTGAAGGAAACAAGACTGCGATCAACGAGGCTTTGGAGAAGTTGAAAGCCGCGCACCAGGCACAGGATCTGGCCGCCATTGATCCGGCGATGGAGGGACTAAACAAAGCATGGGAGGGCGCCTCTCAGGAGATGTATAATGCCACCGAAGGTGGTCCGGGAGCCCAGGCCGAGCCAGGGGCAGGTGCCACCGCCCAGGATCAAGGAGACAGTGTGTCCGATGTGGATTATGAAGAAGTAAATGACGAAGGGAAGAAATAATCCCTCTTGATGATTGCCTTTAAAGAATGGCGTCCCGTCACCGGGGTGCCATTCTTTTTATAAAAAAAGATGTTGTTATGCGTATTACAGCCGAAAATAAGCTAAAGAAACTGATCATTGTAGGGGATCGGGTATTGATTCGCTTAAAGAAACCAGACGAGAAAACGTCTAGCGGTCTTTACTTACCTCCTGGGGTCCAGGAGAAGGAGAGGGTGCAGCAGGGGTATATCATGAAAGCGGGACCCGGATATCCGATCCCACTGCCGCTGGAGGAAAATGAGCCTTGGCAGGATAAAGATGAGAACATTAAATATATCCCGCTACAAGCCAAAGAGGGTGATTTGGCGATCTTCATTATCAATGGGTCTCACGAGGTGGTATATGAGGGTGAAAAATATTATATAGTGCCTCAGAATGCCATTTTAATGTTGGAAAGGGAAGAAGATCTCTAATCAGAGATCTTCTTTATTCAAAAGTACATGTATAGAATGGCCTAGTCCTTTTTCCAAAGTTTGCGGTTTTTTGCCTTCGGGCCGGTAATCTGTCTTTTTGTGTTGGACTGAAGAGTGACTTCCGCCCTGTTGGCTTGGGACTCCCAGTTTTTTTTGTTTTTGAAAGCAGGGCCTTTCAGGGAGGATTCATCAGTCTTTGTTACTAAAGTGGCGGTAATAGCCTGTTTTTTCCAAGGCTTGTAGTTTTTAGCTTTAGGGCCTTTTAGTTCCTGTGCTTCAGATACATTAAAGGCTAGTAAACCCGCCAAAAATAAATAGGTGAATCTCGTCATGTGATCGTGTTTTCTATTCAACTTCTTTATATGCTATTACGGAATTATGGAAAAAAGTTTTCGCCAAAACAGATTTTTTTTGATGTATATACCGGAATACGGTAACTTTATATCGGCAAAAATATTTTAATCTTTATAAAATTGGTTTATTTTAAACCTGTCTAAAGCTTCGTTGCAGTGGGATGGGGCGCTGGGGGTTAGTTTTTTTACTTGATTCCCCGAAAAATACAGCAAAATAGAAAAAGCCCCGATTAAATTTTAAAGCGGGGCTTTTTTAAGAAAAAATCAGATTTAGAACGAAAATACTGCTGCCAACAAGAATGAGCTTAAACTTTTGGACGGGCTCAAACTGCGATTAATAAAGTTGCTGTCCTCAGAAGCCGTGTCTAGCCGGAGTTCTGGGATCAACGTAAGGTTTTTGGCCGGCTTGATATTACCCGAGAGCGTAAATGCCAATACGTTGCCGTCGCCGTTCGAAGGATCGGTTGCGATGGCACTGCCGCCGTCATTGAAGACGCTGAAATATTCTACCCTTGCGCCCAGGGCAAATTTTTCGGAGGTGCTGGCTTGTGCATAGCCCGCAATGCCATAAAAGCCGGCCGCATCGCCGTCCTGATCTGCTATCGCTGATCCGTTATACCATTCACCGGCGGAAGTGGTCAGATAGGTAGCATTTAACCCAAGATACAGGGCCTCGGTAGCATTGTAGCCTGTGGTCAGGTCGGCCTGGAAAGTTGTTCCTGCCGAAGTTTCCCCGTTAACCAATCCGTGATCTTCGTCCAGCTTACCATCCTGGTCACCATATAGGAAGTTTAACCAGGTGCCGCCGTTGTCGTTCTCATACCCTACTTGTAGGCCGGCGGTATAGGTGCCAAGGGGATTGAAATCGGTAAAGTCAGTCGGGTTCATGACAGACGCCATTAACGACCAGTTTTCTGTCAGCTCAAGATCCGCCTTGAGCCCCGTGTGGGAAAATGGCCCTGAGGAGAACATGTAGGAGGTCGAATAGTTGAAGTTGCCAGTGGGGGAAATGACTTCATAGCCAAGGTAGGTGTTGAAGTTGCCGATAGTGAAGGTGAGCTTATCACCGGGTTTCCAGTACAGATAAAGCTGGTTGACGATGTTGGCACTGCCTGAAGATAAGAACACAGCATCTGCTCCTCGGGGACCGAATACCAGGTCAGCCACAAAGCCAATCTTTTCTCCTTCATAAGCAGCCACCAGATTGGCCATTCCCAGGGCAAATCCCGGAAGGTTGGCGAACGAAGTGCCAGGGGCCTGCGCAAAGTCACCTTTGTTGGGTGCGGTAAGATTGGCCCTGTAATAAGCATCTACGGAGCCGGAGAGCGTAATCTGGGACACATCAGTCTCTTCTTGGGCTTGGACATAACGGAAGGAGAAGATGAAAATAAGAACGAGGAGTAATTTGGTTGTTTTCATGTGGATTTTATAAATGTGATGTTCAATGGTTTTTTTTAAAAAAAGGGGGAAGCTTCCTAGGTAGGGGGTGTTATGGGTTCCATATTAATGATGGGTTTTGGTTGAAAATTTTCTAAAGATAAATATAAATGGTTGAAAAAATAACAATGTTTCAGCAAAAAAATGTTTTTTATCTATTAACTGGTTGTTCGTAAGGCCTGATACTGTAAATTTTATGATATAATTCCTCAATATGGTTTAAAAAGTAACTGGGTGTCTGATAGGTCAGGCCTCTCGCCGTTGAGACGGGGCAGCGCAAAAAGGAAAGAGCAAGGAAGGTCTATAGAAAAAAAAAGAGGGGCTGTTCTGACAGCACCCTCTGATTTTGGCTTGTATTAAAAAGAATTATTGGCGGAGCAGCGCAAATTCCTTGGCGAAATAGCTCAGGATAATATTCGCCCCGGCTCTTTTGATGGACAGGAGGGATTCCAGCATGGCCCGTTCGCCGTCCAGCCAGCCCCTTGCGGCAGATGCTTTGATCATGGCATATTCACCGCTGACATTATAAGCAGCAATGGGTAGTGGGAAATTGTCCTTCAATAAGCGGATGACATCCAGATATGCCAGTGCGGGTTTGACCATTAGAAAATCAGCCCCCTCCCGCATATCAAGTTCCGCCTCTATAAGTGCTTCCTGAAGGTTAGCGGGATCCATTTGATAGGTTTTTTTATCGCCAGACTTAGGGGCTGAATCCAACGCGTCCCTAAACGGGTTATAAAAAGCGCTAGCATACTTGGCGGTGTAGGACATAATCGATACGTCTTTGAAGTCATTTTGATCCAGAATGTCCCGAAGATAGCCGACACGTCCGTCCATCATGTCAGACGGGCCTAATATATCGGCCCCTGCCTGCGCTTGGGCAAGTGCCATTTTCCCCAGTATCTCTAAAGTTTCATCGTTTAATATGCGGCCGTCCTTCACCAGGCCGTCGTGCCCGTCCGAGCTGTAGGGATCCATGGCCACATCGGTCATGATACAGGCTTCGGGGAATGTCTGCTTGATCGTATGGATAGCTTTTAGATAGAATGTCTCGGGATTATGGCCTTCGCTGGCGTAGGCGTCTTTTTTGCTTTCGGGATAGGCGGGAAATAGGTCGAAGGCCTTTATTCCCAAATTCATACAAGATTCAATTTCCTTCAACAGGAGATCGGTGGAGAACCGATAGATCCCGGGCATAGATCCCACTTCTATCTTTTGTCCTTGCCCCTCGATCAAAAAGATAGGGAAAATAAAGTCTTTAACAGACAGCCTCGTTTCCTCCACCATCGAGCGGATCACGGCTGATTTTCTATTTCTTCTTGGCCTTCTTTGCATTATACAGACACTTGGCTTAGGATTTCTTCAATATGTTTTGCGGTAAGCTCCTTATAATCCTTAATGTAAAATTGACAAGGAGGCAGTTCTTCTTTCGTATGCGAAGAGAGTACGCCGACCACTTTCATACCGGCATTGAGCGCTGCGGACACGCCTGAATAAGAGTCTTCAAACACCACGCAGCTTTCCACAGGCACCCCTAAATTGGATGCGGACTTTAAATAAACTTCCGGATCCGGTTTGTGCTTGGAGACATGTTCACTCGCCAGCATGGATTCCATTTTCGGCTCAAAGCCCAAAGCTCCCATGATCAGGTGGAGGTTGGAAAAAGGGGCTGAGGTGGCTACGCCGGTTTTGAAACCTGCTGTCTTTAGTTCATCAAGAAATTCCAAATACCCGTCGATTGGTACGATTTCTTCAGCATAAATTTCCCGGAAAAGCTCCTCTTTTTCATTTTCCAGCGTGAAAAATTCATCTTCGCCGATCTCCCTTCCAAGAAAATGGGTGAGAATGTAGCGGTTGTTTTTGCCATACATGTGTTGTGCAAATTCTTCCTCTGTGGGGTAAAGGCCTCTTTTCGCCAAAAACTTCTGATAGGCCTTTGTGTGATAAGGATTGGTATGGCAAATGACGCCATCCATATCAAAAATTACTGCCTGATTTTTTTTCTTCATGCTTACGTTATTTTCAAACACCTTAGCAACAATCGAGGCTAAGGAATAAATTCACTCTTTAACTAATTTTAGTCTTGGGAAAAGGTTGTGAGTGTGGTTTCTAGAATGTCACAACATTCCTGCAACTGTTCTTCTGTGATGACCAGTGGTGGGGAGAAGCGAATAATATTGCCATGGGTAGGCTTGGCCAATAGGCCGTTGTCCCGTAATGCGAGACAGATGTTCCAGGCGGTCGCACTGTCCTCTGTGTCGTTGATTACCATGGCATTCAGCAGACCTTTTCCTCTCACGGCTTTTACCCACGGGTTTGCGCCTACCAGTTTTTTCATACGGCTCCTAAAGATCTCGCCCAGCCTGGCGGCATTTTCAGCCAATTGCTCATCTTTTACGACTTCCAGCGCAGCCATCGCGATTCTTGAAGCCAATGGATTCCCTCCAAAGGTAGAGCCATGCTGGCCCGGGCGGATCACTTCCATGATGTTGTTATTGGCCAGTACGGCAGACACCGGGTAGAAGCCTCCAGACAGGGCTTTGCCCAGAAGCAGGATGTCAGGGTGGACATTCTCATGGTCGCAAGCCAATAGCTTTCCCGTTCTGGCAATGCCTGTCTGTATTTCGTCGGCAATGAACAATACCCGGTGTTTTTCGCACAATGCCGCAGCCGCCGCCAGATAGCCTTCTTTAGGGACAAACACGCCAGCCTCGCCCTGGATCGGCTCGACCAGAAATGCGGCAATGTTTTCATTTTCGGTTATGGCCTTTTCTAGAGCGTGGAGGTCATCATAAGGGATAGAGATAAACCCGGGCGTATAAGGGCCAAAGTTTTTCCTGGCGTTGTCATCGCTCGAAAAGGAGATGACCGTTGTGGTCCTGCCGTGGAAGTTGTTTGCAGCCACGACGATTTGTGCCTCGTTTTCGGGGATGCCCTTTTTTTCATACGCCCATTTCCTTGCGATTTTTATGCCCGTCTCCACGGCTTCCACCCCGGTATTCATGGGGAGAATCTTGTCAAAGCCAAAGTACTCGGTAATGTATTTTTCGTAAACACCCAATACATTATTATAAAAAGCCCTGGAGGTCAATGCCAGGGTACTGGCCTGCTCTACCATCGCTTCCAATATGCGGGGATGGCAGTGGCCTTGGTTAACGGCTGAGTAAGCCGACAGAAAATCATAGTACCGTTTGCCTTTGACATCCCAGAGAAAAACACCTTCTCCTTTGGCCAGGGACACCGGCAGGGGGTGATAATTATGTGCCCCGTGTTGGTGTTCCAGTTGGATTGCCTGGTCGGATGATATTAGGGATTCTATCATAATTAGGTAAATTTGTGCCTTGAACTAAAAGAATGGCTGCTGATCAGCCAGTAAAGGTAACAAACAGCGCCGGCGATAAATTCATGGATAGCAAAAAGAAGCCGCTCAGGCCCTTGGACATTCAACCTGGCGACTATTACCTGAACGAGCAGGGGCTCATGGTTTTTACGGCTCAATACCATTTGAGGCGTGGGTATTGTTGCGGCAGTGGCTGCCGTCACTGTCCTTATTCCCGTAAGCGCTGATAACCTTCTATAAATTAGCTGATAATTTTTTGGCGGGCTTTTGGTAATTCCCGAAAACTTCCGATATTTGCAAACTCAATTATAAAAACGTC